>JASHPH010000193.1 GCA_030038255.1 Candidatus Sulfotelmatobacter sp. | reverse complement strand
GATATCCCGGCGATATTCGAGGCTGCGTTCGAGCACGATGGCGTGTGCGTCCGGGTGGACATCTTGCACCGCCGCCGAGATGGACGCTGGCGGTTAATAGAAGTGAAATCCTCAGCCTCCATGAAAGAAGAGCATGCTGAGGACGTTGCGATCCAGTACCGCGTTGTCTCGAACTGCGGCGTGGATGTCGCCTCGTGTCATCTGGCAAGGGTGAATCGGCAATATGTGTTTCCGGGCGGCGACATCGACCCTTGGCGCTTTTTCCGAATCCGGAATATGACGAGGACAGTGCTGCGATTGCAACCGAAGCTCACGTTTCAGCTTCGGTCAGAGCTTCGGGTGCTGGAAATGTCTTCTGCGCCCGACCTTCCCACAGGAAAACATTGCATGCAGCCCATGGTCTGCGAATTCTTCGACCACTGCAATCCGCCGCGTCCGAACGACCACATCGGCTTCCTACCACGAATCAACGCCAGCGCGGTCGAGGAACTGGAAGAGATGGGGATCGAGTCGATCAACAATATTCCCGATGACTTCGAGTTGACAGAAATTCAACGCCGAGCGGCTACGTGCGTACAGAATGGACAGCCTTGGTTCAGCCCTGAATTGCCTGCGGAACTTGCGAAGCTGGAATACCCTCTCTATTTCCTCGACTTTGAGACGGTCAATCCTGCGATCCCAAGGTTTGCCGGGATGCGTCCTTACGATCACCTACCGTTTCAGTGGTCGTTACACGTCCAGCGAGAGCCCGGAGCGGGGAGTGAGCACCACGAGTTCTTGGCAGCAGATAGGAATGATCGTGTGCTTTCGGTAGAGCTGCGTGACTCGATCTGATCGAGGCTGCTAAGGTCAGTCTTTCCTGTGTAAGCAGAGGAGGGCTGGCGATGGCGAACGAGCCGTCTGAGATTCCCCAAGGCATGAAGAGGATTTACCGGCGCTTTGCGCGTTGGCGGAGCGCCCATCCGGGAGTGCGCTTGCCGATCCCGCCGCGATTGTGGAGAGCGGCCGCGAAGGTAGCCAGCGAGCAGGGCGTGTGTCGCACGGCGCAGGTTCTGCGTTTGGAGTACGGCAAGCTGAAGCGCATCGCCGAGTCAGACGGCCGGTTTCCGATCCAGTCAGGTTCCCGCAAGGGTCGCGCGATTCGGCATTCGAGGGCATCGCTCCCTGCCACGACGGATGCGCCACGCACGAAAGCGGATCGCACGCGGTCTGTGACTTCGGTGCCGTCTTTCCTGGAGATGGTGGGATCCTCGGCGATCGCGGGGTCGGAATGTGTGATCGAGTTGGAAGGGGCGCAGGGCAAGATGCGCATCCAGTGGAGAGGCATGGGGGCGCCGGACCTGGCGGCTCTGGGCCGGGTGTTGTTGGAACCACGAACTGGTGAGCGGTGATCCAGATTACGCCGCAGATGCGGATTCTGGTGGCGATCGAAGCCGTCGACGGAAGGAAGGGCATCGATTCGCTGGCGCAGTTGTGTCAGGAGAAACTGCAGGCCGATCCATTTTCGGGTTGTCTGTTTGTGTTCCGGTCGCGGCGCGGAACGTCGATTCGTGTTCTGGTGTATGACGGGCAGGGATTCTGGCTGGCGCAAAAGCGCTTGTCGAAGGGACGTTTCGTGTGGTGGCCGAGCGGCAATCAGCCCACAAGAGTTCTGGAAGCCCATCAGGTGCAGTTGCTGCTGGCCGCCGGAAACCCCGACGCGGTGGCGGCGCCGGTGTGGCGGCGGGTGAGCGCGTAGTTACGCTGCCGTACGTTTTTTCGCTTGCGTTCCATTTTTCGTTCTGCCACACTGCAGGCATGGCGGCGACCTACAGCTATCGTGGCCGAGAGATTCGCGCCGAAGACATTCTCTTCATTCGGCGGTTGATCGCTGAACATCCCGGAATCAGCCGGCGCCGACTGTCGGCGCGACTGTGTGAGGCGTGGCAGTGGAAACAGGCCAACGGCGCGCTGCGCGACATGGTGTGCCGCGGTCTTCTATTAATGTTGCACCGGGCGGGCGAGATCGAGTTGCCGCCGGTTCGCTATACCCCACCGAATCCTCTGGCGAGACGCGAAGCGCCAGTCCCGGTCCTGATCGATACCACGCCGCTCCGCGACCGGTTAAGTCAGCTCCAGCCCATCGGCCTTCAGCAAGTGCGGCGCACGCCCGAAGAGACACTGTTCAACAGCTTGCTGGAACAGTATCACTATCTCGGGTACGAGCAGCCAGTAGGCGAGCACCTGAAGTATGTGGCGTGGGCGCAGGGACGGCCGATTGCGTGTCTGGCGTGGAGTTCGGCGCCGCGTCACCTGCGCAGCCGAGACCGCTACATCGGCTGGAGCGCGGAAGCGCGGCGGCGCAACCTGCGCTTCCTCGCCTACAACACGCGCTTTCTGATTCTCCCCTGGGTAGAAGTCGAGCACATGGCTTCGCATCTTCTGGCGCGTGTAACGAAGCGGCTGTCCTCCGATTGGGAGTGCGTTTATCACCATCCCATCTTCTTTGTGGAAACCTTCGTCGACCCAGAACGGTTTCGTGGCACCTGCTATCGCGCCGCCAACTGGATTCTGCTGGGACGGACCACGGGGAGAGGTAAGGACGATCAGACTCACCGGCCCAATCGATCCCTCAAACAGGTGCTGGGCTACCCCATCACACCACGCTTTCGCGAGTTATTGCAGGAGACTTGAATGCCGCCGGTCACGCCTCCGCTGGACGTCAGCGCCGAAGAGTTGGAAGCCTTGTTGGAGAGCGTGCGGGGAGCATTGGGCGAGAGGGGATATCAGAAGCTGAAAGCCGCGATTCAGACGCTAAGTTATGTGACCGAGTTGCTGGAGACGCGGGAAGCGACGCTGGCCAGTCTGCGCCGACTGCTGTGTCATGCACGCAGCGAGAAGACCGAGGCGGTTCTGGAACAGGCTGGCATCGCACCCAGCCCGACGTCGAGGACACCGCCAGCAGACACAGGTTCGAAGAAGTCCGCTGCCGGCCACGGGCGACACGGCGCGACGGCGTACACAGGTGCCCAGCGTATCGAGGTGCCGCATGCCACGTTGCAGCGCGGCGATCGCTGCCCGGAATGTCAGCGCGGCAAAGTCTATCCGCTGTATGAGCCAGGGCTGCTGGTGCGGTTGCGAGGCCAAGTGCCGATTGCTGCCACCGTGTACGAACTCGAGAAGCTGCGCTGCAACTTGTGCGGCGAAGTGTTCACCGCGAAAGCTCCCGCCGGAGTTGGTGAAGAAAAGTACGACGTGACCACCGCCAGCATGATCGCGCTACTCCGCTATGGCAGCGGCTTTCCCTGGAATCGCTTGGCTGACTTGCAGGAGAGCATGGGCATCCCGCTTCCCGTCGCGACGCAATGTGAGATCGTCGCCGAGGCCGCCGCCACGCTCCAACCGGCGATGGAGGAGTTGATTCGCCAGGCCGCGCAAGGCGAAGTGCTGCACAACGACGACACCTCCATGCTGGTGCTGGCCCTGCGTCGCAGACTCGGCATGGAGAAGGACCAGAACGAAAGCGATGCTGCGGAACGCACCGGCGTGTTCACGAGCGGCATTGTCTCGACCGCGCAGAGGCACGCCATGGCCCTGTTCTTCACCGGACGTCAGCATGCGGGCGAGAACCTGTCGGATGTGCTCGAGCAGCGAGCTGCCGAACTGGCTCCGCCGATGCAGATGTGCGACGCGCTCTCGCGCAACCTCCCCAAGCTGCCGGAGAACCTGGAGGTCATCGTGGGCCATTGTCTGGCGCACGCTCGCCGCCGTTTTGTGGAAGTGATCGAGAACTTTCCGCAGCCGTGTCAGTATGTGCTGGAACAACTGGGCAAGATCTACGGCCACGATGCCGCGGTTCGCCAACAAGCGATGACGCCGGAGGAACGCTTGCGCTACCACCAGCAGCACAGCGCCCCCGTCATGGCAGAACTCCGCGCCTGGCTCAACGCGCACTTCGAGGAGAGGAAGGTCGAACCCAACTCGGGTCTGGGGCTGGCGATGCGCTATCTGTTGAAACACTGGGAGCGGCTCACCCTGTTTCTGCGCCAAGCGGGAGCGCCGCTGGATAATAACATCTGTGAAAGGGCGCTGAAGAAAGCCATACTGCACCGCAAGAACTCGCTGTTCTACAAGACCGAGAATGGAGCGAGGGTCGGCGATCTGTTCATGAGCCTGATTCACACTTGCGAACTCTCGGGCGCCAACCCTTTCGACTACCTCACCGAGTTGCAGTTCCACGCCGAAGAGTTAGCCCGCAACCCGACGCAGTGGATGCCGTGGAACTACCGCGCCACGCTGGAAACTGTCGGCATCCGTCTCGACACCGGCTAGAGTAGAATGATCCGCCTGGCCGGAATCTCTTGGTTTCGGCCAGAGGTAGGAGTTCCTCGAAAATGCCCGCCAAACGGGCCTCTCTGTTCACAGAATCGCATAGGGTTTTTGGCCAGGGGTCTGGTCGGAGGAAAACTGCGTTTCGTGCCGGCCTGTACGCCCGCGTATCCACCCACGACCAGCAGACTCTTCCCATGCAGAATCGCGCTCTGCGCGAATACGCCGCGCGGCGAGGTTGGACCGTTGTCATGCAGGTCAAGGAGGTCGGCTCCGGTGCGGCACAACGCGAAGCGCGCGAGAAACTGCTGGAAGCCGCACGCCGCCGGGAGATCGACGGAGTGCTGGTATGGCGGCTGGATCGCTGGGGCCGCTCGGTCACCGACCTGCTCAGCACGCTGCAGGAACTGGAGCATCTCGGCGTGGGGTTCGTCTCACTGACCGAGGCGCTGGATCTGACCACCCCCGCCGGCCGGGCCATGGCCGGACTGCTGGCCGTGTTTGCCGAGTTTGAGCGCGAGATTTTGCGTGAGCGGGTGCGCGCCGGTTTGGCGCATGCCCGGCAGAACGGCAAACGATTGGGCCGGCCCGCCACGGCGGCCCTGCACGCCGACCGAGTCCGCAAGCTGCACCGTTCTGGACTCAGCAAATCGGCCATCGCCCGCCATCTGCACATCGGCCGCACCTCGGTGCGGCGTATTCTGAGAGAAAGGATTCACTCATGAGCCCGTCGTCCGTAGAGTTTCACAAAATCTGGATCGAGCAGTGCGCCGCCACCGAAGACATCCGTGAACAGTTCGGGACGAAAAACGCGTTGGATTATCTCATTGGGGAAAAGCTGTTCAGCTTCGTGGAGGCTGCCGAGCGGGACTCCGACTTTGCTGCGGAGTTGCCTGCTTTCGTCGCTGCCATTCAGCGACTGTTCCCCGCCGAGGAAATCCGCGCCTATCTTGACCATCTGGAGCGCACGAAGTTTCTGGCGCCGCCCGAGCCGGAGATCGAGAGCAATGACGACGAGGAGGAAGAGGTGGACGAGGAACCGTGGCCGGCCCATCCCGTGCTGGGCGCTCAGGAACTGTTGCGCTTCTCCCGCATCCGCCAACTGCTCCAGCCCCGCCAGCGAGGGAAACATGACTAACCCCGGCAAAGTCCTACGCTACGACGACGGCGTCCGCCAGCCCGTGCGCCCCGGCGAGAAAGTTCCTCTGAAGCTGAGCCCTCGGAAACGCGAGTTGATTCTCGAACACACCCTCGCCGACGACGAGCTGACCGCGGCCTTGCGCGGCATGCCAGCTTCCAGCAAGGCGTCCGTCTACTCCTTCACGCTCGATGATCTGGAAGAACTGATGGGCTATGTTGCTGCCGAAGCCAACCACGCCAAAGACAAGAAACTGCAAAACGAGCTGGACCGCCTGTTCGAACGAATGGAAGACGTGCTGCAATCCTACACGGACGACGGACCCGCCGACTGACTAATCATCGAATCGAACACTCCGTGCCCAAGCTGCGCAAGAGCCGCATTCGTGAAGAACGAATCCGCAACGAAATCGTTGTTGATGCCTACGGGCCCGAAGAGCAGTCTCTCGGCTGGTACTACTACCTGGAGAACAAAATCAAGTTCCCCTTTTCGGCTCGCTGCACTGCGGCCAGGGTGGTCTCTCCACTTCGCAAGGGAGAAACCGTCGAAGTCCGCGGTCTGGCGCCGGAAGATTCCTGTGCTCACGACATGCTGGTGTTGATTCGCTGGCATGGCCGCAATGTCGCCGTTCCTCTGTCCCAACTACTGGCCATCAGCGCGGACGACTCTACTGTCGAGGCCATCGGCGACTGGCACTACTGGCTGGCACAAGGTTACTGCTTCTGAACCTGTCTATGATGAAACGTAAAGCGAAATCGCAACCGACGTGGACCGATGTCAAAGACAAGCTCGTCGCGTTTGACCGGACCGCGCTCGTGGACTTGATTCACCACCTCTACGCTGCAGATAAAAGCAATCAGGCATTCCTTCACGCCCGCTTTGGCTTGGGCGAGGACGTGTTGGAACCGTACAAGGAAACCCTTGCTCGCTGGCTCTGGCCGGATCCGTTTCGCAACCAAGACACATCCGTTTCCAAAGCGAAACAGTCCATCTCCCACTACAAAAAGGCCGTGGGTGATCCTGCGGGACTCGCCGAGCTGATGGTCTTCTACTGCGAGCAAGCAGCGGGATACTGTCAGGATATCGGCTATCAAGAGGAAGGATTTTTCGATGCCTTGGTACGCATGTTCGAACAGGCCCTCAAGTCAACCAAGACGCTACCCACAAACGGCCGGGACAGCCTGATCGCCCGACTCAACCGTGTGCGGGAAATCAGCCACGCCTTTGGTTATGGTGTTGGCGATGACATGGACTACCTCCTAGCCAAATACCTCAAGCATCCCCGCTAAGGGCCGTGCGGTCGGTGCTAGCGGGAGGGGTAGCTTCCCCTCATTGCGCAGACCTGCCGAAAACTCACCGATTACCAAGAGGACGAGTACACCCTGCTCGGGATGGCGGTCAAGTATGCTGGCCTTCGCGGGGAAGAAGTGCGCGTGATAGGGGAAAAACCGAAGTACGCTCGGTGAAAAATACAAAATCCAGTGAGCATACCAAGAC
>JASHPH010000192.1 GCA_030038255.1 Candidatus Sulfotelmatobacter sp. | reverse complement strand
CAAGTTAGTTGCCGTACCAGCCCTAACCGACAAGCTGCTCATACGCCGCAGGCCATGGCTCGTCCTAGCCGCCTGCATCGCCGTCATCGCGCTGGCGGCAGTTGGCACTTGGTACTTGCGGTCTGGCAGGACAGCGCAGATCGATTCCATCGCCGTGCTGCCGTTCATCAACGGAAGCGGGGACACCAACACGGAGTATCTCAGCGACGGCTTTGCGGAATCGTTGACCGACAGCCTCACCCATGTACCGCAACTCAAGGTGAAGTCTCGCCGCTCTGCCTTCCAGTTCAAAGGAAAGGATGTAAACCTGCAAAAGGTTGGCGATGCTTTGGGTGTCTCCGCGCTGGTGAGCGGCCGGGTGTTGCCGCACGGTGACAACATCGAAGTGAGTGCCGAGATTACCGAGGTTCGGGACAACACCGAAATCTGGGGACAGCACTACAGCGGCAAGAGCACAGAGGTCATCTCGCTCGAACAGCAGATTGCGGAAGACATCGCAGAAAAGTTGCGTTCCAAGCTCAGCGCTTCAGCGAGGCAGCAAGTGACCAAGCAAGGCACGCAAAATCCAGAAGCCTACGAATTGTATTTGAAGGGTCGTTACTACTGGAACAAACGGACGCATTCGGACTTGGACACTGCGATTTCCTATTTCAACCAAGCCATCGCCAAAGATCCCGGCTACGCTCTGGCGTATTCCGGTCTGGCCGATGCCTATCTAGTATTGCCTGACTTTAGCGGCACTGCCAGGGAAAGCTTTCTGAAGTCCAATGCCGCCGCCCGCAAAGCGCTGGAGTTGGACACGACACTGGCTCGCCCCCATGCCGTTCTGGGCATGAACGAGATGAAGTACGAATGGGATTTTGCCGGCGGCGAGGCTGAGTTGAAGAAGGCTTTGGAGCTCGATCCCGATGATGCCACGGCCCACCAATGGTACGCGGAAGAAATTGGCATGATTGGCGGGCGGGAACGGGAAGCCCTTGCTGAAATTGATCGTGCTCACCAACTCGATCCCTTGTCATCGATCATCAGCTATGCGGTCGGAGAAGTTCACATCATGGCACGACGGTACGACGAGGCTATTGCCGTCTGCAAGAAACTGGCAAATGACAACCCCACATTCGCTGCGGCGCACTCTTGTTTAGCCGAAGCTTATTGGGGAAAAGGCATGTACCCGCAGGTCATCGAAGAATATAAGGCCTGTGGCCGCCTTTACGGTGACCGAGACGACTCTGAATTCGCTTTGGCTTTGGAGCAAGGATTTCGTTCAGCGGGCTGGAAGGGCGCTCTCAGCAGAGGCATTGAAGCCCGGCTTGTGCAATACAAGACTGGCTCTTGGCCTGCTTACGGCATCGCTGCTCTTTATGCCGACTTGGGAGACGGAGATCAAGCGTTCCGGTGGCTTAACACCGCTTATCAGGACCGCGATCGGCCACTGATGAATTTGAAGACTGATTTCCTGTTCGACTCCCTGCGCTCCGACCGGCGATTCGCTGAACTGGTAAGGAAGGTCGGGCTCCCGCAATAGCGCAACCGGTCGAGCCTCTTCTCGCTTCCGGAAAGACGCCGACCCCGACATCCCCATCCTGAAGCAAGCCAAGAGCGAGTACGCGAAGCTGCAATAAACCGAGCAACGACGCGGGCGTGGACTAGTTCCCCACTCTGGTGTGGGCCTTCTTTCGGCTATCGCTGCAATTGCTGCGACGTTTTTCCGTTACTGCGGTTTTGATTCCGGTCTGGCAACCTTGGGACCCAACGTGCTCACGGGCATGGTTCTTCCCAATGAATCTTCCTGCGCGAGGAACTGGACCAAGCAAACCAAGCCAAGCAAACCGCCGTACACGATGTGTCCCAGGAGCGAAGCGATGACGGCTTTTAGTCCTCCAATGTTACCGCTAAAGAAGCCCGCGCCCATAATTGGCATTACCACGGCCTGCGAAGTCAGCCAGAGGACAAGTCCGAACCCAATTCCCTTCGCAATTGGTGGACCGGGAAGGAAGCGATAAAGCAAGAACACGAAAACTGCCGGAAAGATGACGGCGCCGTTGAGAATGTGAACCAACATCCCCGTCTTCCAACCGCCCAGCACTTCTCCCAACATCGCAACGATGTCGGTGTTTATGCCAAGGACTGGCGCAAGCGTATACATCATCACCGTCATCGCGGGCGTTGCCAAGAGACCGCCCACCAGCACCACACTCAGATT
Source organism: Candidatus Sulfotelmatobacter sp. (assembly GCA_030038255.1). Classification (GTDB taxonomy): domain Bacteria; phylum Acidobacteriota; class Terriglobia; order Terriglobales; family Acidobacteriaceae; genus Sulfotelmatobacter. The sequence continues at coordinate 8,636 of JASHPH010000192.1, read as the reverse complement.
CGGTTTCGGCTTCATCTTCATGCTCCTTTCCTAATTCTTCGCTTCGTCCCTGCCCAACGCTTGTGCTGGTCTGCCGACCGTCGTTCTGCAATCGCGATTCACTCGAAGGATGGCGCGACGTGCGGCCTCGGCCACAGCTTCGGCTGTGAGGCCAAGTTCGCGGTACAACACCGCACAAGGCGCAGAAGCGCCGAAACGGTCGAGCCCAACAATCTCACCGTCGAGGCCGATGTAACGCCCCCATGCCACAGTGGCTCCAGCTTCTACGGCCACTCGTGCGCGCACGGTCGAGGGCAGCACAGCTTCGCGGTATTCCTTGGTCTGCTTGTCGAATAATTCGCAGCAGGGCATGGAGACAACGCGCGTCCGGATTTTCTGCGCTGCAAGGATTTCTTGTGCGGCCAACGCCAAGTGAACTTCTGAACCGGTAGCCAGCAAAATCACGTCCGGATCTTCGGTCGTACTCAACACATAAGCGCCGCGGGCAGCTCCTTCTGCGGGCGTAAGGCATGTGCGATCAATGATCGGCAAAGCTTGCCGGGTAAGAACGAGTGCAGTCGGTCCGTAGCTGCGGCCTAGCGCAAAACGCCAAGCTTCCACGGTCTCTGCAGCATCAGCCGGACGAAAGACTGCCAGATTCGGAATCAATCGCAAGCCAGAAATCTGTTCGATTGGTTGATGCGTTGGCCCATCCTCGCCCAAGCCGATGCTGTCGTGGGTGAAAACGAAAATGACGGGCAATTCCATCAGAGCCGCCAGACGGATTGCCGGCCGCATGTAATCGGAGAAGATGAGAAATGTGCCGCCATAGGGGCGAACCCCGCCGTGCAGAGCCAAGCCATTCAGGATGCTGCCCATGGCGTGCTCACGCACGCCGAAATGAATGTATCGGCCGGAGAAGTCGTCGCGCGTCAGGGCGCGGGTATTTTTACTTTGCGTGTTATTTGAAGGCGTTAAATCGGCCGAGCCGCCGAGCAGCGGCGGAATCCCGGGCGCAAGGGCATCCAATACCGCTCCGGAAGCGGCACGAGTAGCTACTGGTTTGCCGCCGGCAAAAGTCGGGAGATTCGACTCCCAGCCATCCGGCAATTCGCCACGCAAGGCACAGTCAAAGGCCGCGGCCAATTCTGGATAGACCTTGCCGTAAGCGGAATAAATCTCTTCCCATTCTTTTTGCTGAGCGGCGCCGGCTGCGGCAGACTGTTCCATGAACTCGCGCGCTTCTTCAGGGATGAAGAATGGCTTGTCCAGCGGCCAGAAAAGCTTGGCTTTGGTCAGGCGTACTTCGTCCGCGCCCAGAGGCTCGCCATGAGCCTTGGACGAATCCTGCCGGTTGGGACTTCCAAATCCGATGTGAGTTTTGCAGGCGATCAGCGAGGGCCGATTCGTCTCAGCCCGTGCGTTTGCAATTGCATTTTCGACGGCCATCGAATCGTGCCCGTCGACGCGTTGCGTGTGCCAACCGTAGGCATCAAACCGGGCGAGAACATCTTCGGTAAATGCCAGTGATGTGGGGCCATCGATGCTGATGCCATTGTCGTCGTAAAGGACGATAAGCTTGCCCAGGCCGAGATGTCCGGCAAGCGAGCACGACTCATGAGAAACGCCTTCCATTAGATCGCCGTCACTGGCGATCACATAGGTGTAGTGGTCAACGATGTCAAAGCCCGGCCGGTTGAATTGAGCTGCCAGCCAGCGCTCAGCAATGGCCATGCCGACAGCATTTGAAATTCCTTGTCCAAGCGGACCAGTCGTGGTTTCGACGCCTGGAGTCAGCCCATACTCAGGATGCCCCGGAGTCTGGCTACCCCACTGGCGAAAGTCGCGCAGTTGGCTGAGTGGCAGATCATAGCCGCTGAGATGCAGCAAGCTGTAGAGCAGCATGGAGCCATGCCCCGCCGAAAGAACGAAGCGATCGCGATCCGCCCACCGCGGGTCTGACGGATTCTGCTTAAGAAAGCGGGTCCACAGAACCACGGCCGCATCGGCCATGCCCATCGGCATGCCGGGATGTCCGGAGTTGGCTTTCTGGACCGCATCCATCGCCAGGCAGCGAACGGTATCGGCCGCCAGACGGCGGATTCGCGCCAGTTCAGCCGCAGTCAGAGAAATTGAGCTGGAGAGAATCGCCATGTTCGTTTCACTTTTCCGTGACCACTTCCAGCGGCGCGTTTTCGGGCAGGAATTGCAGCCGGTTCAACGCAGCGATGGGACGCGCAAAAGGCATAGGCGCGTCTTTGCTGTACGCACGCAGCAGGTGATAAGTAATCAGCAGTTGAGTGAGCGCCAGCGGGTCGCTGTGCCGCACCTCGCTGCCGTAGTTGTAGTCGCCGAACTGGTCGGCACGCAGCGGCCGCAAGTCAGGAAGGTGTTTCCAGATCGTGTCTTCCAACTCTGCCGCGTGTTCACGGCTGACATTGCCATCCACGTTGAGAAAATCGACGGGACGACCATTGTCGCGCCCAAGTTCGAGGCGCACGCCGGAGCGACGCGTCTCCTCCTCGTCAAACAGATAACTCAGGTCGGGATGCGGAATCGTGGGCCGCAACACCAATTGGACGTTCAAATGGCTGTCCGGCTGATCCGAACCGTTGCCATCGGGATAGAAACGCACCACGATATCGGCGAACTGGCGCTGTGGCCGGATGAAGTCGCGCGAGTCGGCTTCGCGCCGCTCCAACTCGGCCAACACCTGCTCACGCGTGTAGCCGCGCTTCGCGGTATCGCGTTTGATCTTCCACTCGCGGCGCAACTCTTCCGGCGGAGCGAGAAAAACCTTCACGTCGTAAAACTGCCGCATGACTTGGGTATGAAAGCCCAGCAGGCCTTCCACGATGACAAATTCGCGCGGAACGACATACTCGGGCCGCACCAGTGTGCCGGTGCTGTGGTCATAAACCGGCTTGAGCATCGGTTCGCCGTAATGGGCGCGTTCCAGGTGAAGCTCGAGAATGTCGAGGTAGTTGCAGTCGGGATGGAGGGGAGTAATTTTCCGCTGCGCCCGCTCAACGCGGTCATACTTGTGATAGTCGTCGGCGCAAATGTGAGTAACACGGTCCTCGCCCAGCAACTCCGCCAAGCCGCGGGTGATGGTTGACTTTCCCGCCGCGCTGTCGCCGACAATTCCGAGCACAATTGGTCTTCGTCTAGTCATTAGGTCCCTCCACGCCGTTCGTCCGATTCGTTGCAAGCGTCTGCATCGCCTAGCTCCATCTCTAAGCCTCCCTTAAAGACGCGGCTCTGAAGAATGTCACTCGCAGTGATGCGCAGCAATTCCTCTTTGGCGACGCAGCCGCCTTCCGCCACCAGGCGATTGGCCTGCCGCAGCTTTATGCGGTCAATGGCATTGCGCACGCTGCGCGCGTTGGCGAAATGAGGCTGCTTACGGCGCAGTTCGAGATATTCGCCAAATGCGCGCCGCGCTTCGTCGTCGAATACGTAGTTCTGCTGCTGCAACATCAGTTCGGCAATGGCCGTCAGCTCCTCTAGCGTGTAATTGGGAAAGCTGATGTGATGGGCGATGCGCGAGCGAAAGCCGGGATTGAATTGAAAGAAAGTATTCATTCGCTCCTGATATCCGGCTAGCACGACCACCAGATCTTCCCGCTGGTTTTCCATGACTTGGAGCAACATCTCAATCGCCTCCTGCCCGTAATCACGCTCGTTTTCAGGGCGATAGAGGTAGTACGCTTCGTCAATAAACAGCACACCGCCCATGGCCTTCTTCAAAATTTCTTTCGTCTTGGGAGCGGTGTGGCCTACGTACTGGCCGACCAAATCGTCGCGAGTTGCAACCACAAGATGCCCGCGGCGCAGATACCCGAGATGTTGCAGTATCTTCGCCATGCGCATGGCCACAGTGGTTTTGCCCGTGCCCGGACGTCCGGTGAAGCACATGTGCAGTGTTGGGCGTTCGGTCGCAAGCCCCACTTTCTCCCGCAACCGTGCCACCAGCAGCAAAGAAGCGATCTGCCGGATGTAGGCCTTAACCGGCTTCAGCCCTACCAACTCGCGGTCGAGCCCATCCAGGATCTCATCAAGATTGGAATCGCGATGAGCAGCGGAAATGTCCACGACATTCTCGTTGCTTGCTGCTACGGCGAGTTCCGGCGATTCCACCGCTTTCATTGATGCTGTTTCAGTGTTCGTCATGAGCGTTGTCTGGCACGATTTACTACGATTCGCCGATCGCTCAGGCGACCTGCGCCTTCGATCGAATCGTGTACCGGATTCGTCTGTCCTCACTCTCCGTCCGTTCCAACGTGAAGCCAGGCTCTTGTTTCGGCCTGTGCACAATGAAGCTCAACATGGTCGTCTGTTTCCCTTTGGTGCGGTCGTAGCCGTTCACCTTGATGTAATGATTGGGAAACTCCCGCCGGCAGTTTTCGAGCTCCTGCATGGGAACGTCGAGATCGTGCACGTCGAACATCGGCAGTCCCCACATTTCCCAATACGAATTGCGGGGATGCGGATCATCCGTGTGCTCGATGGAAATCGGCCAGCCGTTGTCGAGGCAGTACCGCATTTGCAGCTTGATCTGCTCCTCAGTGAAATCCGGCAAATAAGAAAATGTTCCTTGTGTGATTCGCATCCTCTATCTCCATTTCGCACCCGCGCAGGGCAAAATTCCTCATCGGGTTGGTGGTTCGCGGCTTGCCTGCTCACACCGTCAGTGTCGGCACGGCATCGGGCACGTCTGTGGATTCGAAGTCGAAGGTTACGTCCTTCCAAACCTCGAGCGCTTTTCGTAACTCCGGTGACCACCGCGCCGCTCTGGCTAGGATTTCCGGACCTTCGTTCAAGAAATCGCGCCCTTCATTACGCGCCTGGATCATCGCCTCCACCGCCACACGATTCGCCGTCGCTCCCTGAACAATTCCATCCGGATGGCCGATCGTGCCTCCGCCAAACTGAAGCACGACGTCTTCACCGAGATAATGCAGCAACTGATGCATCTGGCCGGCGTGAATACCGCCGGAAGCAACCGGCATAGTCGCAGGCAGGGAAGCCCAGTCCTGCTCGAAATAAAGTCCTTGCGATGGATCGGCTTCCAGTTTGTTTTCTCGCAGAGTGTTGTAGTAACCGCGGATGGCGTTGGGATCACCTTCAAGCTTGCCCACCACCGTGCCGGCGTGAATATGATCCACTCCGGCCAGGCGCATCCACTTGGCGATCACCCGAAAATTAACGCCGTGTGTCTTCTGCCGCGTGTAGGTGCCATGACCGGCGCGATGCAGGTGCAGAATTACTCCATTTTTCCGCGCCCATTTCGCCATGGATTGGATCGCTGTGTACCCGATGGTCAAATCGATCATTACGATCACGCTGCCCAGTTCCTTGGCAAAGTCAGCGCGCTCGTACATTTCTTCCATCGTCCCGGCGGTGACGTTCAAATAATGCCCTTTGATCTCGCCCGTCGCTGCCACAGCTCGATTCACCGCCTCCATGCAGAACAAGAAGCGGTCGCGCCAGCGCATGAACGGCTGGCTGTTGATGTTCTCGTCGTCTTTCGTGAAGTCCAATCCGCCGCGCAGCGCCTCGTAAACGACGCGCCCATAGTTACGAGCGGAGAGACCAAGCTTCGGCTTGACCGTCGCGCCCAGCAGAGGCCGCCCAAATTTATTCAGGTATTCGCGTTCCATCACGATTCCGTGCGGCGGACCCTGAAAAGTTTTCACGTAGTGCGGAGGAATCCGCATGTCTTCCAGCCGCAGCGAGCGCAGCGCTTTGAACCCGAAGACATTGCCGATGATCGACGATGTCAGATTCGCAATCGAGCCTTCCTCGAAAAGATCTAAATCGTAGGCAATGTACGCGATGTGCTGATTGCTGCCCGGTACCGGATCGACGCGATAGCATTTCGCTTGATAGTTTTCGTGAGGTGTCAGGCGGTCCGTCCAAACCACAGTCCAGGTTGCCGTCGACGATTCGCCCGCCACCGCAGCCGCAGCCTCAATTGGTTCCACTCCGTCTTGAGGCACCAGGCGGAATGCACAGAGAATATCCGTGTCCTTGGGCTCGTAGTCCGCGTTGTAGTAGCCCATTGCGGCGTAAGGGGTGACCCCGGCTGCCCAGCGGTTCTTGTTCTTGACTATCGTGTTACCTGCCATCTCTTCTCTCTTCTCCTTCGGACTTTTTCCATGTTGCTGCGCCGGCAACTTCTTGCAGGCGCTAATTGATTACCGCTGCACTACTGCTTCCTTCTGAGATCCTTTAGCGGGCGACGTGAAGCCTTGGCTGGTTGACCAGCTTCTCGCCGCCGCTTCAGTTACGTCGACTTGAAAACGAACTCGATTGTTTTGGTCTCGTTCGCTCCAACTGTCACCGTCTGCGTGCTAATGCCGAATTTTTCGTGCCAGGCTTTAATCGTGTAAGTGCCGGCAGGGAGATTGCTCAAGTCAAAGCTGCCGCCTTTTCCGGTCACCGCAAAATATGGGTGCTTGAACACCGCCACGTAGCCGCGCATCCAGGGATGGATATTGCACTTCACCGGAATCGCCACTTCTTCCCGCGCGAAGCTTTCATCCGTCTTGGTTCCCGGCAGCTCTGCTTTATTCCACTCTCGGTTGTTCGCCGGAACGGGATGGATATTGTGGGCCGTCGAGTCATCGTTGATCATCTGCAGCGGCTGATTGGCGCGCAGTGCCACAACGTGAGGCATGAACATGCAGCCTTTTTGGTCGATCACAACCGGTTCGGTTGGTGGGTCGAATTTCCGGTCTCCCAGTCCTTCTGACACAAAAACAATCACGTTTTGCAGGTGGCCTTTGGAGTCGGTCATCACTTCTTGGGTAAGGACCGGAGTGCCATGCTGTTTCGCGCAACTCGGGTCAGCCGCCATGTTGATCGGTTTCTGGGCCGGCACCACGCCTTCAAACTTCACCGTGCCTTTCACGGTTGCGTTCCCGGTCGCCGTGTCCGGGGCCGGTGAGCCTGCTGCGTTTGCGTATTGCCTGCCCCACAAAACAATCCCCACTGCCAATGCGATACCGATAGTGAATAGGTTCTTCATCGTTCTTTTTCGGCTCCAGCGAGCACGCCCTCCTCAATTCGCAATCTGTCCCCGTCTTCCTCAGAGGCAAGCCGCCTGCCAATCGGGTGAGCATGCCAGAACCCAGCCGGTCAACGGCGATAAGCGCTAGTCAAACCAACAAGTTAAGAGAGATGTCTGAAGCGAAATGAGAAACCGACCGGTCGGTTTGCTTGAGTGCATAAGAGACAAGAATGTCTCTCCAGATGAGCTTGCATCTACTAGTTAATTTGTTTGCAATTAGTAAGTTAACGCACTAGAGACACGGATGTCCATGCTCTGTGACATCGATGTCTCATGTCCGCTCTACAGGCCGAAGCTTGTGCTTGGTCATGAGCCGGTGAAAAGTTCGGCGAGGAAGATTCGCCAACGCGGCTGCCCGGGAAATGTTTCCCTTTGCCTCAGAAAGATAGCTCGACAAGGCCTGCCGTTCAAACTGCTCAATCACCGCCGACTTGCCTGCCATAAATCCACTTTGCGACTTGAACGCGGGAAGATCCTGAACGTGGATTGGAAGGTGTTCAGCTTCAATGAAAGTTGACGATGTCAGCACCACGGCCCTTTCGATCACGTTCTCCAACTCGCGAAGATTGCCCGGCCAGGAATAATTTCTGAGCAGTGCAATCGCCTGTGGCGCAATCGACTCGACATGCTTGTTCACTTTGGCACGCGCCCGCTGTAGGAAATATTCCGCCAGGAAGGGAATGTCTTCCGTCCGTTCACGAAGCGGCGGCAGTGTGATGGTGAACGTATTGATGCGATAAAACAGATCGTCTCGAAATGTGCCGTCGCGTATCGCCTTCTCCAGATCTTGATTTGTGGCCGCGATGATCCGCACACTCACTTCCTTCGTTCGCAGATCGCCCACCGCGCGAATCTCGCCCGTTTGCAAGGTTCGCAAAAGCTTGGCCTGGATCTCCAGCGACATGTCGCCAATTTCATCCAAAAACATCGTGCCGCCGTCGGCTTTTTCGAACAATCCTTTGCGATCGGCATAAGCGCCCGTGAATGCCCCGCGTTTGTACCCAAACAGCTCGCTTTCCAGCAGCGATGGCGACAGAGCCGTGCAGTTCAGCGTTACCAGCGGCTGGCTGCTGAGCATGCTATGGCGATGAATCGCTCTCGCCACCAGCTCTTTGCCGGTTCCACTTTCACCTCGTATAAGGACTGTGGTGGGGGCTGGAGCGACCTTGGCAATCAGCTCCGAAATCTCTTTCATCTTCGGATTGTTGCCGATAATGAACTCACTTTCCGCACGGGCTTCCAGCTCCCGAAGAGCAAGCTGATACTTGTCCTCCAGAGCCTCAGTCCTTTTTCTGGCTTCAATGAATTGCCCAATGAATCGCGCAGCATTGCCGCCAATGACTTCTGTTCCCTCGGCTTTCAGCGTCTGAATTGCTCGAGCGACGGCGGGGTCGCCTGTCACGTCCACAATGAGGTTGACATTCTTGGTGGCCAGCAGCTCCCGGTAATTGGTGCTTACCGGCAAACCAAGTTCTCGAGCGAAGGCCAGCCCCGATGCTCTTTCGTCTTTGTCGGCCACGCCGACGATTGTGATGTTGGGGTCTTTGTGGAGTAGCTCCACCAAGGTTTTTCCACCGTTACC
>JASHPH010000191.1 GCA_030038255.1 Candidatus Sulfotelmatobacter sp. | reverse complement strand
AAGCGGCGTAAGCCTAATTTTCGCCCGACGATGAGGCAAGCTTCAGAGGATTCTGGGGCTTGCATTTTTTCCGGGAGCAATCTGTCAATTGGCGTAACATCGCGATTTCGCTCATTGAGCCGGACCCAGGTCAATGAGCGCAAACGCCTAGTTACGACAACCGACAAAGTATCTGCAGGCTCGTAGAATTGTTGCTGTCGAACGGGGAACGTATGACTCTTTGGAATTGGCGGATTTTCTGGACACTGGAAGTCGCTGGTGTACTCGCTGTCGTGGCACTCATCCCGTATACCCTGACGCTGCAAGGACCGATGCTCAAGCAGTATCCGCTGCCAATCCCGCTGGCAGTGCTGGTGCCGGTCTCCTATCTCGCCTGCAGCGATTTCGGCTCTTAATGGAATATTGGGCTCTGCTACGTTGCGCAAGGGCGGATGTCAGCACCAGCTTAAAGGGGGAGCCAATTCCATCAGATTGAACGGAGCCAGGTTTTTGAGATCCTCATCTGCGGAGACGCGGTAAGAACTCTATTGGGGAGCTACCTGTACACGGCGCGAGCCGACATATTGTCAAGCGACTTGGGGCTACTACATACTAGCCCGTCGATCGGGAGTAATCCGGCCCTCCTTTACGGGTTGGCCTTGTGGCGGGCGACGGGCAGGGGATGGACTATTGGAAATTGCTGATTAGGACGACGTCGCTGGAGATGCTGCCGCGGGCGAGGGCGAGCTGCTTGCCGTCGCGCGACCAGGCGAAATCGAAAATCAGGTCGGATTCGAGATTGGTGATCTGCTTTGGGGGACCTCCCGCAAGCTGCTGCCGCCAGATATTGGAAGCCCCGCCGCGCGTCAATCTGTAGTCGAGCGCCTTGCCATCGGGCGCCCACCGAATCCTTGCCGCACCCATGGGCACATCGAACCTATAAACAGGCGAGCCGCCACCGAAAGGAACCACAGTCAAGACCATGGGGCTCGACATGGTTGCGGGCATGGCGAGATAGGCAAGCAGCTTACCGTCCGGCGAGATTTGGGGTGCCCCGCCCGTGAAGTTCGGCAAGACTACCTGCGAGGGCGGCCCGCCTTGAATTGGCATTTGCCACGCGGTCATGTCATTGATGCGGGTATACAGCACTGACTTGCCATCGGGTGAACACTCAGGGTTGTAGGCAAGTGCTTCGTCAGTCAACTGGACCGGATTGGAACCATCGGCCTCCATTCGCCACACGTTGAGCTTTTCGTTCCGGTACGCGAGAAAGACAATGAAGCGCCCATCGCCGCAAGTTGCGGGTAACTCGTTAGCGTTCTGGCCCGGCGCCAACAACGTCCGTTTGCTGCCATCCTCCTGCACGCTAAACAAGTCGTCGTCGAAATCGGCATAAACAAGCGCCCCGCTGGCGAGCCAGGCGAGACCGTTGTTCGCTCGCGCCCCGGTTGTGATCCGGCGGGCGCGCGCGGCATCGCCGGCGGGCGCCACCCAGAGATCGGCGGCCGTCGTGCTCTCAATAGTAGCTAGAGTCTTCCGATCCCGCGTCATGTCGAGAGGAGACCACTGATCCGAGTACCGGTAATCCGTCAGGTCGTTGGTAAATCGGTGTGCTTCTCCGCCGGGAAAGGAGATTTGCCAAAGCTGGGCCCGCCACCCCAGGGCAGGATCCCATACTGTCACGAGCAGGCCACTCCCATCTGCCAGCCAGCGAGGCCGCCCCAGCCAGTTCGGGGTTGAGTAGATCGCATGCACCTTCCCGTCGGAGACCGATATGGCTGAGATCACCCGGCGCGTGACCTTCGTGCCCCCGGTGGTCGTGATCGCAACTGTTCTCCCATCCGGTGACCAGTCGGACCCGCCAAGCAACGCCCCAGAAAGGGTCGCGAGTGTACGCTCACCGCTTCCGTCCGCTCCTGCTACCACAAGGCGGACTTCGCCCTTCTCCGGAACTCCCCTGGCAAAGGCGAATTGCCTGCCGTCGGGTGAGAAACCAACCGGGGAATCGATGTCGCGCACCAACTGCCGCGGCGTGCCTCCCAGGGCCGGCATCTGCCAGAGGTAGCTGTAGTTAGGATTGCTCTTGTCGGAGCGGGTGAAATAGATGTAGTTCCCGTCCGGCGAGTAGGCAAGTCCCCTAAAGTTCACTACGTCCGGCGGCAGGACTTGCACGTCACTGCCGGTGGCCACCTGGCGCACGTTGAGACTCTGCTTTTCGCCTTCTTGGAGCACGTAGACCACGTATTGCCCGTCAGGAGAAACAGCCACATCGCTGGCCTTGCCGCTCTCGGTGACCCGGACGATCTTCATATTCTGGAAGTTCAGTTCACTCTTGCGCACGCTCAGCTTGTAGATGGCAACACCCAGCCCGCCCAGCAGGAGCACCATGCCCGCGACGAACAGGCCTACTGTAAACTTGTGCCGCCCGGCTTCGCCGAGAAGGATGGCTGTGCTTGAGGGCGGGCCGGCCGACGGCTCGCTAACAGTCGCCGCGGCGGCGGGTGTGCGGTCAGCCGCAACGGTTTCCCGACCCGAAGTGGTATCGCGTCTTAGCCGCTTCAGGTCGGTGCGCATTTCGGAGGCGCTCTGATAACGCAGGTCGCGGTCTTTCTCTAGCGCCTTGCTGATAATCTCTTCCAGCTTCGGCGGCATTTCCGGATTCAAACGCACCGGCGAGGTCGGGGCCTTGTTCAGAATCGCCTCAAAGATGAGCGCCGAGGTGCTGCCGGTGAAGGCCGGATGGCCCGTCGCCATCTCGTACAGCACCACCCCGAAGCTGAACAAGTCGGTGCGCGCATCCAGTTCTTCCCCCCGCGCCTGCTCCGGAGACATGTAAGCAACCGTGCCGAGTGCGCTGCCCGGACTCGTAAGATGCTCCTCGGACTCGATGGTCGCAGCGCTCGCGGCAATGCTTTCCGGCTTGACGATGACCTTGGCCAGCCCGAAATCCAGAATCTTGGCCTGCCCCCGAGTGGTCACGAAGATGTTCGCAGGTTTGATATCGCGGTGGATGATCCTTTTGGAGTGTGCCGCGTCCAGCGCGTCGGCAATCTCGATGCCTAGCGACAAGATCAACTCGGTCTCCAAAGGCTTGCCCGCAATGCGATGCTTCAGCGTTGCCCCTTCCAGATACTCCATGACGATGAAGGACTGCCCGTTGTGCTCATCAATTTCATGGATCGTGCAGATATTGGGGTGGTTCAGCGCCGAGGTAGCCTTGGCTTCGCGCTGGAAGCGGCTGAGGGCTTGCGGGTCTCGGGCTAGGCCTTCAGGCAAGCATTTCAGCGCAACGAAGCGGCCGAGCTTCCTGTCCTCGGCCTTGTACACGACTCCCATGCCGCCGCCCCCGAGCCTTTCGAGGACGCGGTAGTGCGAGATCATATGGCCGCTGAGTGAGTCGTGACGGAGCGTTTGGCTTGCCATGTGGGAAGGCGCTCCTGGCCGTTACCGTCTCCAAGCAAATGCAGAAGTTACAGTTGCAAAACTCCCACGAGTAGGGCCTAGTGTCAGTGATTTGTGTCACGTTTTGGCA
>JASHPH010000190.1 GCA_030038255.1 Candidatus Sulfotelmatobacter sp. | reverse complement strand
ATTTTTGCCAGCACCGATTTGCTGGAGAAATATTGGCCCAAGCTGGTGCGCTCGTACGCTTCCGAGGCGGTGGTAACGCGCGCGAAGGGTGGTGAGGTTACCGCCAGCCAGGCGCAGGAGTTTCTGGCGAATATGGAAGGCCGCAAGGAAACGATCGAGAGCGAGCCCGGCGTCTACCGTCACACGGAAGTGAACGGTGACGGATTCAAAGCCTTCGCACTTACGTCGTTGCTGCCGAAGACCGGCTTCGACGTGCACGTGGCCAAAATGGCTGAGTGAAGATGGCGGAGCAAGAATGGCGGAGTGAAGGCGACGCTGAGTGGCTAGTGGTCAGGTGAAGCGTGACAGTTATTTGTGGACTGGCCACTCATCACTGACCACTAGCTGCTTGCTGCTCATACCAGCTGCGCCACGCCGCCGGATCTTTCGGCAATTGCTGATGCGTGATGTCGGCGAGCGCCTGAAAGGCCCACCCATGAGTTTGCGCATCGAGCGCGGGGTCGTCAGTGTAATTCAGAAGCTGCGGGATGGCGCTGTGCCGCTGCTCGGGCGTAAACATGCCCGACTCCGCGACGCCGCATGCAGCCCGCTCACGAACAGCCGGTGACTGATCATCGTGCATGGTCTGCAAGAGGAGCGGGATGGCCTCGTTCGCCGCGCTCAGCGCCAGGCCCTCGACAGCCCACCGGCGCGAGTCCTCCTCAGAGTCCTTCAAATGCGCGGCTAAACTCTCCACCGCGCGTTCGGGCTCAACTCCTCGGTTCGCCAGCAGGCCGAGCGCCCACAAGGCCCATATCTTGTCCGAGTGATCCGAAGATCCGGCGATTCGCAGGACATAGTCGAGGCCGGCGGAGTTCTTGCGCAGCCCATACGCGGCCAGTTCCACTTCAATGCCGGACTCCCGCACGCGCATGTCGCTGGAATTCAAAGCGGCCGCGCTGAGGTTGGCGATCTGCTGATTCCAGCGGATCTTTCCCGGCCAGCGATCGACTCGCGAGGAAATCTGATCGACGGCGGCACCGTTCCGCGCGGCTGCAAGCTCAAGCAAAGTCTCGGCCTGCTTCTGAGGTTGCATTTGATCGAGACGCTGCAGGTCCTTGACCGTGGCGGGTGTGTGCTCAATCTCGTCGCGATCTGGAGAGAACGGAGTGGCGAAGCCGGAGCGCCGCATGTGCGCGATGCTGGTGAAAAGGCCGGCCATCAAAACTCCCACCAGAATGGCCACCAGCGGACCTGCGTTCGCGCCCGGTCGAGGCTGCGGAGCCGGTGCGCCCGAGCCGACTTGAATGTCAGAGCCAGGCCCGAGCGTCCCGTAGTCGGGGGTGGGCCGCAGTCTGGGATCGGCCATGGGCGCGGATTCCGGATCAGTTCCCTGTGGAGGCGAATTAAACGGCGAAACGTCCATATAATGCGAGTCTAGGTGGATGGCCGAAATGCGGTAAAGTTACTTCGGTTCGATCCGTTCAAATCATGAACGCTGCTCCGTGCCGGGAAGAGTTGTCGGCATGGCACGCATCGCGGCGCAGATATGGCAACAAGGAGAAAGATGTCATGCTGAAGAAATCGAAATGGTTGATTTGCGCAATGATTCTGTCGACGTCGGCCCTGTACCTGGCCGCGTCAGCTCCGGGGTATCACGTGACCGCAACCTACAAGGTCGGCGGCGAAGGCGGGTGGGATTACTTAACGGCTGATGCCGATGCGCGCCGCGTTTACATTTCGCGGGGCACGCACGTCATGGTGCTGGACGCGGATTCGGGCAAGGTTACGGGCGACATCGCCGACACTCAGGGAGTGCACGGAATTGCGCTGGCGCCGGACCTTGGGCGAGGCTTCACGAGCAACGGCCGCGAGGGAACGGTCAGCATTTTCGATCTTAAGACCCTGGCCACCAGCAGCAAGGTGAAAGTCGGCGACAACCCGGATGCGATTCTCTACGATCCGGCCACCAAACGCGTGTTCACCTTCAACGGGCGCAGCCAGGATTCGACCGCCGTCGAGGGCGCGAGCGGGAAAGTGCTGGGCACGATCAAGCTGGATGGCAAACCGGAATTCGCCGCCAGCGATGCCAAGGGCGAAGTCTTCGTCAACATCGAAGACAAGAGCGAACTGGTCGCGATCGACGCCAACAAACTGGAGATCAAGGCCAAGTGGCCGCTGGCGCCGTGCGAAGAGCCGAGTGGGCTCTCGATTGACCGCAAGAACCGGCGCCTGTTTGCGGGCTGCGGCAACAAGATGATGGCGGTGGTCGACGCTGATACCGGCAAGGTGCTGGCCACGCCCGCGATCGGCGAGGGCGTGGACGCGACGTGGTTCGATCCGGGCACCGGCCTGGCGTTCGCCTCCTGCGGCGAGGGCATGCTCACGGTCGTGAAAGAGGAATCGCCGGACAAATTCAGCGTGGCCGAAACCGTTCCCACGCAGCGCGGAGCCCGCACGATGGCCCTCGACGAGAAGACGCACAATGTCTTCGTCGTGACCGCGGAGTTCGGCCCACCGCCGGCAGCGACGCCGGATAATCCGCATCCGCGGAGATCCATTGTGCCCGGTAGCTTTGTGGTGCTGGTGCTGAGTAAGTAAGTCTTCGTACAGCCGGCTAGTGTGACAACGGCTGGAAGGGGACCAGCGTGTTCATGCCGGCGCGCTTGCGTAACTCGGTCAGCAGCGCGCTGGCAGCGTTTTCGTAGGTCTTGGCGGGATCGGAAGAATCAGCCCACACCGCGTCGTAAACGATCTGCGTGGCTTCCTTCAGGTCGAGGTGAAGCGCGGCTTCAAATACGTCCGCGCGCTCCTGCAGCCGGTCGTAACAGGCTTTGCAGACCTCCGCATGTGCCGGATCGCCCGCCTGATGCTCCGCCTGCTTGCAAACTGATTTGGGCGCTTTTGTGACTTCGGCGTGAGTTTGCTGGAGTTGTGTTTTGAACTGGCGGAGGAATTCCTCGCGTTCCTGCTCGACGGTGGCGCTGTTGGGAACCGGGTTCGGGGCCGCCTGACTCACGCCGGCCTTTGTTCCCGTTGCAATTGGCGAAACCCGCTGCGTGTGATGGCATGTAGGGCAGGTATCCAGCTCGGCGGGATAGTACAGCTTGCATTTGGCGCACGGCAGCCCGTATCCGGACGCCTTACGCGGAGGGTTTGTGGCCGCGGCAGGCGAAGGTTCAACGCGGCGAACACCTGTGGGCCGAGCCAGCACTGCTTGGGCGGCTGCACTTGCGGTGGGCGGTTGCGGTCGGGGCGCGTTCACTGCCAATGGGGGACTCCTGCGCTGCAAAATATTCGGGGAATGGTGGCTGCGTTCCCGAACCTCACGGAACGTGGGAGTATTTGTAGTTTAGTAATTGTTGCGGGCCTTGGCTAAACACCGGAGTACATGCTCCGGTACTGGCCCGGTGGGCGATGGGGCTAGCGAGAGTTCGGTTCCTTCATCAGCTTGAGAAGTTCTTCGCGGCGGGCGCGATAGAGGGCGCGGCTGGGGTCGAGCCGGGCCGCGGTATCGAGCTCTGCCAGAGCCTCATCATAGCGATCCATCGTCATCAGGCAGGCAGCCAGGGAGAAGTGGTTGTCGGCCGAGCCGTTCAGCCGCAGCGCTTCGCGGAATTCTTTCTCCGCGGCCTGTAGCTGCTGCTGCTGAAACAGCGCCGTGCCGAGCATGTGATGCGCCACGTCGGAGTCCGGCGCGAGCGAAACTGCCAGACGCAGTTCGTGCAACGCCTCTTCCGGCTTGTTGGCCATGAGCAGCACCTGCCCTAAGACGCGGTGTTCGGCCGAGCCGGTAGGATTCTGCCGCAAGGCCAGCCGCAGCTCGTCGACCGCAGCGTCATAGTTCTGCTTGGCCATGTAGGCGCTGGCAAGGCAGGCGTGCCCCTGCTCCCATTCCGGATGCTGCCGGTACAGCTCGGTCAGCTCCGCAATGGCGGCGTCAAAATTTCCCTGATCGCAATAGGTGTTGCCCAGGTTGTTGCGGACTGAGGCTTCGCCCGGAGCAATCCGCTTGGCTTCTCGATACTCGGCGACCGCCCGTTCGAGATTGCCCTGCTCGTGCAAGGTGAGGCCGAGGTTGGCATGAGCCTCCCAGAACTCGGGCCTCAGGCGAATGGCCTGTTCATAGGCCGCAATGGCGGCAGACGCGTCGCCCGCGGCGTGCAGGGCGATGCCCATGTCGTAATACGTGTCGGCGTTCTTGGGATCGCGCGCCACCGACTCAGCATAGGCATGAACCGCGGCCTGGTACTGGCCGGTCGAGTAAAGTCCCAGCCCCAGGTACTGATAGGCGTCGCTGTCTTTCCGGTCGATGCTCAGCGCAGTGCGGGCTTCGGCGATCGCGTTCGGGCCGTCGTCCAGCAGGTAAAACATGTAGGACAAAGCGCTGTGATTCTCGGGAAGATCGGGCATCAGGCGCGTGGCTTCGCTCAGTTCGTCGAAGGCGTCGTCCCATTGCTCCTGCACGCGAAGCATGGTGGCCAGGGCGTAATGCAGAGCGGACTTGTCGCTGTCAGAGGCCAGCGCCTCGCGCAGCTCTAGTTCGGCCTGGTGGAAATGTTGCTGGTGAGCCGAAGCCAGAGCTTTCAAGAGGGCTGCCGGAATCGCCGGTCCAATGCTGGCCGACTGTACGTTTCCTGAGCTCACCACTCGCATCAGATCCTTGTCGGCTCCTGCCGACTCGAGCTGGCGGAGTTCGCTGTTGGTTGGGAGCGTCGCCAGGCCGCGATCCTGAACCAGCCTTGCGAGCTTGGTGCTCGATATCCCCCCAGTAAGCCACGCCACAAGATCGGTCGTCGTAACGGGCTGGGTGACGGTCTGAGAATCGAGACCATGGGCAGTTGCGGCTGCCACCACGACGAACCACAGAAATCGTGACGCCTTGATTCTCACCGCTCTCCCCGACGACATAAGTTGGACCTGGCAGCCTCGTTCTGGCTCTGGCTGCTCGGGCATGCTTGTCTGCTGGCGGCTTTTGAGGGAAATACCCTTCGAAAACCCCTCCACAG
>JASHPH010000015.1 GCA_030038255.1 Candidatus Sulfotelmatobacter sp. | reverse complement strand
GACTCGCCATTCGGTTGTACTGGATGTGGCGTGAAGGTCAGGATTACAAGCAGTCCAAAAGTTCGGTTCGCACGCAGGACCGCCCGGAAATCGCGATGGTGTGCAGCAGAACACCGAGTAATTGATTGGGCATCCTGCTCCTCTTCACGAGGAGTCTGAACTAGTAATCATGATCGAAGGTTGAACCGAAGAGACGGCTGGGTCGGACCGAGTTCCTGACCTGAACGATTACGATGCGAGCCTTTGGTTGGAACGGCAGTTCTTCAGCGAGAGCGAAATGGCGCTCTTCTCCGAGTGCATGCTGCAGTGCGCTCAAAAAGAACTTGACGCCGCCGACATTGTCAGAGACGGGATTTATCAATAGCAATGCTCAATGGAGGGAAAAGGAGCCGAAGAACTTGCTAATATTCTTCTTGTCCGCTGCGAATCTTCCTGTCCCATCAATCACCAATAAGGAATAGATTCGTGAGCCAACCCGAATGACACGGTTGTGAACCACCGTCCCTTCGACATTCACCGTCACGATGTCGATTGCCGGATACCCCAAAACCGTGAGTTCCTTGGTTGCGACCTTTCCCTTGAACACGGCGCCGTCGCAGTCTCGAAAGTGTGCAAACAGTTCCCCTGTTGGTTTGTCCTTTTGCTCGGGATTCTCCCACCAACTGACGGCATAACCGATTCGGGGTGCGGGTGAAGCGGTGAGCCGGTTTGACACAAACTGGTGACCATCAATGGCATCAGTTTCGTTCTGCGTTGAAGCCTTTGGGCTTCCCGGAAAACTGACGTTGAACGTCGCATCCGGCGATTCCACTTGTTGCCAATGGTATGGGCGTAGAAGCTTCCAGTTCCATGCTGTCCACGCGGACACTACGGCCACAATTACGACCAGCCCAGCTAAAGCGACTCGCCCAATTCTAGTGATTGGCATGGTGGTTCCGCGAACGAAGCACCACTATAGCGCACGATGAGGAGTGTAGGCAGGCGATTGCGCTCATTCACGGACGCGCACCGGAACGCTGCTCTACCTCACCACCAGCACTTCCCTCACATTATCCCTTGCCAGGAAGAACTTGATCGAGGCGAAGTCGCGGAAGAGGGTTTCGATGTGACGGTTGTTGAAGACACGCTGCAGGCGGAAGCCGTCGTTGATGGCGGTATGGACCGCGCCGGTCGGGCCGCGGCGCGCTTCGCGCTTCAGCACGATGCGCTGCATTTCGAGCGTATCCCGGCCCACAATGTGGAAGCGGAAGCAGGGAGAATCCGGCCCGGCGTCCTTGGTGTGAAAGAACGCGAGCAGCATGCCGCCGGGCTTCAGCACTGACCACAGGCGGCCCATCACCGGGCGCACCAGGCTCTCATCCAGATAATCGGGGAGGTTCCAGCACAGCACGACGTCGAAGTGCGCCGCCGGGTAAACAAGGTTGTCGGCCAGGAATTGCCGGCTGTCGAGAATCACCTTTCCATCTTCGTCTTTGGTGACGAGATTGGGCTCGGTCGAGGCGACCAGAAGATCTTCGCTGTAAATGCGGTGGCTGCGCTCGGTGAAGAAGCGGATATTCGCCGCCGAGGTCGACCCGAGATCGAGCACGCACAGCGGAGTCTCGTTCTCCCACAGGCGCGCCAGTTCGCCCAGGCCGCTGGAGCGTCGCGTGAGCTTCTGCGGCACTTGCGGCATTGCCGCCTCTGGCCCCGATGAACCGCGAAAGAGCTTCATGAAATTATGCGTAACTGACGCCATCACTCTAACCCGACTGGCCGGGAATCGCGAGTTACTTTCCTGCGGCCTTTTCCGCCCTGCCCTGAATGTCGACCTTCCCCTTCAGGTAAGCGCCTTCCTCAATGGCAATCCGCGCCGTGCTGATGTCGCCGCTCACCATTGCTGACTTGCGCAATTCCACGCGATCGCTCGCCTGCACATTGCCCTCAAGCTTGCCCTGCACCACAATCGCCTTAGCCTCCACGCTCGCCTTGACCTGCCCGTTGGGGCCGATGGTCAGCCCGTTTCCCTTGAGCGCGATGCTGCCTTCGACGTAGCCATCCACGTAGAGATCTTCGCTGCCCGACAACTCACCCTTGATGACTACCGATTTGCCAATCTGCGCCAGATCGCCCGACAACGGAGCACTCATGCCTGTTCTCCTTAAGGAAAGCGGGATACTTCACGACCATGATCTTCATGACCACGATCCGAGGTAGGCCGGGGTACCGATGAGACGGATACCGAAAGGTCCGCTTTGAACGACTATACCCAAGGCGCGGTCGCGCAGCAAGGGTGCACCGGCAAGCGTGGACGAAACCAACGTAACCCAGAAATCCCGGTGCCCGCATTGTTAAACTAAAGTTTGGAATGATTAGTCTGGAACCAAGGGTACGACTGGCTTGGTTGCGAACCGCATGGTTGCACGCTGCGTGTTTCGCGCTCTTGATTCGCTGCGTGGCTGCTCAAGAACCGAGCCAGCCCGCCATGTCCGCCGGCGAATTGGTGCGGCTGGCCGTGAGCAACGAGGTTGCCGATGCCGAGCATCCCGCCGCCCGGCATTTTTTCCGCTCGCGCAAGCAGACTCCCAAGGGATCGCAAAGCCGGTTCTACGTTGAAACCAAGGATGCCATGGCAGGCATGCTGATCGCCGTCAATGATCGGCCGCTCACGCCGGAACAGCATCGAGCCGAAGTGAACCACCTGAACTGGTTGATGAACAATCCCGACCAGCTGCGCAAGAAGCGGGCGCACGAAAAGGAGGACGAGGACCGCACACTGCAGATTGTGAAGGCGCTGCCGGACGCATTCCTGTACCAATATGCGGGCACGCACAATGGCGACGCCTCCTCGCAGACCGCCGCCCCGCAGACCAGTACACCGCCCGGCGGGCCGCAGACCCAAACATCGCTTGTGCGGCTGACCTTCCGTCCCAACCCCAGATATTCGCCGCCATCGCGCGTCGAGCAGGTGCTTGAAGGCATGAAAGGATATGTCGTGGTGGATACCAGCCAGCGCCGAATCGCCAGAATTGACGGCACACTCTTCAAGGATGTGACCTTCGGCTGGGGAATCATTGGCCGTCTCGATAAAGGCGGTCACTTCTTCGTGGAGCAGGCCGATCTGGGTGACGGCACTTGGGAGATCACCCAGATGAAACTGAACTTCGCGGGGAAAATTCTTCTGTTCAAGAACTTGAGCATGGTGTCGGATGAAACGTTCAGCGATTTTCGGCGGGTGCCGGAGACGCTGACGTTTGCGCAGGGAGCGGAAATGCTGGAGGCTGAGCAGGAAAAGCTGGCGTCTACGCCAGCCGACTCGAAGACAACTCCACAGTAGTTATTTCGCCCGCAGCGTTTCCTTGCGGACGGTCAGCTTCTCGATCAAATCGGTTTTGACCCTATAGCCCGTGCCCAGCTGATCACTGATAGCAATCATGCCCTGGGGCGATACTTCCACTTCCGGATCGACGATGTCTTCCTTCCAATACCGCTTCGAGGCGGAGACGTCGCCGGGCAGGCTGAAGTTCGCGAGCGTCGACAGCGCGATGTTGTGGGCACGGCCAATGCCGGTTTCGAGCATGCCGCCGCACCAGACCGGAATTTTCTGCGCGTGGGCGACGTCGTGGACACTGATCGCCTCGCTGAACCCGCCCACACGGCCAACCTTTACGTTGATAATCCGGCAGGCGCCGATCTCCAGCGCAAACGCCGCGCTGCGCGCGCTGACAATCGATTCGTCCAGGCAAATCGCCGTGCGCAATTCTTTTTGCAGCCGCGCGTGGTAGTAAATTTCGTCGTCCCACAACGGCTGCTCGATCATCAGCAGATTGAACTGATCGAACTTGCGGAGATGCTCAACCTGGTCGAGCGTGTACACCGAGTTAGCGTCGCAGCTTAGCGTGATATCGGCCCAGCGCGAGCGGATGCGCTCGAGCACATTCACATCCCATCCCGGCTTGACCTTGACCTTGATGCGCCGATAGCCGGCAGCCAGCTCAATCCGGATTTTCTCCAGCAACTGCTCGACCGAATCCTGAATGCCGATGGAAACGCCGCAGGGAATCTCGCGGCGCGATCCGCCGAGCAGTTTCCACAGCGGTTCTCCCCTCTGCGTGGCTTCGGCGTCCCACAGAGCGTTTTCCAGCGCGGCCTTGGCCATGCGGTGACCGCGCACTTTGGCAAAAAGTGCGGGACACTCCCGCGCCGATTCAATCCGCTGGCCGAGAAGCGCCGGAATCAGGTGTTCGATCAGCGTGGGCCATGCGCTCTCGATCCACTCACTGCTGTAAAACGGATTCTCGCCAGCAACGCATTCTCCCCAGCCGTCCGCGCCCTCGCAGTGAACGGTGGCCAGCAG
>JASHPH010000189.1 GCA_030038255.1 Candidatus Sulfotelmatobacter sp. | reverse complement strand
GACACCGCCGACATTGTAAGAGATGGGGATTTATATGCTGCCGTTTCTGGCGGCGTCGCCGAAGCAGCCCATGCTGGAGGATTACTTGCGCCACATGGAACATGCGCTGAAAGTTTGCGGCGAGGATCATGTGGGTGTTGGGAGCGACGTTCCGTTTGGAAAGATTGACAAGCCGGATCTCGATGCGCTGCGCAAGGAAGTGGATGAACGCAAAGCAGCGGGAATCTCGGCGCCGGGTGAGGATCGTCCGCCGTACATTCCGGACATGAATACGCCGAGAAAGATGGAGATCATCGCCGATGCGTTGATGAAGCGCGGTTATTCGAGCGGCGCGGTGGAGAAAGTTCTGGGTTTGAATTTCCGGCGCGTGTTTCCGGAGATATGGACTGCGTGAGTGCAGTTCAGGAGTCGGTTGTCATTTATGGCGCGGTTGGGTCCAGTGCGAGGGGTTCTTTCACTCTTCTTCTTTCGCCCTTTCAGGGCTTGTTCTCTTTTTCCTTTCGAACCCACGGCTTACGCCGTGGGCTGCATTCTTTCGCCGCTGCGCGGCTGGAGTTGCGGCGCGATCAAAGCCGCTTTCTCACCCAAGAACACTCTTGCGGTTTCTGGCAGTTTCTAGCTGACTTCCTGAGGAACGCGGGGTTGGGGCATGGAGGCAGCGGCTTTGGCCCCGAAATACTTGGTGCGGGCGAGCAGGAGCTTTTCGATTTCCACTTCTTTCAGCGGCTGCTGGCGGCCGAGCAGGTGCGTCACCAGGGCGATCTGGGCGAAGTGCTCGACGGTTTCCATTTTCATGTAGGCGTGTTCGAGTGTGTCGCCGTAGGTGACGACGCCGTGGTTCGACATGAGGATTGCGTCGTAGCTGGGAACATAAGGCTCGAGCGTCTGCGTGAGTTCGGAAGTGCCCGGCGTGCCGTAACGGGCGAGCGGGATGCATCCCAGGCCCATGACGACTTCGCAAACCAGCGGCTCGGTGAGCGCAATCCCGGCGGCAGCGAAGCCAGTCGCAGTCGGAGGATGCGCGTGCACGATGGCCTGCACGTCGGGGCGCAGGCGGTAAATCAAAAGATGCATGCCGATTTCGCTGGTGACGTTGCGGCGGCCGGCGACGCGATTGCCTTCGAGATCCACGATCACCATGTCGTTCGGACGCATGGCACCCTTGCTCAGGCAGGTGGGTGTTACCAGGATGCGGTCGCCGGGGAGGCGAACGGAAAGATTGCCGTCCATGGCGGCGACGAAGCCGCGCTGGTGCAGCATGCGTCCGTAGCGGACGATTTCTTCCCTATGTTTGCGCTCCGACATGGGTACCTTCGGGGAAGGATTCAATCGCGGCCCGCACTCTTTCACCTCGAATGGTACCAGTAGTGAGTGCGCAGAAACAATGAAATTTCCGAGAAAAAGCGCGGCGCGGGAGCCTTCCGCGCCCTCTGAATCGCCCGCCAATCGCCCTAATCGGGCCCTATAATCGGGCTGCGTGCTGGTATCGGAATTCCACTACGAACTGCCGGAAGAATTGATCGCCCAGGAGCCGCTGGCGGACCGTGCAGCCTCGCGCCTGTTGCGGCTGGAGGCAGCCACGGGGCGCTTTGAGGATCGGACGTTTCGGGAGGTGCCGGAGATGCTACGGCCGGGCGACCTGGTGGTCTTTAACAACACCCGGGTGTTTCCTGCGCGGCTGTATGGGCGGCGGGGAGGGATCCGGGCCCAGCCGGTTAGCCCGCGGAACCCGGCGGCGCGAGACTTCCTGCGAGGGCGAATCGAAGTGCTGCTGACGCGGCAGCTGAGTCAAGAGCCGAATGAATGGGAGTGTCTGGTGCGGCCGGGACGGAAGATTGGAGTGGGGGAAAGGCTGTTCTTTGGGGAGGGGGGTGAGCTTCGGGCGGAGGTGATTGGGAGGGGTGAGTTTGGGGAGAGGAAGGTGCGGTTTGAGAAAGTCCCTACTTCTTGCGCACACATCGCGCGAGAAATGGGTCACCCTCAGCACCGGGATTTTTTTTCGCTGGTGGAAAAGATCGGGCACGTGCCGCTGCCGCCCTACATTACGCGAGCCGATTCTGCCAGTGACCGCGAGCGCTATCAAACTGTATATGCGCGGGAGCGAGGATCGGTGGCGGCGCCGACGGCGGGGCTGCACTTCACGCCGGAGATTCTGGCACGCATCCGGGAGCGGGGGATCGAGACGGCGGAGGTCACGCTGCATGTCGGCCTGGGAACGTTTCAGCCGGTGCACGTGGAGCGCGTGGAGGATCATGCTCTGCATGCCGAGGCGTATTCGATCTCTCCGGAGGCAGCGGAAAAGATTATGCGGGCGCGACGCGAGAAGCGGCGGGTGGTTGCGGTCGGGACTACGACGGTGCGGACGCTTGAATTTGCAGCGCAGCAAGGTGTGGGCGAAGTGCAGGCCGGGGCGGGCGAGGCCAATCTTTTCATTTATCCGGGATACAGATTTCAGGTGATCGACGCGCTGCTAACGAATTTTCATCTGCCGCAATCCACGCTGCTGATGCTCGTGTGCGCGCTTGGGGGAAAAGAGCATGTGATGCGCGCATATCAGCACGCAGTCGCGCAGCGGTACCGGTTCTATTCGTATGGGGACTGCATGCTGGTGGAGTAGCGCAGTCTGCGACAGTGGCAGAGAGCTGCGAGGCCCGGGGGCGGCTTCGCCCCCGGGTCGTTTGCGCGAGCAGTGGTTTGCATGCGCTGAGTTTAGGCTACGGCTTCTTTGGGCGGACTCAGCGACTTGATCGCCGTCTCCTCGTCCGGTTCGATATCGAACACGGCAGCCAGCCTGGTCAAGCGCAGCAGGTCGTTGACGCGGTTGCTCAGGTTGGCCAGCCGCAGTTGCCCGCCGTTGTTGCGAACGGTGGTATGCGTCTTGACCAGTTCGCCGATCCCCGAGCTGTCGATGTATTGAACGTCTCCGAGATTCAGGACAATCTTTCTGGTCCCTTTGTCCAGGAGTTCGCTGACCAGTTCACGCAGTTTCACATTGCCTTCACCGAGCGTGATTCTCCCGCTGACAGTCATTACGGCAACGTCATCGACTTGGCGGGTACTGGCTTGCATCTTGGCCGGAGTGGCGCTTTGCATGACCATACCGAGGCGGTCGAGAATGCCACAGGCCGTCGTGGCAAGATCCTTGGATTCGGTGCGAACCACGATCAGGGATCGCCCTTCTTTCAGAACCTCGCGGAAGAAAGCCACATCTTCGGGACACTTCTCGGCATCGGTCGCGGCAACCTGACCGGCCCCTGAAATAGTCTCTGCAAGGGCCGCTCCCCCGCCCGCACCGGCCAGTCCGAGAACTGCTGCGGCACCCGCACCCAAGGCGAACACCGGCCCCAGTCCCGGAACGAGCAGAGAGGCCACAATACCGGCATACAGGCCGGTCGCTCCGCCTGTAATACCTCCAACGATTTTGCCCCACTCTTTGCTGACTTTCGTAGCCTCGCTTTCCGATCGTGTCATGAAAACGATGGCGCTTTCCGGTAAATGCTCTCTCAACTCCTTAATCGCTTCTTCGGCGCGATCGCGAGAAGCGAATACCCCAATGGCAGTTTCCATGTCGGCCTCCCCAAAGGCTGCTGCCGGGCTAACTCAGGTCTCACTCCACTCCCGGCTTAGGCGGAGAACGATAGCAAAAAAGGCGCTGGGAGCCAAGTCAAATCGGGCTTAGGCCGAAGTTGGCGTAAGGTTGGATTAGTCCATTCCGGGCAGCGGTTTTTGCGGCGAATTGCAGAGAAATGCAAAAGGGGCGTCCTTGCGGACGCCCGCTCCTGATTACCTGCCAAATTTTCTCGTGCCAACGCGATCAGCGTTAGAACTAGGCCCGGGCGCCGACGGCGGCCGGTTCGGAGATCGGCATGGCCTTGTCTTCGCCGTTGGGCTTGGCTTGCGGCTGCCCGCCCTTGCGAATGTCGATGCCGCCCTTGAAGTAGGCACCGTCTTCGATGGAGATGCGGGCGGCGATGACGTCGCCGGTGAGCGAGCCGTCGCTGCGGATGTCGACGCGATCGCTGGCGGTCAGGTTGCCGCGGACTTTTCCCAGTACGACGATCTCGCGGGCATTGATGTTGGCGGCTACGACGCCGTTGCGGCCCACGGTGACGCGATTGCCAGACAGATTGATGGAGCCTTCAACCCGGCCGTCAATGTAGAGCGACTCAGAACCCGTGACTTCGCCCTTGATGACGAGCGACTTGCCGATGGTGGCCTGGTCGGCAGTGGTGGTCGCTACCGGACGCGGAGCAGCCGCGGGCTCAGCCGCTGACATGGCTGGCGCGCTAGGCATAGACGCAGGGCGCTCCGGCTCGGCAGGTCGGGCAGGAGTTTGAGGCTGATTAGTCGGCTTCCACATGGGGCAAAAGGTTCCTTTCCTTGTTGGATTAGGGGTCAACGACCGCACGTTCGTGACCAAAACCGATTGTACCCCCTCGTCTCAAAATGAGCACTGTGGAAAAGTCTTTTATTTTCAGGGGAGTGCCTCGGATGATACGGGAGGTCAGAGCTGCCTACAGGGGACTGGGAAGACGGCGGGCTACGTCATTTTTGCTAGTCCAGAGGTGGGGATTTCAGAAAAAAGTTCCCGATCCGTACCCTTCCACAGAGCGGCGGAGTTATTCTCTGTGGGAGAAGATTTATCGAAAACAAAAGTGCCGCTGAAACGTCTACATCTGTAGCGGTACTGCCCCAGGGGATTCGAAAAACTAGGAAAGTTCGATGGGAGCCTTACATGTTAGAGCCAGCCGTGGTAATGCCTGCATTGACGATCGCGCGGCCTGAGCCGGGCGAGTACAACCCCTATTATGAGCGCTATATTTCCCTGGTAGCGGGATCAGACATCTTGACGACGCTCGAGGCGCAGCGACGGCAGACGATGCTGCTGCTTTCCGGGCGAGACGAGGCGGATGGAGATTTTCGCTACGCGCCCGACAAGTGGACGGCGAAAGAAGTTCTCGGGCACGTGTGCGACACTGAGCGCATCATGGCGTACCGGGCGTTGCGCATTGCGCGCGGCGACCAGACGCCGATCGAGGGCTTTGAGCAGGATGACTACGTGAAGAATGGCCCGGCGCAGCGCATGCCGATGGCGGAGATTGTGGAGGACTACATCGCGGTGCGGCGGGCAACGCTGACCCTGTTCCGGAATCTGGATGAGGCAGCGTGGATGCGGAGAGGCGTAGCCAACAAGAACGAAGTTACGGTTCGCGCGCTCGCGTATGTGATCGCGGGACATGAGATGCATCACCGGAGAATTCTGGAGGAGAAGTACTTCGGTGGAGGGTAGAACTCTTTGCCACGGATTTGCGCGGATCAACACGGATAGTTCTTGCGCAATCTAGTTGCATAGGTCCTTCGCTTCGCTGAGGATGACAAAGCTTCCGAAGTTCATCATCTGGGGTTTCATCACATGTCTCAGAGGGCATTAACAGAGTTGCTTCGGGGCACGGGGGCGCACGCCGATCCTCTGGCGTGTGTGGAGGATTTGTCTGCCGAGCTGGCAGCGCGGCCGGTGCCGGGATTTCCTCATTCGATCGGGCAGCTTGTCTTTCACCTGAATTACTGGATGAACTACGATCTGCGGCGGGCGCGCGGCGAGAGGCCGAAGTATCCGGAACATAATGACGAGAGCTTCCCGACGAAGCCGACTCCGGCCGATGCGGCGGAGTGGGACCGGCTGCGGCGGGACTTCTCCTGGTTCCTGAATGAGCATGCGGTTCTGGCCAAGTCTTCGCGGGCGGAACTGGATCGCGAGGTTGAGCCGATGCATGAGGACCACAAGAAACGCGCGAGCACGCTCGAGGCAATTTTGTGGCAGACAGTGGGGCATAACAGCTATCACGTGGGGCAGATCGTGATGATTCGGCGGGCGCTGGGTGCGTGGCCGCCGAAGGCGGGCGGGGATACGTGGTGAAGTGAAAACCGTCGTCGGTCAGCAGTCGTTGGTCGCAGGCGTGCCCATCCTTGAGACAGCTCCTCGAAATCGTTGGCGGATTCAGCGCCGGCGTTCTCTTCATCCTGTTGGTGGTGTTTGTTTACGGGCCGTCGGGAGCGATCATGGATTTTCTGGCGAAATTATGGCGGAGCTGGCGGGGCAAACGACCATCCACCAACGACTGACCACCGATCATTTATGCTGAGAGCGGTCCTCCCATGCTCTCCGACGCAAGCATTTTGAAACATATTGGAAAAGAGCCCAAGCGCACCGCCGGGTTCAAGCAGCTGGTGCGCGAGCTTGGGCTGCGTGGAGACGAGCGGCGGGAGCTGGACGAGCGCCTACAGAAGATGGTCGCGAGCGGCGCGCTGATCGCTGAGGGTTCCGACCGCTACGCCCTGCCGCAGGCGGGCGCGGGAAAGAATCTCGTCGTCGGCCGTCTGACCATGCATCGCGACGGATTTGGATTCGTCATTCCTGATGCGAGTTCCCTTCCTGCGGCGCTCAAGTCGCGGTTGGCAGGCGATATTTTCATCGCGCCCCACCTGATCGGTAATGCCATGCATGGCGACCGCGTGCTGGTTGAGATCGCGAACGTGCGGCCGGATGGGCGGGCGGAGGGGCGCATTGTGCGGCCGGTGGTGCGGGCGAATCCGACGGTCGTGGGCATTTTTCATTATGGCGGGCGGCGAAATTACGTCACGCCGATGGATGCGAAGATCACGCAGGAAATTGTGATTCCGCCGGGGATGGAGTGGCCGGAGGCTTCTGTGCAGCCCTCTGCTGAGGGAGCCGAAACACCTTCACCACAAAGGCCACGGAGGGCACAGAGGAAAACAAGATCTGTGGATCGTGTGCTTGGCGCGGAGGCGGCGCGGCGCACGGAGTGGGACGATCTGGAAGGCGTGGTCGTGGATGTCGAGATCACGGACTGGCCTTCGCCGACGCAGAATCCGCGGGGGCGGGTGATTGAGATTCTTGGACGAGAAGACGATTTTGGCGTGGATGTGGAGATCACGATTCGCAAGTTTCATTTGCCGCATCATTTTCCAGCAGCGGCGCTGGAAGAAGCGCAGGATGCGCCGGCAATCATTTCAACGGCGGAGCTGCACCGGCGGCACGATTTTCGCTCGCTGCCGATTGTGACGATCGACGGCGAGACGGCGCGCGATTTTGACGATGCGGTACTGGTGCGCAGGCTGCCCAACGGCAACTTCGAACTGCAGGTGCACATTGCCGACGTGGCACATTATGTGAGGCCTGGGTCGGTGCTTGATCAGGAGGCTCGTCTGCGTGGGACGAGCGTTTATTTCCCCGACCGCGCGGTACCGATGCTGCCGCTGGAGCTTTCGACTGACATTTGTAGTCTGCGGCCGCAGGTGGACCGGCTGGTGATGTCGTGCGTGATGGAGATGGACCACCGCGGCGAGATTGTGGGTTACGAGTTGAGCGAGGGCGTGATCCGCTCGGCCGAGCGCATGACTTATACCGCGGTGAATGCCGTGCTCGAAGGGGACGCGGCGATGCGCGAGCGCTATGCACCGCTGGTGGCGACGTTTGAGCTGATGCGCGACCTGGCGGTGATTCTGAATCGCAAGCGCGAGCGGCGGGGATCGATTGATTTCGATCTCCCGGAGCCTGTGATTGAGTTTGATGAATTCGGATTGATGAAAAGTATTGCGCGGTCGGAGCGGAACATGGCGCACCGGCTGATTGAGGAGTTCATGCTGTCGGCCAACGAATGCGTGGCGCATCACCTGGAGTCGAGGCATGTTGCGTCTCTGTATCGGGTTCACGAGAAGCCGGACGCGAAGCGGGTTTATGACTTCGAAGTGATCGCAGCGACGTTCGGGTATTCGCTCGGGGTGGGCGCGCTGCCAATTCATCGCGTGCAGATGAAGGCCGACCGGCGGGCTGCACACGGCACCGGCAATCGCGTGCGCGAGATTGAGGTGCCGCAAGAAGTGCACATCACGCCGCGCATGTATCAGAAGCTGACGGAAAAAATTGCCGGGAAGCCGGAAGAGCGGATTCTTAGTTACCTGATGCTGCGGTCGCTCAAGCAGGCGCGGTATTCGGAGGAGAATCTGGGGCATTTTGCGCTGGCGGCGACGAGCTACACGCACTTCACGTCGCCGATTCGGAGGTATCCGGACTTGATTGTGCACCGAATATTGAAGGAGGTGCTGAGGGAGGAAGCCTCAGCGGCTGAAGCCGCCAATCAATCAAGCTCGGGGACGGCGCGGCTGGAAGTCGCGCCCCTTCAAAGCAAGCCGTCGCCGTGGTCGAAGCGGCGATCTGCGTCCGACGGTTCGCGGGCAGGAGTGCGCGCGCCACATGGATTGAACGGGCCGATTTCGGTGGAGGAACTGCATGATATTGCCGAGGAGTCGAGCCAGGCGGAGCGGCGCGCTGACGATGCCGAGCGCGAGCTGATGGAATGGAAGAAAGTGAAGTTCATGCAGGAGCGCGTGGGCGAAGACTTCGACGGGCTGATCATCAGCGTGACCAAGTTCGGTTTTTTTGTGGAGTTGACGGATCTATTCGTTGAGGGCTTGGTGCCACTGAATACGCTGGCCGACGATCGATATACCTATCACGAGAACACGCGGGAGATCATTGGGCAGCGTTCGCGGAAGACGTACCGGCTGGGTCAGAAAATTAGGGTACTGGTGGACCGGATCGATCCGGTGGAGAAGAAGATTCAGTTTGCGGTGGTGGAGGAGGAGGAGCCGGCGCGAGCGGCGCGACGGGGGAAGCGGAGATAATCGCCGGGCTCGACCGGCAGGGCGGACGAAGGCGTCCGCCCCTACACGAGCTTGCTAAGCCCCCAGGGCTTTCTGAATCTCTTCGGCGATGCGGGCGGTGACGCCGCGCATTTTTTCTTCGGATTCGGCTTCGACCATGACGCGCGCCAGAGCCTCAGTCCCTGAGTAGCGCACGACGACCCGGCCGTTGCCGTCGAGCTCGCGTTCGGCGTCCTCGATAGCGGCCTGCACAGCGGACACCTTGGCGAATGGAATCTTCTCTCGCACACGCACGTTCTGAATTATCTGCGGAAATACTTTCAGGTCGGCGACTAACTCTGCCAGCGGCTTGCCGCTGCGGACCATGATGTCCATGAGTCGCAGCGCCGTGAGGAGGCCGTCGCCGGTGGTCGAATCGCCGTCGCGGAAAATCACGTGACCGGATTGCTCGCCGCCGAGAGTGGTGCCGGTTTTGAGCATTTCCTCAAGCACGTACTTGTCGCCGACGTTGGCGCGAAGCATGCGAATGCCAGAATTCCTGAGCGCAATTTCGAGGCCCATGTTCGACATTGTGGTCGCGACCACCGTGTCGCCTTTCAACTTGCCCTGCGCGTGCAGGTCACGGGCTGCGGCCAGAAGGACGGCGTCGCCGTTGACCACGCGGCCCGAGGCATCGCAGAAAAGGGCGCGGTCGGCGTCGCCATCGAAGGTTACGCCGAGATCGAATTGGCCAGTGTTGGAAGCCACGATCTTGCCCAGAGTCTCCGGATGCAACGCGCCGCAACCTTCGTTGATGTTTCTGCCGTCTGGCGAGATGTGGAGGAACTTCGCCTGAATGGCCAGCGTCCGGAACAGTTCCGGCGCCTCGGCGGTCGCCGCGCCGTTGGCGCAGTCGACCAGCACGCGCAGTTTACTCAAGTCGGAAGAAACACTGGCAGCGAGCGCGCGAATGTAGGATTGGCGCAACTCGGCTTCGCCGGGCAGGGAAGGTTTGGGCAGCTTGAGCGCGGTCTCATCAGCGGCGGCGGGATTTTCGAGCAGCGCGAAGATTTGTTTTTCGATCGCGAGTTCGCGAGCGTCGGTCAACTTGAAGCCGTCGCCGGAAAAAGATTTGATTCCATTGTCGGTCCATGGATTGTGCGAGGCGGAAATGACGACGCCGGCGGCAAAGCCGCGCGAGCGGGCAAGATAGGCGACGCCGGGAGTCGTGATGACGCCGGCGCTGTAAACGTCCACACCAACGGCGGCGAGACCTTCGGAGACGCGGTCGGCGATCCAGCGGCTGGATTCGCGGGTGTCCTGCCCGATCACGGCCTTCGCTTTGGAGTTCGTTTGAATCAGGTCATGGCCGAGAGCGCGGCCAATGAGATAGGTGCTTTGTTTGGTCAGGGGAAATTCTCCGGCGACGCCGCGAATGCCGTCGGTGCCGAAAAGTTGGCGGTGGGGTTGGGTCATAACGAAAAATCTCGAAGGCTACGGGTCAGCATCAAGCTTTGGCGCGCTCACCTGTGAATACCGGGATTGCTTGTTGGCGAACCGGACGAACGCGACGGTGTCGTACAGTCCATGGCACAAGATAACAGACCACAGGTTGTGTCCACTAATGACAAACAGCAGGCCAAAGAGAATGGAGAGCTGAGTGATGATTAGCGCGGCTCGCAATCCCTGGTAGAGGTGAATGACAAAGGCGACCAGAGCAGCAGCGCAGATTGCGATAGCAACGGCCAGAGGCTTGACCAGCCAGGCTGACAATCGCATTTCGATGGATTGCAGAATGATGCCGCGGAGAATGAGTTCCTCGAGAAATCCTCCAAAAATCCATGCCAGAAGGATGCCGGCGATGAGCTTGGCGCGCGATTGCTGCAGGGCGCCGAATGCAATGAGCGTTGGCGGCTTTTGAATCAAGCGTGTGGCCAGCTTGTCGGCCAGTGGGCTGTAGGCCAGCATCACCGCCAGTCCTGCGAGTGCAAATGTGACAGTTTGAAACCATGCGGCGGGGCTGGTAAGTCCAAGGGCTCGCATCGTTCTTAATGCGCTTCAGTGCGGCGAACCGCTTCCCACTTTCTGAACCATGACCCTCACGCGAATCGAAGTGGGCTGCACGACCTGCACCAGAGGATCGGCAACGTAAGCATTGGTCAGGAAGACGGCAGTGCCGAGCGTTCCGGTTGCATCGACAGGATCGGTGATGGCGGCATCCACTCTTTCCACGTGATGACGGGGGCCGGTGATGGTGATGCGCGGCGGATCGGCTTCGACTCTGGTGATCTGCTCGCCCTCGGCGAAATTTCCTGTGACTCGCGGACGAATTTCCACTTCGCGGGTGAGGCGCGTGTCGAAGGCGAGATGCAGCTGGCTGGGGACGACCTGCACGACCGTGACATCTGAAGGATGGCGTACCTGCTGCGAGGTTAGATCGAAAGTGCGCTCTTCGGAGGTGACGTCGGCGAGATTGATTTCTGCATGGACTTCGTTGGGCTGCAGTTGCCGGATGACGCGCTCGGGACCGCGCACGCGGATTTGAGCCTCAGGGATGGATTCGGAACTGATTTCGAGATGACGAGGAACGTTCTGGAAGACGATCGGGGCGCGGAGCGCGACTTCGGCGGGATGCTCATCGGGCGAAATGAGGATCCACAACCCAGTCGCCATCACAAGGGACAGCAGCTTCAAGCCGAGATTGTGCAGAACGTAGCGTTTGAAGAATGCGATCATGGCCGGGGCTCCGGTTCGGAGCCCGGACCCGGGCTGGATTGGGCCGGTTCGCCGATGGTGGATTTCAGCACAGTGTCAGATTCTTCGTCGTGGCGCGCAATGGACGTTGGCAGAGTTACAGGTGCCATGTAGCGGCGCAGTTCGCTGCCCAGGCGCGCCCGGAGTTGCTCGACGGTGAGGTCGCGCTCGATCTGGCCGCCGACCGCCAGGCTGATTGCGCCGGTTTCTTCGGAGCAGATGACGGCAATCGCGTCGGTTTCTTCTGTGATTCCGATGCCGGCGCGATGGCGCGTGCCGAGCTGCGTGGAGAGCAGGGGATTCATGGAGAGTGGAAGAAAGCAGGCCGCGGCCGCAATGCGATCTTTTTGAACGATGACGGCGCCGTCGTGAAGCGGAGCGCTGGGACGAAAAATCGTCGCCAGCAGATCGTAGGAAAGGCGGGCATCGAGCGGGACGCCGCTTTCGATATGGGTGCGCAGGCCGATCTCGCGTTCGATCACGATGAGCGCACCGGTCTGATGCTGGGAAAAAAGATTGGCCGCGAGCACGATGTCGTCATAAGAGTCGCCGCCGGCCTCGCTTCCGCGCAGAAAACTCAGGCGACGCCCCAGGTCAGCGAGGACGTGGCGAATCTCCGACTGAAAGACAACGATGAGCGCAAAGACCACGTAGGGAAGCACCCGGCTGACGACCCAGTTCAGCGTGGTCAGTTCGCCTATGCGGGCCAGGTAGAAGATGACGGCGACCACGACCAGACCGGCCAGCATGGGAGCGGCGCGCGTGCCGCGGATCATGACCAGAACCTGGTAAATGAGCAGCGCGACGAGAAGAATGTCGAGCGCGGCCCATGCGGCCTGCTGCCATGTCGTGATGACGGGCAACACTCGAATCGGGCTCCTGAGCAAATGTGCGGTGGCGCAACTCCATTGTAATGCACAGGTTGTAATGCAGAGGATTCAGCCCTGCTTCCGGGTAACGGTGGCATGAATCTGACCGTGCGCCAAGCGCGCAGAAATCTCGTCGCCGATTTTGGCGCGGCGGGCGTCTTTCAGCAGTTTGCCCTGGGCATCGAAAACCAAAGCGTAGCCGCGTTCGAGAATGGCGAGTGGTGACAAGGCCTGAAGGGCCGTGTGCAAACGCTCGCCGCGGACTTTATGCTGCAGGAGCACGTTGCGCATGACGGCGACCAATGCGGCGGTTGTGCCGTCGAGTTCTTTTCGCATTCCGGCGAGGACGAGAGGCAGGTCGTAGTGGCGGACCGCAGCTGAAGCAGCTTCCAGCCGACGGCGGATTTGCTCCAGCAGTTGCCGCTGTGCCAACTCCATGCGGTGGGTAAGGTCGTCAAGCTTCTGCTGGCGCTCGTGAATCACGTCCATCATGCGGGCGAAAGCGCCGTGCTGGGCGAACTCGGTCAGCGCCTGGCGGCCCATGAGCAGTCGGTAGCGCATGGCGCGAGCGAGGCGCTCGTGCAAGGCGGCGGCGTTTTCTACAATTTCCTGGCGCGAGCGAATCACGAGTTCAGCCGCGGCGGAAGGTGTTGGAGCGCGCAGGTCGGCGACGAAGTCGACGATGGTGAAATCGGTTTCGTGGCCGACGGCAGAGATGACGGGGATCACGGAAGCTGCGACGGTGCGGGCGAGGGCTTCGTCGTTGAACGAGGCGAGATCCTCCGCGGAGCCGCCGCCGCGCGCGATGATGATGACATCCACGTTGCCATGCTGGTTAAAGTGCCGCACCCCGGCGGCAACTTCGAGCGCTGCGCTCTCGCCTTGCACCTGCGCGGGGAAAATGAGTACGTTCACAGAGTGATGGCGGCGTTCGAGGATATTCAAAATGTCGCTTAGCGCTGCCGCCTGAGCAGACGTGACGATGCCGATGCGAGAAGGCAGCGGCGGAATGGGCTTTTTTCGTTCGGCAGCAAAAAGGCCTTCGGCTTCGAGCTTGGCTTTGAGTTGCTCGAAGGCGAGTTGTAGCGAGCCGGCGCCTTTGGGCTCGATATATTCCGCGGAAATCTGCAGTTCGCCGCGCTCTTCGTAGATGGTGACGCGGCCGCGAAGGATGACCTGCAGGCCGTCGGAGGGGCGGAAGCGCAGCAGGCGCGCCGAGGAGCGGAACATGACGACGCGAATCTGCGCGCCGCCATCTTTCAGGGTGAAGTAAAGATGGCCGGAGTCGGGAGCCCGGAAGTTGGAGATTTCGCCTTCGACCCAGGCGTCGGAATATTCGCGCTCCACGTGCGTGCGCACTGCGGCGACCAGGTCGCGTACTTTCCAGACGCGGCGCTCGGGCGCGCGGAAGTTGAAGCCCATCTGATCGGCGAGGGAAGACATTGAGGGAAAGTGTATCGCAGGGAGATCGAGGGCAGCGGGGATTCAACCGAAACAGATCCCACCCTAGCCGCAAAGAGCGCAGCTAGGATGGGGCACCCTCGGCTCTTCCCCGGCAGGGTGCTAGCGTGATTTTGCTCACGCCCGGTGCGCCCAGCAGAGGCTATAATGCCTGCCCATGAATCTCGAACAAAAAGTCGCGGAACTGAGCAGACGGAATCATTTGGCCGAAGATGGCGGCGGGGCGAAACGCCGCGAGCGGCAGCATAAAGAAGGCAAGATGTCGGCGCGGGAGCGCATCGAATTCCTACTCGACG
>JASHPH010000188.1 GCA_030038255.1 Candidatus Sulfotelmatobacter sp. | reverse complement strand
CATGTTGGGCGTTCTCGTTTCAGCCGGTGCTGCTACCTGATTATCGACCTGTAGTTCCATCCTTGAGAGTGGAACCTGGGCCAGGCGGGCCTGGCGAGACTCGCGAAGCTTGGCACTTCTGGTGTTCAGCATGGCCGCCGTGATGGAAATTCTGTTGGATCGTTTCGCCAGGGTGGTGGGCCCGTGAGTGCTCCTGCTCCAGCTCTGGCCAAAGAGCAGCGTCAAATCGCCGTTGTCCGCCTTGCGGATGCATCGCAAGCGGTTGCAGTTCTCTCTCTGGCGTTTGGTCTGTTGCTGGTCCTTTTTCCGGTGTGGTTCCCAGCAAGGATCATAAGCAGTTGGGAACATGGCCAGCTGATGCCAACAATGATGGCATTTACGTTGCTGCTTGATACCTATCTGTATCTGCGGGTGGCGTACCTGCAATCGGCGAAAACCAGGCCCATGGCGGCGGTGTGCCTTGGCTCGCTGCCTCTCCTGGTCATTGGGGGGCTTAGCCTTCTTTTGCAGAGCGCCGTGAGTCACACGCTCTCGGCAGGCCTGCCGAATCTGCAAGGTCGCATCGGCGAAGAGATAGTGGCCCAGACTTACCTTGGGTTAGTTTGCGCCGTTTTTCTCCCTTTCCTGGTGATCCGTCTTCTGCAACAGTTCAAAGCCGGAAACTCTGCTTAGCTCAGCAGGCCGTCCCACGCCGCCGTTTTTCCTTCCCTATCAACCGCTATCCGCCGTTTCCCACAGCTTCTCCACAACAATCCTCCTCCGCTATATTTAACTCAGCCCGTTTCTGCCTCACAATTCCGTCGCAGAACTCCGTCTCTCGAATTAAAGAGAAAAATGGCCAACCCTGGCGATTTCGCATACACGGTCAAGCAGCAGGCCGACATCGTCCGCATCATCGGCGACTACGTCAAGCTGAAGAAGGCCGGCTCGCAGAACTACTCCGGCCTCTGCCCGTTCCACGGGGAGAAAACCGCCTCGTTCTCCGTTCACGCCACGCGCCAGTTCTATCACTGCTTCGGATGCGGCGTCTCCGGCGACGTTTTCAGCTTCATCCAGAAAATCGAAAACATCACCTTCCCCGAAGCCGTCCGCTTCGTCGCGCAAAAGCTCGGCATCCCCATCCCCAAGGCCACATATGCCACCGAAGGCGAAGCCAAGGACGCCCGCCTGCGCGGCCAGCTGCTCGACGTGCACGAGCGCGCCGTCGCCTTCTTTCAGGAATGCCTGCGCCGTCCCGAAGGCGCCCACGCCCGCGAATACCTGGCTGGCCGGGGACTAAACGAAGAGACGATCGCCCGCTTCCGCATCGGCTACGCCCCCGATTCCGGTTTCCTCCTGCGCGACCGCCTGCGCGGCGAATTCACCGAAGACATCCTGCGCGAAAGCGGCCTTTTCTCGTGGAAACAGGAAGGCTCAAACTCTCACTCATCCCGAGCGGAGCAGTCGAGAGCTTGGCCTGAGCAACCGACCGCAGGGAGGGCGCCGAATGGCGACCTTGGGTCTGGGCCGCAGCTCGAAGCTCAAAGCTCGAAGCTCGCAGCTTTCTATTCCAAATTCCGCAACCGCGTCATGTTCCCCATCTCGAGCGAAGCCGGCAAGGTCATCGCTTTCACCGGACGCACGCTCTCGACGGATGAAAAATCCGGCCCGAAATATCTGAACTCGCCCGAGACCGCGATTTATTCCAAGAGCAAAGTCCTCTTCAATCTCGATCTGGCCAAAGAATGGATCCGCAAATTCGACTACGCCATCCTCGTCGAAGGCCAGATGGACTGCATCTCCGTCTACGCCGCCGGATTCCAGAACGTAATCGCCAGCTCCGGCACCGCCTTCACCGAGCTGCAAGCCAAGCTGCTCGGCCGTTTCAGCAAGAACGTGGTCGTGAATTTTGATCCCGACACCGCCGGCGCGCGCGCCACCGAGCGCACGCTCGGCCTGCTGGTCGAAGACGAATTTCAAATCAAGGTCCTCACTCTCGAGCCCGGATTCGATCCCGACCTCTTCATCCGCCGCAAAGGCAAGGACGCCTACGGCGAAGCTCTGCGCCACTCGCAGAAATATTTCGATTACCTCATCGAGCGCGCCCGCGCCCAGTTTCCCGTCCGTAGCGCCGAGGGCAAGCACAAGGCCGTCAATTACTTGCTGCCCCACATTCAGCGCGTGCCCAGCCGCATCGTCCGCGATGAGCTGGCGCACGAGATCGCCCAAAAACTCGCCATCGACTCCGCCGTGCTGCGCCAGGAACTGCGCCACGCCGCCGCCACGCGCTCGGCCTCGGCTGTCAAGGCTCCCGCCGAATCCCAGATCACCGACGCCGAAAAAATTCTCGTCCGCGCCCTAGCCTCAGCTCGCCAAATGCAAGCCAACGAAGAGCACATCTCCCTGCGCGATGGCCGCCGTGAAGTAGTTAAAGACGAGGAATTCGATCCCGCTCGGCAAGCAGCCTTCGTGCTACAGAACGAAGGCCTGCATCACGGGCTCGCCACCGAGTCGCTGGTCGAATCTCTGCTCAACGCTGGGGACGAAGTTGCCGATGTACTCGAGGTCCCCGCCAGCGAGAGCGACCGCCGCATGCTGGCCTCAATTCTGCTGAAGGAGGAAGAAGAGCTTACCGCCGAAATCGTCGAAGCTGCCGTCCACGCCCTGCGCCGCATTCACCTGCGCCGCCGCCAAGAGCAGGTGCAGCGCGAGCTCAAGAAACCAGGCTTGGCGTCGGATAGAGAACGCCTCCGCGAATTGCTGGCCGAACTCGAGCAAATCAGCCGCGCCCTGCGCGACCCTGGCCTCGCCGAGAGCCATTTGGCCGAGAGCCGGTTCGCAAGCGATGGCCGCGACGGCAGAAACGACGGCCGAAATGACGGCAAAGATTCCGATGGAAAGCGCAGGAGCGCCTGAAACAAAATGGCCCTAATAGCCATCTAAGTATCAAGGGAAGTTGCAGATAGCGGCGGAGTCGCGGTGGCAGACGCGGGCAACCGATAGACGGGGCAGCACTTACGTGCTATACTCTATAAGTTTGTGCGAGTGCACAATCCCGCTGTACCCCAGATTCCCACCTTTCAGGAATTTACCACACGCACGAGCGTGAGCATTACCGGGCCTCTCTCGTGAGTGAAATTTGAGCTTTTCCTGAAATTGATTTTGCCGAACTGACTTTTCGAACCGATTTTCGGACTGGCTTTTCGAACTGAGTTCTTGAACTGAGTTTTTGAAGGACACACCTCTTGGCTCTCGACGATAAATTTGAAGATATTAAGAAGCTGATCGATACAGGGAAGGAAAAGGGATACCTCACCTACGACCAGGTGAACGATCTGATCCCGCACGACGTGCACAGTCCCGAAGACCTGGACGATCTGCTCACGACGATTGGCACGCAAGGCATCGACGTGCTGGAAGGCCCGAAACTGCCTTCCGCCGCGCTCGAAAAAAAAGGCTTTGAAGACTTAGAAGAAGGCGAAGACGTCGAGCTCGATCTGACGCCGGGCGCCCTCGAAAAAACCAACGACCCCGTCCGCATGTATCTGCGCGAGATGGGCACCGTCCCGCTGCTCACGCGCGAAGGCGAAGTCGAAATCGCCAAGCGCATCGAGCGCGGCCAGGTGCGCGTGCTCAAGGCGCTCTCGCGTTCGCCTATCGTGATCCGCGAGCTGCTCACCTTGGGCGAAGACCTCAAGAAAAACGTTCGCTCGATCAAAGAAGTGGTCACCTTCGACGAAGAGGAGATCACCGACGACATCGTTCAGAACCGCCTGAACGAATTCACCGACAAAATCGACGACATGGCCAAGCTGTACAAAAAGGCCGGTGTCCTCGAAGAGAAGTTCCAAGCCGTTTCGCTGAAGAAGCGGCCGAAAGATCATCGCCGGGCGCGGCGCAAGCTGGCCCGCGGCATCATTGCCGTCTCGCTGGCCGTGCGCAATCTCGGATTCACCAACAGCGAGCGCAAGCGGCTGATCGAGCGCGTCAACAAGACCGTGGACGGCATGCGTTCGCTCGACCGCCAG
This sequence comes from Candidatus Sulfotelmatobacter sp., assembly GCA_030038255.1. Lineage (GTDB taxonomy): Bacteria > Acidobacteriota > Terriglobia > Terriglobales > Acidobacteriaceae > Sulfotelmatobacter. Next base: position 1,478 of record JASHPH010000188.1, on the reverse strand, counting down.
GTGCAGAACCTGGAGCGCAAGGCCGACGCCACCCGCAGCGAGGAACAGAAAAAAGAATATCGCCGCCAAGCCCGGGCGATTCGCGGTGAGGTAGAAAAGCTTGAACTCGAAACCGGCGTGTCGTTCCAGGAGCTCAAGCGCACCCAGCGCGAAATCATCCAGGGCGACATGGACGCCGAGCAGGCCAAGCGCGAGCTCATCGAGGCCAACCTGCGCCTCGTCGTGTCGATCGCGAAAAAATACACCAATCGCGGCCTGCAGTTCCTCGACCTGATTCAGGAAGGCAACATCGGTCTGATGAAGGCCGTCGACAAGTTCGAATACCGCCGTGGCTACAAGTTTTCGACGTACGCCACGTGGTGGATTCGCCAGGCCATCACCCGCGCGATCGCAGATCAGGCACGAACGATCCGCATCCCGGTGCACATGATCGAAACTATCAACAAGCTGATCCGCACGTCGCGGCAACTGGTGCAGGAACTGGGACGCGAGCCCACGTCGGAAGAAATCGCCAAGCGCATGGACATTCCTGTCGCGAAAGTGCGCAAGGTGCTCAAGATCGCGCAGGAGCCCATCTCGCTCGAAACGCCGATCGGTGAAGAAGAAGATTCGCATCTGGGCGATTTCATCGAGGACCGCGCGGTGGTTTCTCCGGCCGAGGCGGTGATCAACGTGAACCTGAAGGACCAGACTGGACAGGTCCTGCGCACGCTGACGCCGCGCGAGGAGAAAGTCATCAAGATGCGCTTTGGCCTCGAAGACGGCTCGGAGCACACGCTGGAGGAAGTGGGGCAGTCGTTTGCCGTGACGCGCGAACGCATCCGCCAGATCGAAGCCAAGGCGCTGCGGAAATTACGGCACCCGTCACGCTCGCGGAAATTGCGCGCGTTCATGGATGGGGTGAGGGATTAACGCCCCTTTCACCACGGAGATACGGAGTCACGGAGAAAAACTTCGTGGCCACGGATTAGCACGGATTTGCAGGGATTGCTTATAGGCACGATGGAAGTCGTGCCTTTTCCCTTTATCTGCATAAGCCAAAGGTTTATCATTGCGAGCGCGGTTTTATCGCGCGAGGAATCTGCTTTTCCCCGAAGCGCCTTCCCGAATCGGCACGCATTTTCAAAATGGTGTACGAATCTTCGTTTGCCCGAGACCGGCGATCCCTACAATAGTTGTGTGGCTGACAGGTGTCTAGGAGCGTGTTGCCAGTGGGTACTGGACACTGTCCGTCAAACAGTCGAGTGGCTTTGCAGCCACTAGGGTTCGACTCCCTCGCCCTCCTCGCGTCACTCGACGCCAAAGTTGGGTAGTGGGTCAGAGGTTTTGTCTCCCTGGTATTGGCCATCGGGACTTTCGTGATGGAGTACTATTTTTGGTGTTTCGTTAGTCTGGCCTATTTTCGGTTCGGTAATTGCCTTAGTAGATTCTGCCAAGGAAACCTCTCTAGGAAAATGGCGTTACGCCTTCATGGCCTT
>JASHPH010000187.1 GCA_030038255.1 Candidatus Sulfotelmatobacter sp. | reverse complement strand
TTGCTGATTTCACATGCGCCTGCGATCTTGTCAACCAGATCGGCTTTATTCATAGTTTCTCCTCGCAGGTTTCTTTCGTTCCCAGCCGGCACCGGGAGGAAGAATGGCTATGGCTGAGTGGGAAACCTGACGCATCGTATTTTCCTCCCTCTGCCGGGAATGTCAACTGTGAAAATCCGCGCCGGAAGCCCGTTTTGCACCCCGTCGGCCCGGGTTGGTGCTGCTGGAGCGGCTTTCGGCCCTGCCGGGAACGTTTTCCTCTGCCCTCCACAAGTCGCCTGCTTCCTTCACAGGATGTACACAGCCCGCCAGCCCTTCCCTCTTGCGTGAAATGCTCCCTCGGGTGCAAAGTCGAACGAGAAGCATCAGCAGACACAGAAAGAGGTTCCAGCAGTTGATCAAGGCTCCCGTGGAAGTTTGCCCGTTGTGCGACGGCACAGGCTGGAAGGCGGTGCCGGCGAGTCGTGATATAGGCCGCAATGCAACCGAGCGCCGCGTCACGCGCTGCGATTGCCAGTTGCGGGCGCGGGCACAATCGCTGCTGGCGGCCGCCCGTATTCCGCGCCGCTACGAACACTGCGAACTCGCCAACTACGACACCGACTTCCCCGGAGCCCATCCCTCGCTGGCCGAGGCTCACTTCATCGCCTCCAACTTTGCCAGGAAGTGCGACCCGCACGGCGATAAGGGCCTGCTGATCATCGGCAAAATCGGCACCGGCAAGACTCACCTGGCGGTCGGCATCATCAAAGAGTTGATCCTCAACCGCGGCATCGCATGCCTGTTCTACGACTATCGCGAGCTGCTAAAGGAAATCCAGAACTCGTACAATTCAACCGTCCAAACGACGGAACTGGATGTCCTGCGACCGGTCTTTGAAACCGATGTTTTGGTGCTCGACGAGCTGGGCGCCGTCAAACCGACCGAATGGGTCTGGGACACGGTCAGCCTCATCCTGAACACGCGCTACAACGAGAACCGCACGACCATCATCACCACGAATTTCGACGATCAGCCCGCCGCGGGTGCATCCGGTTCCCTCTCGCCCGCACGGGCCGCCGTGCGCGGCGAAACGCTCGGCGATCGCATCGGCGAGCGCATGCGTTCGCGCCTCCACGAGATGTGCCGCATCGTCACCCTGGACGGCGCCGACTTCCGCCAGAAATTCCGCAGCGCGAGTTTTCGGTGACTTCCTTCCCCACAGGTTCACGCGGATTCAAACGGGTCGAATCATCCTTGTTATCGTGAGCGAGGCACATAACCCATGACCGGGGAGGGGGATGGGATAGCTTATAGCCTCTGTGTTCCCCTGTGCCCTCTGTGGTTTACTAAATAGCAAATGCTTTCTGAGCGCCTGGAATTCGCTCCCGACCGGGATGCCGAAATCTTTGCCGCGGTCCCTGCAGCACCTGCGGTTTTTGTTCTGCGCGGGGGAGCAGCGCACTTCGAACCCTACGTCAGCAAGACCGCCAACCTTCGGCGGCGTCTGCACCGTCTGCTCGGACCGCCGGAGGAACGCACCAAGAAGCTCAACCTCCGCGATCGCGTCCGTACGATCGAATACTCGCCCACTGGATCAGACTTCGAATCCGGCTTCCTGCTCTACTCGCTCCTGCGAGCTGAATTTCCCAGGACGTATTCAAAGCGCCTGCGCTTGCGCTTCGCGCCCTTCGTAAAGCTGCATCTCGAAAACGATTATCCCCGCGCTTCCGTCACGACGCGCTTGGGCAGGCTCAACGGACGCTCGCTCTACTTTGGCCCGTTCGTCTCCCGCGTCGCCGCCGAGAAATTCATGAACGATTCGCTCGATTTTTTTAAAATGCGCCGCTGCGTCGATGATCTACATCCTGATCCCAAATTTCCCGGCTGCATCTACTCCGAGATGAAAATGTGCCTGGCCCCATGTTTTAAGGGATGCACCGATGAAGAATACGCAACTGAAGTAAATCGCGTGCAGGCCTACTTTGACTCCGGAGGCGATTCGCTCCTCCGCCAATTCTCAGCCGAACGGGAGGCGGCCTCGGCCAATCTCGGCTTCGAAGATGCCGCTGCGATTCACGTCCGCGTGGAAAAGCTCACTCCGATCCTGAGCCAGCTGCCCGAAATCGTGCGGCGCCTTGACCGACTCTCAGCGCTCATGATTCAGCCCAGCCATCTTGCTGACTCGGTCGCGCTTTTTCGGGTCGAAGGCGGGCAAATCTCCCGGCCCATTCCGTTCGGCATCCAGCGGTCTGAACACGCCAAGTCGCAGTCGATCGAATCGCGCGTGCAGGAGACGCTCGCCTCATTCCCGCAACACAAGCCCAAATCTGTGCTTGAAATCATGGAGCACGTGGCGCTGCTCAAACGCTGGTTCTACCGCAGCAGCCGCACGGGAGAAATCTTCTTTGCCGACGCCAAAGGCGATCTACCGATGCGCCGCGTCGTGCGCGGCATCTCACGCGTCTTCCGCGGCGAGAAGGCAGAGCCGGAGATCGCCAAGTCTTAGGCTAAATGTGGCCCCTTATGCAAGCCAGCTGCTCGCCACTTTCCGCGAAGATAGCGACCTCCAGAGCGTCGTTAAGTGGAACACCCTGCGCTGCTATTTTCATGCGATAGAACGGCGCAGGCGGATTCATTTCCTGCATCGGCTCGTGGAGAAACTCGGATTGAACTTCGCCAATGTCTCTCTGCAGTGCGCCCAGCCATCGCACCGTGAAACGTAGCCGCTCCACACTCTCCAGCCGACGCGGCCCGATTAAAGTCCAGCCGTCGATCTCCCACGGGCAACCGAACGCGACCGGCTGTACCTCGAGCACGAGGTCGCCTTGGAATGCAGAAACCGGCTGGCCCTTTCGACGGAACCGAACCTGAGAGGAATCGCGAATGCGTTCAAGATCCTTGAAGAACCCACCCGAAAGAACCGCGTCGTAGTGTACGCAGCGCGTAATTTGCTCGAAGATCGTTCCACCCAAACTCACGCCATCGTTGAGGCTGACGCGGCTTTTCCTAGACAACGAGCGAAGCGGAGGAGCCGAGTTGCAGCTTTTGTCCGAAACACTGGCCGCAGCCGCTTGAGCGGCGCTCATCGAAGGCTCGCGCATGTAAATCCCCGTTTCATCGACCCTATGCTCGGTTTTGTTCGGATTGATAGTTGTTGCAGGTCGCCGGAAAGGGTCCATCGCTCTTCGAGTCTGATCGGCGACGCTGCAGGAATCGCGGGTATTACAGGGAGGGAAAAAGGGATTCCCTTCTGGGCAGGTCCGGTAGTCGGGTCGGAGGAGGCGCGCGTTCGCGCTAGCCTCCGTCCGCCGCTCAAACTGTACGTGCCGATTTCCGGCATACAGCTTTCACGAAGACGCTCGTGAACCCAAGTGAGCACCGAGAGAAGGTATCAGAGAGATGAGGTTCACCAAGCCAAACTCTTCATACAGCTTCACCTTGGGCAACTCGATCCAACCCCGGCTCCGCCATCGGCGGAATCGGTGCGACCAAATGCGGCGCACGATCCAGCCGTCGAGTTTGTGGAAGAGGGTTCGAACGTGGGCTCGTTTGTAGTACTCGGCCCATCCCCGCAAGGTCGGATTCAGTTCCGTGATCAGTTGCGCGGTCTTTCGCGGAGCACTGCGTCGCGTGAGCATCCGCACTCGATCCCGGAAGCGTCGAATCGATTTCCGCGTGGGATACGCGATCAACCCCTTCCGGTTCCATCGCTGAATCATGCTATGGGGAAGCTTACTCTTGCCCCCCGTTCGCACAATCCGGTATCCCAGAAAATCAAATCCTTGCTGGACATGAATGATCCGCGTCTTCTGTGGATTCAATCGCACGCCCAACTGTTCCAGTATCCGAGTCGCAGCTACCAATGCAGCTCGCGCCTCCGCCGCCGACTTGCAGGTGATCACCCAATCGTCGGCGAACCTTGTCAACCGATATCCTTTGCGTCGCATCTCCCGATCGAACGGCGTCAGAAGAATGTTACTGAGCAAAGGAGAAGCGACTCCGCCTTGTGGGGTCCCGCGCTCACTGGGAAAGAGTTTCCCTTGTCCGTAACTTCCAGCCTTAAGCATTGCCTTGATCAGACGTAGCACTCGGCTGTCCGCTACTCTTTGGGCCACCAGTGTAAGTAGCTTCTCGTGATCCACAGACCCGAAAAAATCCTGCAAGTCTCCGTCCACGATCCACTCCCTTCCGCTGTCAATCTCTTGCCACACTTTGCGCAGAGCATTCTTCGGAGATCGCCCTCGCCGATATCCAAAGCTGGCGTCATCGAATATCGGTTCGAAGATGGGCTCCAACCGATTGAGCAACGCTTGCTGGCACACCCGATCATAGACCGCGGGTATGCCGAGCATCCGAAACTCGCCCGGCTTTCCCTGCTTCGGGATCCGATGCTGTCGCACCGGCAGCGGCTGATAGGTGTCCTCTTTTAGCTCTCGATGCAACCGTTCCAACTGCTGTTCCAGCTGCACTTCGAAAGTTTCCAGAGTCTGCCCATCTACGCCACCACTGCCTCGGTTCGCTTTCACCTTTTCCCAAGCCATCTCCAGATTCTTCCGCTTGTACACCTTATCCACTAATGAGTGGACCTTCCTGGCCCCTGTCGGGTTGATCCAGTCCCCCAGTCTCCTCGGGCGAGAATGTACGGGTATTTCACTCATGGAACTGTTCCACCATCTCGCCTTTACTCATCTGGCGTCCTTTCTCTTCCCCACCGTCTTCGCCGGCTGCCTTCCCCGACCCACTTCCGGTCGCCATTGCTGGTCACACAACTTTCGCTGGGCTTGTGGTACTACACAGCCGTCCGTCTACTGACCGAGTGTCGCTCGCCATTTCGCTTTCGCTTATAGGTCTGCTTACTCTGGTGCCACCCAGAGACTCTGTCAGTCCTCCTGAGGTTACGCACTGTTCTTCCGCTCCGTGCCGTCCGCAATCACCTTGGTACGATGGGTGAATGAGAACGCCTTCGCCCCTATGGTGCGGGCTCGACCGAATCCCACCTTTGGCCGACCGGTTCATCGCTGGGTGACCCTTTGATTACGGCCCGGAACTTCTCCTCATGCCCTTCGGATTCCATCTCACGATAGACACCCTGCCCTCCAGAGAATCACTCCTCCGGCCGACGACGCATTACCGCCGTCTTTGGATATGGCGCCCCTCATTCGAGCGCCAGAGGGACTTCAACCCTCCTGAGCAATGCGCTGCTCAGCGCACACTGTTCCGCTGTCCGACTCCTCAAAGACGTGCATGCGGGCTGTACGGCTCTGGCCTTCACCCGCCGGCCTGTTACGAATATTCGCCTCAGGCATCTCCGAGGTCTCCCGGTTCTCGTGCATGGAGTTTCCAGACGTGCATGGGGTCTGCGACTACGCAGGGCCGCCCAACAGCTCGCGATAGCGCTGCTGGTCATGTGGCCTTCCGCAGTGGTGACAGCGTCGGCGCCCTGATTGCAAATTTTCGAAGCTCGATACCCAGCCCATCTTTCCCCCTGTTTACGCTTCACTGGACACCTCACAGCGCCCAGCACAAAACTCGGGGCCGAGTGGATTGCTACTCCTTTCTCGTGAGGCTCTTTCATCCTCTACTCCATGCCGGTTCATCCCGGCGCACCACCACATTTTTTCCCGCCTCTTCGGCCACCAAGCGGACCGTCCAGCGGGCCCGGCCTTCTGGTGGATCGGCGCACACCATGGCGATGATCCGCTGCTTCTGGCTGTGGTCCAGCACTTCGGCCGCGCCGGGATGTTGCTTGTCATACAACGCGCCCTCCCGTCCG
>JASHPH010000186.1 GCA_030038255.1 Candidatus Sulfotelmatobacter sp. | reverse complement strand
TGAGGCTCCGCCGATTGGTAGAGGAGGCGGTGAATGAAATACCGGATTAACGGGATAGAGTACCGCACCTTGCCGCTCGACCCTGACGTGTTTGATCGCTACGTCGCCGCAACCCCGGATTTGATCGGTTTCCCAGCCTACCACCGAGGCGACGACGAAGGAACGGTATGGCCGAAGCCCGATGTTTATGTGCTCGCGGCCCTAACGAACCCGGAGTAGCGTCCGGCTCGTAGCTACCTAAACCAACGCCAAGGCAAGAGCAGATTGCTCCACCATTCACGGCGGTCTTCCGCTCGCTGGCGGCGACGATGTTGCAATCTGCGCCGCGTTGCCGCTCTACTCATTAGGCTTCTCGGCTAGAGCAGCGCCGATCATGGCTCGGTAAACATGGGCTATCGGCACTTCGCAGTCGTGCGCGCCGTCGGCTAGGCTCGCTTCATCCCCCGCTTTGGCCATCGCTTCGGTAGGCTCCCGCATCGCCGCTATCGCCGCCTTGGATTGACCGTACCATTGTTGCCGTTCTTCTCGCGTTAGGCGATCCCATGTTCCACCACCCCGCGCCTATACCAATGCTCAACCATCGCCCGCGCCACTCGTTCTACCATCGACACGGAATCGCTATCGTTTGCCATTGGGCGGTCTCCTTCGGTCACAAGATAGCCTGTTGCTTAATGTAGCGCAACGTGATATGACTTCCCCTAGAAAGGAGACCGCAATGGCGCTCAGCGACACACTCTGGGAAGCGATTTGGGACATTGACCGCTATCTCGACGATGGATACGGCAAGATCGAGCCGCGCATGAAAGCGTGTCGAGACGAGATGAACGAAATTCGCATCATTCTTGACACACCGCCCGGCGGCACGCGCGAAGACGGTGAGAATGTCCGCCGTGTGATTGCAGGACAGATAGCAGGCAAATCACTTTACTACGATTCCGACGCTTAGGCTCGCATGTCGAAGCCCGGACCTAAAGAACTCCGCAACCGCGAGCTTGACCAAGAACGGCTCAAAGCTGCCGAAAAGCCGCGAGCGCCGCGCTGGCCTACGCCCAAACATTACGCCCCGCCCGGCGAGTGCGAGTATTGCGACCACCGCCGCGAGCAAGCCCGCCTATCTATGCAGCGGAGCCGAGCCAGGGAAAAAGCGACATGACCATCAAAATACCTGTTGCATAACGTGAGGTAACCGCGTATCGTCCCTTTCATTGACCCGCCGCGCCGGAATTAGGAGGATGGAATGGATCGTCAAGACCGAATTTACGAGGAATTGCGCAATTACATGTCGGCGAAAGATGCCGCCCGCGCCGCGCACATCCTCGCAAGGATGACTACCAATCAATGGGAACGGACAATGCGCGCAGTCGAAGCCGCTCGCGAAGCTGATCACGCCAAAGTTCGCCAACTGGCCGATCTCGCCTAACCCGGCCTAACCAGCACGCAGACGAGGGAGAGGAAAGATGCCGGATTTTGCAACCCAAGAGCCGTGCGGTTGTATTCACGGCGTACGCGACGGTACTGTGGCGGTGCAGTTCTGCAAATTGCACAAGGCCGCACCCGACCTGCTTCTCGCGCTTCAAAATTCGCTTGATGCGCTCGGCTTTTTCGAGGCTGCCGCGAATGCCGTTGACCAGCCTCCATCCTTAGCTGTGGGTGCGATAAGTTGCGATATTACGGTTCCAATTGAGCGGTTACGGAACGGAGCGGCGGCGTTCAAATCCGCACGCGCTGCTATCGCCCGCGCGACTGGCTAATAGGAGACACCAATGGACACTTTCGATCTTATCAAAAAGGCAATCCGCGACCCGCTACCGTTTCACAACACGCTCAGCGCGGACGACTTGATGCTACTTCAATCGGCGCGCGATCGTGGGCCGATGGGCGCAACGTATTGGGCGCTTTGCCTCGCCATCGACTTGTTGTCGGGCAGCGGCAAAGCGGCCGCGTCGTCGCGTAAGCACCTGACCGAAGCCCTAGCCCGAGAGAAAGCGCAGGAGGTCTCCGATGTCTAGCCTCGTCACCGCATCGACAACGGTTAAACTTACCGACGCCATAGCGGTCGAGCTGAGCGGCGACTATTGGCCGGGCTACGCGGCGCGCCGCAACTCAGATTGCCCCGATCCGGGGGCGGAAGCGACGTTCGATCCAGAGAGCGCCGTGCTTGTCTGGGACAATGGGTTGCGGTGTAAAGTTATCGCTCCCGAAGTCTTCTGGGGCGACGAGATGTGGGACCGCATCGTGGCAAAGGCGCTGATGCAGATTGAGGACGATCAGTAATGCTCAGTGTACTGGTTGCTTGCGAGTTCAGCGGCGTTGTGCGGGATGCCTTCATCAAGGCCGGGCACGACGCTTGGTCATGCGATCTGCTGCCGACCGAAGGATGCCGAGCTGGCAATCACCTTGTCGGTGACATACGTTGGGCGCTTGAAGGCGACCTGTTCAAGTACCCTGATCCCGTTGATATTCGTACGGGCCATCGACCGCTCACGAAGCAATGGGACATACTGATCGCGTTCCCACCCTGCACACACTTGGCCGTTAGCGGTGCGCGATGGTTCAAGGATAAGCAGCAGGAACAGGCCGACGCTATTCAGTTTGTGCGCGACCTGATGGCCGCGCCTATCGAGTACATCGCGATTGAAAACCCAATTGGCGTCCTCAGTACTCACATCCGCAAGCCAGATCAAATCATACAGCCGTGGCAGTTTGGACATGGCGAAATAAAGGCGACATGTTTGTGGCTAAAGAACTTGCCTCTGCTAAAGCCCACGAAGATTGTGAGCGGACGTGAGCCGCGCGTGCATCACGAACCCCCATCACCTGACCGCTGGAAAGCGCGCAGCCGCACACTGCCAGGTATTGCCGCCGCGATGGCAGATCAGTGGAGCAAAAGCCATGCCTGACGCACCGAAGCCCGCACCGCATACGCCACTCGATTGGCATGAGACGCGCGAGGGACGCGGCTTCATTGAAGACTGTCGCGGACGCGAAGTTGCTCAAGTGCGGAGTAGCTACTTCACCAATGCCGAACACGAAGCCAATCGCCGTTTGGTTGTGGCCGCGTGCAACAGCTACGACAAGCATTGCGGCCCTCGCGCCGTCGAATGCGCCGAGGCGGATTTGCTCGGGAAGGCGCTCGATGCGCTTAAAGATGTGCGCGAATGGCTTATGTTCGGGACGTATGTCAAAGACGACGGAATCTGGCATCCAAATTTCGTGAAAGCCAACAACGCCGTAAACGCCGTTCTCGCTCTGGCGGACAGGAGGCGGTGATGACGATTGCTCAGTGCAAAGCTGCTCGTCGTCGTTGGCGAAATGACGGGCGTTACAAGCCAAAGAAAGGGACTCGCGGTGGTATTTACGCAAACGCTTCACAGCGCCGCCGCGCTGCAATCAACCGCAAGCGAGTGCAACAAGGCGGCCACGCTGGGAGCATCGGCTTTGGAAACAAAGGATAAAGCCATGACCCATCCGATCATCGAAGCGATGGCGCGCGATGTTCGACCAGATGATGAAGGACGCAATTAAGGAATAGGAGAGAAGCAATGTTCGACGGAAAGCCCGGGCAATTCCTTCCGGCGACCCCAGCCGAGCCGGATTGGCGCACGTTCACGCCGGGCCGCGGGGGCTTGCGTAAGCTCGCGTGGGTGCTTCGACACCTGCACGAAATACTGCCAAATCACACTTACGACCATAGCCGGATCGAACGGGACGTTAGGTGCGGGACGGCAGGCTGCGCCTACGGAGTCTGCCGTATCATTTGGCCCAAACAATTCAAGGCGTCTGGCTTCCCACAGGCCAAGGCAGACCGCAATTTTCTTAAGGGAGCATACGACCGCTTCTTCCACGAGACTGCCTATGAAAAACCAGTAAGCGCGGTGACGGAAAGCGACGTAGCCGATGCCATCGACGCCTATCTCGCCAGAACCGAGGACGCTCTACAAGCGGAGCAACGACGGTGAGCGAAATTGGATTTGCCGCTTGGAGCTTCGGCGCACAGAAGGGCGTCTATCAGCCCCCATACTGCCTGAAATATCGTGGGCGGTGGTGGCGTACACTCCCGCTCACCGCGCCATTGGGCGAGGCTTGCCTTGGAACGGTGGAGATTGACGCGCTTCATAAGATCGCGCGGCTCCCGCACGGCGCGCGTCGGTGCATGGATAACTTGGTTCGCACAAACCGACGCTTTGCCGACCTGCCGCTCATAAATCCAATAATGGTGCAACCATGACCCATTCTAGGCAGGCCCTCGCCTCCGTCATCGCCGCGCTCGAAACATGGGCCACGCCAGAACCGAATAGTGGTTGCTGGCTGTGGCTTCGTCCGGTCGGGTCTGGGGGATATGGACAGATCATGCTCAACGGTGTCACTTATCGAGCGCACCGATTGCTCTATGAGATCGCCAACGGCCCAATCCCTGCCGGGCTGTGTGTCTGTCACAGATGCGACGTACGATCCTGCGTCAATCCTGCGCACCTATTTCTTGGGACATACCAGGACAACAAACACGACTGCATGTCGAAGAAGCGTGACTTTTGGAGCCGCGATAATCGACAGGCTTCGGCGTTTTTGTCGGCAGCGAGATCGCGGGTCAAGAACTATCGGCGCGTTCAAAAGCTGACTGAACAGGATGTAATTGAATTGCGGCGTCTTGCCGGGGCGATGACGCAAGACGCCCTAGCAGCGAAATTTGGCATCAGCCAGTCAACCGTACACAACATCGTCAAAGGCAAGTATTGGTCACATATACCGAGGTCGGAAAGCAGCCGCCTCGCCATCGTCGAGAAGGAAGGGTGATGCGGATAGGCTACGCCGATCCTCCCTACATCGGTTGCGCATATCTCTATCGCGACCAGCCGACGTATGCGGGTGAGGTTGACCATGCTGATCTGATCGCTCGGCTTAATACTGAGTACGACGGCTGGATTCTGCACGCGGCGGCCACAACACAATCAATTCGCACGATCGGGCCGCTCATTGGCGATAACGTGCGCTGGTGCTCTTGGGTCAAACCGTTTGCGGCGTTCAAGCGTAACATGCCGATTGCTTATGCGTGGGAGCCGGTGCTTATCAAGGCAGCGCGCAAGCCCGTGGTTAAGCCGGGCATGGTGTACCGCGATTGGATCAGCGAACCAATCACAATGAAGCGCGGTCTGACAGGCGCGAAGCCTGAGCGGGTCTGTCATTGGGCATTTGAGCTGGCCGGAGCTGAGCGCGACGACGAATTGCATGACCTGTTTCCGGGCACTGGCGCGGTAACTCGCGCGTGGGATTCCTGGCGTAAACAAATCTCGTTATTTGAAAGGGCCTAACCCCATGCCGCCATCGCCGCCGTTCAAAGAGGAAGATGTGGAGCGCGTCGCAAAAGCGATGTTCGAGGAGGAGCACCCCGGCCTAAAGGGACACTACGCGTGGGGTGAAAGCAAACTTGAGGACGATTACCCCGGTCTCCAAAAAAGGCTGTTGCACCGAGCCAAATTGCTAATAAGCCCCATCCCTCCCGGCATGGTGCTGGTCTCGGAGAAGCTGGTGGAGGCGGCGCGCGATGCAGCAATCGAGGCAGATGATGAATGCGATGATCCTGAATGCCAAGCGCAGCTTTGTGTTTTGAAGCGAGAAGTCGCCGCCCACGACGCCGCAGCAGCGGAGAAGCCATGTCATGTTTGCGGCGGTAAGGGAACAACTCCGGCCCCGGCAATTGCCCTTTACCTTCCACCCCCTCAGCGGCGCGAACTAGACCAAGCCGCCGAAGATAATCCCGTCACGTGCTGGCACTGCAACGGCACCGGCAAGGAAACTGTGGCGACGGAGAAGCAGAAGGGAGTGTGAGATGCGTTATCTTCCACAAATAGCTTTGAACACAGCGATTATCGTGTGGCTTATAGCTTTAACATTTAAGTGGTGGGGGCTGCCATGAATTCGACCGAGCGCGAGGCGCGTCATTTGGCTGAGCAAATGGTCGTCTATGCTGGATTGAACCACACAGTGGGCCGTAGCCACTACATCGAGAAGTGGGCCGCAGACATTCTAGCGTTTGCGCTCCAGTCCCGCGCGCCGGAGTGGCGACCATTTGCTGGCGTTGTCATGTACGGGCCAAATACGGTGAGTGGATCGCCAGAGCATCCGACCGAATTTACGCCGCCGAACGGCTTCACATCTGACGCCGGGCGCGTGGCCTTGTGGTTTCAGACTTACGCAGAAGCGATGGCATTTGCCGCGTGGCTTCAATCGCTCCTACCGCCGCCGCCCGCTCCCTCGGGGCCGGGCGAGAAGAAGGAGTGAGCCGGGTGAGCGAGCGTAAGGGGCATCGCGTGCTGGTCTGTGGCGGGCGTGATTTCACCGATTACGACCTGCTCTATTGCACGTTGAGCACAGGCATGTCGAGCGGCGAGTTGCAAATCGGCCAGACCTACGGCGCGATCATCCACGGCGCGGCGCGCGGTGCGGACAGTCTGGCATCGCGCTTCGCATCCGAGATGGGCATTCAGTGCATCAGTTTCCCGGCTGATTGGCGGAAGCACGGTAAAGCCGCCGGTTTTATACGCAATCAACAGATGCTAAGCGAGGGTAAACCCGACATCGTGATCGCTTTCCCCGGTGGTCGTGGAACCGCTGACATGGTGCGTAGGGCGCGGCTCGCTGGCGTAGAAATCCACGAGGTAAAAGATGGCTGCCCCCACCCCGGAGCACAGAACCGCTGCATGGGGCGTGTTTGCTCAAATAGAGCGCTCCCCGTTGCAAGCGCCTGAGATAATCGCCCAAGCCCTCACCGCCGAGCGCGACAAGGCGCTAGAGGAAGCAGCACGGATCGTAGATCGTCGGTCGCGGAACGAGCTTGACGCCTGCTCATACGCAGCATCGGACATCCGCGCCCTCCGCGCCGGAGCCAAGGAGAAGGCTGATGGGTGACATGACCCGGCATGTGATTCTGAATCTCGGTTTGTTGAGCGTGGGTTTCGGCGCAGGCGTCATCTACGGGATGTTCTATACGGCGCTAAAAATGATGAGGCTCAAGTCGTGACCTCCCGCCTTTCGCTTCTCGAAGCCCTATACGAAGCGGCGCGCGAGTTACGGTTCGATGCTTATCCGGCGCACGGGAGCGGTTTCGTCCTGATAGTGAGCGGCGGCAACACAGACGATTTAATCGCCGCTCTCGCCGCGCTCGACGCCTTCGGCCGAGACAACCCGCCAGATGGAAAGGAGGTGAGTGAGCACGGACCTGAACAAGTATCCGTACATAACGCACTGGCCCACTGGTCGCGGAGTGTGCCAGCGGGCCAGTGCGCGGGAGGACGAAAATGCGTGAATGGCTCGTGATCGAAAGTAGCATGGCTCATGTGGTATTCGCTCCACCGGGCGCAGACAAAAAATGCTACATCCCTCGTGATGTCGCTGAGAAATTACTTGGGCGCGAAATTAAAGGTTCGGTTTGGTTCACGCGCGAGGAAAGCGAAAAGATGCGCGCGCACCCTGAGTGGAGAGACACCGAGCCGCCCAGCGCAATGAGCGCCCAGGTAACCGACAGCAAGAAGGAAGGTGGAGAGTGAGCAAGATGTGGAGACAAGGTGACGTTTTGATTATTGAGGCCACACTCGACAAGCGCCTCGCCAAAGCGGCACCTAACAAAGTGCTCGTTTACGGGGAGGCTACGGGGCATTCGCATCGCGTCCAAGGTGACGCCGACGTTTTAGACACGCCAACCGGCAAGATAATCGAGGCGCGCGCGCCATTCCGCGTAGTACACGAGGAGCACGCCACAATCGAAATACCGGAAGGCGCATATCGTGTGATCCGCCAGCGCGAATATGATGAGGAGCAAATTCGCTATGTCGCAGACTGAAATCGACGATCCAATCTTTGACGGGTCGGGCTACCCCATCATCGCATGGGCCAACGGCGAGAAGCTGATTCTCTATCAAACCTTCGGTTCATACCAGGGCGAATGGCTCATGCTGACTAAGGGAGCCGAGGAATACAAGGTCTATAAGGACTATTACGGCTCCTGTTCGGGCTGCGATGCGTATGAAGCCAATGAACCTCGCACCCTGAGTCAAGCAAAGAAATTTGCTGAGGACTATAAATCGTTTCTCGAAATCCCGTTTTCGACGATGCGGAACCTCGTCTCGAACGGGACGCTTCGCAAAGTGCTTCCAGCCAACGTGCGCGACCAATGGAGTGATGACGTTGACTATGACGCATTTGCTGGCGATGCCGCCATCGCCGTAAAGAACGAAGAAAACATAGACGTAACTGCGGCGGACATTTTGGCCTGCAAGAACCAGGAAATAAAACAACAGGCACTTAAACGCTTTGGTTATGAGCGTTTTGTTGCAGAGGCACAAATGACCGAGCTTGATCGCAACGGCGAAAACGCTTTGCTGAAGTGCGATGACATCGTTTTTGCCTATGTAAAAGACAGCTCGACCCCGCGCCGGTATCTGCTTCGTGTGCCGCCCAACATGAAAACAGTGCGTGAGGCTATTGCATGGACATTCGGAATGACGCCGGATCAATACAATCCGCTGGTGGAAACATGACCGCCCTCTTGCCTCCGTCCCGCCTCGCCGAGATAAGGGAAAGGGCTGAGAAAGCGACGCCAGGGCCGCTATTGCCACGTCGCATCAACAATGATCCGAAGCCGTGGGCAATCATCTCACCGCTCGGCCAATTCGGGGATGAGATTGTCGCAGGCTACTTGAACGAAGATGACGCGCATCTTTATGCAAGCGTGCCCGACCTTCTCTCCCACATCGCCGCGCTACAGGCGGAACTCGACGCTCAGAAAGCAGAAACCGCCGACGCGCGCGAGAAGCTGGCGCAATGTGAAATGTCGCTCGCAGTTTATGACGAAGGGCGCTCAAGCGAGTATTGGGAGCGCCATCGCCAGAGTCCGGACGGGGGCGCGCAATGAGCGACGAAATCACATGTCCAAGTCCGATTGAATTTATGATCCGGGGCTACACGGTTGCTGAATACGAGCGCATCAAGCGCGCGTGGGCCGACCTCACGCCAGAACAACGCGGCGAATACATCTATCCGATGGATGACTTGCCAGCGCCCAGAAAACCCGGCGATCCAGTTAGCATTTGAGCGTCAGGCCGAACCCGACGCGGACACTACGAAGCCATGAACCGCAAATGAGAACTCCGCTTGCCATCCTCGCCGCTCTCGCCCTTTCCGCCTGCGTCGGCGCGACGCCCGGCGCGTTCGAGGACGTAGCGGAAGGCCCCGCGCTCACGCTGCATCTGCCGGGCGCTGCGCCCGCGCGCTGCGACGCACTCGTGCTCTACGGCATCGGCGGCGCGACGTTCAGCCCGGTCTACGCGGGCGTAGCGGACTTGAAGCGCATGGGCTGCCGCGTCACCGAGCGCGAGTCCAAGGCGCTCGGCACCTATGACGACCAGGGCGAATTCAACGTCGTGATCGGCCATTCGCTCGGCGGATTGCAGGCGCTGCGCTCGCCGCCGGGGCCGAGGCTGATCTTCACGCTCGACCCGGCTTCGATCGCGCTTGGTATGTCGTGCCCGAAGCAGGCATGGTGCACGAACTACTTCAACCCGCTCGACGGCATCAACATCATCGGCGCGGTGAGCGGCGCCGACAATGTGGACTGTGCGGTGCCCGGCAACTGCGGCCTGCTCGACATGATTCCGGTCATCGCTCACGTCGGAATCGCCGGGTCTAATTCGATCTGGCGCGACATCGAGGCGAGGATCAAGGCGCGGTCAGATGAAGCTCGCGAACTAGGGACCGCACTCGGCTTTTAGTTTTTGATCGTATCCTAGAATCTGTCTTTTCTCATTATCCGTCAGCCGGGTTTCGTATCCCGGATCGACGATGATGTATGAGAACGAGCTACAGGCATCATGGCTTACGGGAGAATTCCCGCAGCCCGTCATCAACAGCGGAATCAGACAGGCTAGCAACGGCGTCATCGGTCTTGCGCGCAGCTTCGGCGTCTTTGATCGTGACTTGGTCATCGGCAAGCTGCTGTTGCTGGCGCCCGATCTGCTCTTCCTGCTTGCGCGTGAAGTACGAGAACAGGTTGCCGATGAACGAGAAGAAACTGAGTACCCAGCTTATCATTTTTGAGGGGCATCGGGCGACTTCACGGGTGCTTGATTTTGCTGCGGCGCTTTATCTGGCGCGTAAGCGGTTTGCGCGGGGCCGTATTCTTTGTCCGCTACTTTCTTGGCCGCCAGCCCGAACAGCCAGTTTAGCAATCCCACCTTACGACCCCGCCGAAGTCGTTCCCGAACTCGGAGCCGCGCTTGCTGCTCCGGTAAGATCGTTAGAGATGGCATTGCCGAAGGCGAGGATTGCCGCCGCCACATCCTGTTCGAGCACCTGAGCATCCGAGGCCAAGCTGCCCATGACCGCCGCGACCGCCTGTTGCAGCCCGGTCATGGTGAAGCCGCCAGAGAACAGCGTGCTCGCGGCTTGAGCGATCTGGCTGACCAAAGTGGCGTCAAGGGAAAGAATCGGGGTCTTCAGCGCGTTCCATGCCGCCTCAAGAGCCGCATTTACGTCAGTCTCAACGGTCTGTAGGAAGCCCATTACTTTTCATCCTCTAGTTTGCGTAGAGCCGCTTGCTGGGCGGCGGTGACGAGCGGCGCGAAGAAGGCGCCTATCCACGCGGCAACGGTTGAAGCCGCTGTAGCGAGTGCTCCTGCGGCCTCAGGGCTGATCTTGATGCCGTGCAGGTCCAAGAGCCAAATCAGAAGCACCCCAGCCCCGCCACCAGTCACGCCACCAGCCCCGGCAGCCATGGATTTATTCTGCGTCGGGGCCTTGGGAGAAGTGGTATCGGAAGGAGCGGCCATTTCTTGCGTTCTACATCATTTTTGGCATTGCAACAATGGCCGATTTAGGGCACCCTTTAGTCACTTGCCCCCTTCGGCGAGTCCTCCCTGAACTCGGGCCGCTTCGCGCGGCCCGTTCTTTCATGCGGGCCATTCTCCCGTCCGCATAATCTCGGCGTCCTCTTGCGCTCGTAGCGGAACCTCCCTGGCCCAATCGCTGCGGAGCATTTCAGATGCGGTCGCCTCGTAATCGGATTGCCGGAGCAGCGCGAGCGTATTCGTGAACTCCGAAAGTCCGCGCGTCCCTAATTCATAGGCCATGTCGATCAGGGCAGCTTGTCTCGGCTCGTTCAGGACCGACCACGTTTCCTTGCCTGCGCAAGCAATCGCTCCTTGCGTTGCCGTCTCTTGATCTTCATCAATCCAGTCGTCCGCCTCCTGTTGCGAACAGGTTTGTCCCTCTACTGCGCCATCGTGGCCCCAGCCGATTTCCCACTTGCCTTTAGCGTCCGCCTTCGCAACGAGAGTGCAGCCTTCATGCTTCTGAATCAGAGTGCGCGCGTTCATGGCACCGCGCCGTGCTGGCGAAGCGTGTTGTAGAGAAGGATCACCGCGCCTGCGAGAATCGCCCAGACTACCCGTTTCAAAAAATCCTTGATCTCTTTCAAATCGGCAATGATGTGTCCTTGCCGCTCGGTGCAGATTTGCTCATGTGCGTCTATGCGCGCCAGAGCAGCGGTCGCGTTTCCAGTTGCTGTTGCGGCTTCCGTTTTCGCCTCCGTCGCCAGTCTCCGCGTTTCACCGAACAGCATCTTGCGTTTCCTATCGCTTCTACGCACGCGATCTATTTGATTATAGCATTGTTCTTTGCGCTAATAACCCCAAGGGCAAGATCGGCCGCGCCGAGGATGTTCGGATGAAGGCCGCTGGTGGTGAGCGCCTCGGCGATCGCAGCACCGCTCGCGTGGCTGTCAGCAGGACCCGCCGCTCCCAACATAAAGCTGCCCATTGGATTCGCTACACAATGGCTGGCCGCCTGAGCCGGACTGCGGAGATGAGATGTAGTTGTAGACAGTCCCGGCTTGGATTGGCGCTCCCGTCCCGTGGCCGTTCACGCCGAGAATGACGTACCCGCTCGCGCCAGTAAGATTGAAGGTGCCGCTCGCACTGTATTGTTGATAAAGCTCGCCCCCCACGACCACGATATTGTTCGTGTCAGTGAGGTCCATCGCGTAATCCCCGGTATAGCCTTCGATGCTCGGATTCACGAATCGTATGTTCGCGACCGTGCCGCCGCCATGCAGCTCTATCGGCTCGCTGCCTCCCTGATTGCACTTGAGATCGGTGACGACCTGAGTATCCGACGAGACGACATAGAAGCACCCGTCCGTCGGAGCACTCACGAAAGTCTCTGAGATGTCGGTCCACTCGACATCCCCGGCAGGGCTGGGATTGTCGTAATAGATGCCACCCCCGACCGTGTTGGCGATGGTGATGTCGCGGAACCAATCGATGATGACGTTGGACCCGATCCCGATGCCGAAATAGGTGCCACTTATGACGATGTTCTCGGCGATGCCGTTCTGAACATAGAATCCAGAGGTGCCGTTATAGGCGTAGTGGATTGCGTATCCAGCGGTCGGGCTCGCGGTGAGTTGGATGATTTGGAAATCTGCAAGCCGAAACCCGCCGCAAGTGCGCTCGGTTGTTGCTTCGTTGCACGAATAGGTGACATAAATGCTGTCGTTCGTCTTGCCGAGGTTCCAAAGGAACGTGGCACCGGTTCCGTCGCCAACGAGAAGGTTCGGCGAGGTTATGTCAAGCGCGCTGCTGATATTGTAATTGCCGTAGCGAAGCTTCACGGCTAGGTAGTTGTTGAGCGCCTCTTGGACAGCCGCCGTGTCGTCGTGCTGCACAGTAGCGCCGCTAACGGTCGTTAAGATGCTCGTCGCGAGCACGAAGGTCGTGCTCGTGCATGGGCCGCTCGAAACGCCGCACGACGAAATGCTGGTGATGAGATTAGCGCTGCTGGCACCGGCCCCGGTGACGTTGATTCCCATTCCCACAGACCATCCCGCATCGCTTGCGACGGTGAGCTGCGTCGGGTTCGACGAACTGGAACCGCTTCCGGTCGTGGTCGCGGCGAGCGATTGGACGAAGGCGTTAGTGACACTCGTGCCAGCGTTCGCGGCGAGCGTGAAGGTCGTGCCTGATATCGCGGTTACGGAGGTGAAGAAATTTCCACCTGAGGTCCCGGCCCCGTATATCCAAATACCCTGTCCGACGATCCATCCCGACGCGTTCGCAACGGTCAGGCTGTTACTGCTGGCGCTGATAGTGCCGGTCGTCGGCGGTGCCCATGACCCGGACGCATTGCAGCACAGGATCGGGTCGGCCCAAGTGTTGGGGCCATTCCACAGCGACGGAACCGGAGTCGCCACAAGGGGTGTGGAAGAATTGCACCCCTGGCAGGTCGGTATCGTCTCGGTCCCGGCGAGCGGCGTCGTTGCTCCCGAGAGCTGGTCCACGCGGCTTTGCGCCCAAGCGCACGGCGCGGCAAGGACGAGCGCCGCGAGGATGAGGCTATTCAACCAGGAGCGCATTGGTCGTCGTCCCGGAGATCAGGAGGCAGTTCGTGGTCGTGCCGGAGATAAGGAGGCAATCCACCGGCGGTGCGCTTCCGCCTCCCCCGCCGTGAGGCAGGAACGCGGCGCAAGCGAGAAGAGCCATGAGCAGCAGCGCGAAGCGCATGTCAGTTGCTCGTCGTGACGGCAAGCTGCATGACGTTTGAGCTTGCGATAGCAGCACCGGCGAAGAATGTCCTCGCTACCGAGGCGGTGTTTGTGGTCTCCATCTGCTGGACGTAGTGGTATCCGTACTTAGGCAGGAACCTGTCCGTGACGTGGAGCGCGTTGTAGGTGACGGTGCTCACATAGTTGAAGTTCGCAATCTGCGGAGTGCCGGTCGTTGCGTCTTCAAGTACTCCGATCCCGGCAGCAGCACCTGAACCGCTTCCTTCGGCATTTTCATCGTCTGAAATCAAAAGTTGAGACTGCGCGAGACCGTCCACGATCTCAACCGCGTCGCTGGCGCTGTTATCGGATTTCACCCAAGAGGCTGACTCGGTAGACCACGATGCCGTCGTGTCCTGGTTCGTTACCGTCTGCGGCTCGCGGTTGTAGGCGTTGTAGAGGCACATGCACGGCGCGCCGCCGCCGGAGCCTGAGCCGGTGAACGCCATGCCGGTCTGGCCGTTCGCGGTCGTGTAGAACGAGCCGAGGTAAGTCAGTGTGTCGGCGGCGCACGCGGTCGAGCACTCGTTGGTCGTGCCGTTGTAGCAATCCGACACGCTGTTGACGTTGGTCACGAACCCCTTGGTGTTGTGGACCTGCGAGTAGCCCGTGCCGCGCGCTTGGTTGCTCGGGCTGCCGCTGTCGGACGCCCAACCGCCGCCGGAGCCGTTCGTGGCGTGGCAAATCGCGGTCCCGGCGTGCGAGTACCACTCGTCGAACACGCCGCTCGCCAGCACCTCGCCGGTGCCGCTGCTCTCAAGCGCGTCGCTCTCCTCGCACGACGAGATCGTGTCGAGCGCGCTCCCGCTTGAGTAGTAAGGAACGTTGTTGCCTTTGTAGCAGTCGAAGTAGATCGTGCTCTGCGCCGTCTCGTTCGCGGTCATCACCGGCGTGCCGGAGACCAGCGTCAGCCGTCCCTGCGAGGCGACGATGGTAGAGGAACCACCGCCGGTGGCGCTGAGCGTGCCACCGCTGAACGAAAGACCGCTTCCTACGGTGACGTTGGAACATCCGCCGCTGCCGTTGCCGTAGAGGATCGACGCGCCACTCGACGTGCAGCCGCTACCGGATGTTCCGAACGGCCCAACCTGTGAACCGGCGATGTAGGCGTAAACGCCGGAACTCGTCGCCCACATGTCGCCGTTGCTCGGCGACGACGGCGCCGCACCCTGCGGCAGGTTGAAGCCCGCGCCGCCCGTGGCCGAGGCAACCGTGGTGAGCTTGCCGGTAAGCGTGCCCCCGCCAAGTGGCAGGAAGCTTGAATTGCAGTTGAGCACCGTGCCGCTGCTGGCATAAGTGCAGGCATCGTTGTTGGTGAGCGTGCCGAGCGTGATCGCGACGCCGCCGATCTTCGCGACAGTCGGCGTCGTGCCGCTGAACGACAGATCGCCTCCGGCATTGACACCACCAGCCGAGGTCGAAGTCGGCGGCTGCGCTCCTGGGAAGAAGTCGAGGCCGGTGCCGTTGGCGTTGGCAAGGAATGTACCGGATGTGCCGGGCGTCAAGGTCGTGCTGTTGAGGCCGGTGATCGTCAGGCCGGTCGAGTTCGTCAGCGTCCAGTTGACTGTCCCAGTGACGACGATCGACAGCGTCATGCCCGGCGCAAAAATTGAGGAACTTTCGGCTGGGAGCGTCAGCGCTGGCGTGCCGGTCGTGGCAGCAAGGTTGAGCGCGTTGCCCATGTCCCCGGACGCCACCTGGTAGCTCGAAGTCTTGGTATTGTCAGTCGTGCAAGCGGTGAGCGTACCGCTGGTCGTGATCGGGCCGCCGCAGATGCCATTCGAGGCGCCAACGCTAGTGACGGTACCCGATCCGCTGCCGCCCCCTGGATTGTTGGTCCCTTGCCCGGAAAGGCATAGGATCAGGAGCGCGGCCCCAAAAGCGCGGATGAGACTTCTCATGTCACGGACTCGTGTAGCAGGTCACAGGCTGGCCGCTCGTGCCCGTCACTTGAATCGCATTTGCCGGGATCGATCCGGTATTGTAGGTCTCGCTGCCATTCGGCACGAGAACGATTGAACCGCCCGCCGCACCTCCGACACCTCCCTTGCCTTGGCTGTCTACGTAAGCCATGAAAGTGAATGTCAGATTGTCCGCTCCATTGTTAAAGATTTTGAGATAACTGCGCGTCGGGTCTTGTGGAATGAGAGCCTGGGCCGACCCCGTCATGGATGAGATCGAATTGTCTTGGACAACGACCGACCGAGTGCTGCTCATCGCCCTTTTCCCCAAAGCGCCAAGGCGGCTAAGGGTAGGTACAGTACCATAGCCACGGCCCCAAGAATAGCGGCCCCGACGAGAGTTGGATTTAGAATGACCGCAGCCGCAAGGGCAAGGCAGCCAATGAGCGCCAGCGCCATGAGTGCCTGGGTGCCGAGTGCCCGCAAAAGCCCCTGCAAGACGCCCAACGAGCGCGGCACGCCAATTACGGCTTGCTCCACGGCTTTGAGCCTTCCGTCGAGCGCTTGGAATGTTGCAAGGACGCGAGAATCAACCGCCGCCGGAGCCGAAAGGGGCGGGGTTGTTTCACGTGAAACGTGAACGACCGTATCCGTCGCTTCAATTAACCCTTCCGGTATCCCATCAACCGGCTTTTCTTCGACCACCCGTATCTGCGCTGCCATCGTAGGTCTTTCTGTAGCTATCGAGCGCGTTGCCCGTCTTGTCGAAATCGCCCGTGCCGTGCAGAAGGCTATAGACCTTGCACACTCGATCCAGAGCCGCGCCATAGTCTGCCGCCGCCGGGCCTTCTGGATTAACCGGGTCAAGCGCCGCGACCATCTTATCCGTCAGGTCAGCGATCAGCCGCCGGAGCTTTGTCTTATCGCCGTCCACCGCTTCCATCATGGAATGAGACCTAACCGCTTGAGAACAGCAAATCCTCCCGCGCCGCTTCCGAGCGCGCCTGTGCCGAAGGCAAGCCCTTTGCCCATTGCGGCAAGCGCGCGCTGGATTACGGGGTTTGAGAGAGCATTGGTGACGTTCTGGCCAAGGAATGGCGCATTTGCAACTTTGGCCGCCCAAGATGGCGGGGGATTGAGAACGAAAGGCGCCCCCTGCCTTATACCGCCTGTCGCCGCCGAAGGAAGTGCCGCGAGCATTTCGCGTCCTGCTGTTTGGTTTTCTTTGTCCGTAGCCGTTTTCGCTTCTGGCCCGACAAGCCCAAAAGTCGCGCCCGATCCTAACTCTGCTAGATCGTGTGGAAGATTCTTAAGGCCATAGGGGTTATATCCAACCTTTGCGTAGAAGGCGACACGAGGATGCGCTATCGGACTATCGCTCTTGAATTGAGCCTTATAGCGCTCGTAGAGCTTATCCGCCAACTCGCCGTCGGAGATATCGCCATACTGTGGGTTGTCTTTCCGAAATTGTTCCAGCGTCGGCGGCGTAGGATATTTTTTGAGAAGCGGATCGTCAGGCATCAGCGCAAACCGTAAGGATCGTTTGTGCTAGGCGCTGGCCTGCCCGTAAGCACACGGCCAGCTTGCGACGCCGCACTTTCCCCTGTCCCTGCTGTCCCTTGAAGCACCTTCTGAAATTCGCTCATCGCGGTTCCGGGAGCTTGGAGGGCGCGCTCGATTTCTGCCTGTAATGTTTCGATGCCAGTATTTAACTGCCCCTCGGAATAAGCTTTGTTGAGAATGTCCATCGCGTGATCGTAGTAGGCAAGACGAGGCGTGCCGCCTCCGCTTGCCACGCGCATGTAGCTATTCGCAAAGCTGTTCAGCGCGCCGCCTAACGCGATGACTTGCGTTCCCCCCGTGCGCGTCTGAAACGCCTGCACGAGTGAATTGATGTCCTTGTATTGCGTTCGCAAATCATCGGGAAATTGATCGTTGACTTCTTTGAGAAAGTCTCCCGCTTGCTGCGCTTCGGAAGCGAAAACCGTGAGCCGTCCACTAAGTTGACCCGCCGAACGGTAGCCTGCGACAAGCGCATCGAATTGACCGATGACATTGGCTATGTCGCCGCCCGTCATTCCTTTCGCCGCCGCTTGCTTCTGAATAGCGTCACGAATGATCGCGCGGTTGAGATTTGCGGCATTGCCGAAGCCAACGCCGTTAAGCGCATCTTTCCAATCCCCTTTGAGCGCCAATTCTGCCGCTTCTTTTGCCGCGTCGGGCTTCACAATGGCCTCGGCAGGAATACCAGTGAGAGTATCATCCACCCTGCCTGCGGGAATATCGTTCCCGCTCGCATCTCGGTAGCTATTAGTGATGGCGTTCTTTTGGCCGCTGACGTAAGACCCATCTTTGAGGTGTAATGTCGCGTCCTTCCATGCGCTGTCGATTCGCAAATTCATCATGTCTTGATGATTACGAAGCGCTTCTTGCTGGCGCTGACGCAAATCAACTAATTTGAAAGCGCTCTCTAAATCACCCGTCTCAATCGCGTGCATGGTGATTGGATCGCCGTACTCGCTCGCGATGGAGCGAAGCTCGCCGTTGAGCTTGTTCAAATCGAATGTCTTAGCCTCGAACGCCGCGCGGTATTTGTCGATTGCGGCCTGATTCGATTTCATCGCCGCATCGACGTTGGTGTTGAACTGGTCGAGGTTCTCTTTCGTAGTATCAGCGTCGCCCTTCTTGATCCCGTTCAAGAACCCCGTTGCGTTTTGCACTGCTGACGCGATTGCAGAAGGACCGCCGAACGCGCCCGATAGCGCCGCCAAGAACATAAGCGGCGACGACATGGCGGAAAGCGATTGCGTGATTTGCGGGGGCGGCGCTTGCGTCGGAACTGGCGTCAATGTCGGTTCAGGCGGCGGCTGAATGTCGGCGATCTTTTGCTCTACATCTTGTTCACGCTTCCGAAACGGAATGATTTGCGCGCTCAGGCGGTCGCTGCTCTGCCCGAGCTTCTGCAACAGTGAATTGACCATCGCGTCAGTGTCGGTCGCAGGAAGCGCGGAAGGATCAGCCATGTCACGCCGCCTGCGAACGCGCTAGACCATAACCGAGCGCATCGAAGAAGCCGGAGAAGGCATTTTGAATCTGCTGCTGCCGCGTGAGTTGATCTTGAATGAGCGTGTTGTAAACATCGCTCGTGATGCCCGCTGCCTGCAATCCAGTTTGCGTTGCCTGCGCGGCGATTTGGAATTGATTGGCTGCGGCCTGCTGCTGGGCATTGGCAATGTCCGTCGCTTCTGCGGACGAACCGGATTGTCCCGTAGCTGCATACCTGGATTTGATATTGGCAATGTCGGCAGCGAGTGCGCTGCTGACTGCGGCTTCTGCCCCGGGCGGGAGATTGCCGGTTTCCTCGGAACTGATGAGTTCCGATTCCGCATTGATCGCCGGTTGCTGTGCCGCGAGAAGTGCTTTTTCTTGCGAGGTCATGCCGCCAGTGATGTTGGACAAGAGCGGCGACAAAAGCTGCGACCCGGCCACGCCAGCGCCGAGAGTGAGATACGGATGCTGGGTGGTGAAATTCGAGATCGCGTCGAAGATGCTCGGGGTCGCAGCCGTGCCGCCCGCGCCCGTCGCGGTGATCGCTGCGGGATTTGCCCCGGTGAGAGAAAAATTGCCCGACGAGTCGAGGAGCAATGGCCCAACGTCAGGCGTCCCCGCCGCTCCCGTTGTGGTAATCGCGGCTGCCGGGTTGGCACCTCCCGAGAGTAGATCAATCGGCGCGCTGCTGGCACTCCCCGCTGCTGCCGCCGGAGCCGCGCTGTTGCCGAGGCCGATGCTGTTCAAAAAACTGTTCCAGCCGCTCGACGCCGTATTCGCGATGCTAGACCCTGCGCTCGAAAGCAGATTGCCAGCGCCCGAAAAACTCGGATTGGAAAGGAAATCAGAAAGTGACGCCCCAAATCCCTCTGACCCGGTTGCTGCCGTCGCGCCAGCATCGGTACCCCCAGCGCCACCTGGGGCGCCAGAGGGTAATACGAACGGAAGCGCCGCCGAGCCAAATTGCAGAAGCCCAGGCAAGATCGATCCTTGCGAAAGATCAAAGCCCCCCTTGGTCAAAAAGGCCGCCGTCGAAAGCGGATTGCCCGGTGCATAGATTTCGCCCGCCGCCGCGCCGATGTCGGGCAATAGCGTTCCAAACGTTCCCAGTGGATTGTAGCTGGGATTTGAGGAAAGAAGGCTCGCGCCGGGAACGCCGCTATGCGCCATTCAGCTTCACCGTGAAAGCGGAAATCGGCTCGTAAGGCAGTCCAATCCGTTTGACGAGCGGCCCGAGGTCAACGCCTGTCTCTGCATCGACTTTGAGGGTGTGGGAGCCGATCTGATGCCCCCAGGCCGCCGCCATCCGCAAGCATCGCACCGCGTCCCACACATGGTCAACCCCGGCGATGAAAAGGACGGTTACGTTCTTGACCGAGGGCAATCCTTCCCAGCAATGGGCGCGGCAGATGATAGCGGCGTCTCCGCACACGGCAGCAAAAATATCAGGTTCTTCCAAAATCTCGTGCAGCCACACGCTGACGCGGCCCCATTCGACGGGATATTTGTCGTAAGCCCGGCTGGCCACGAGGATCATTTGCAATACGTCAGCGGGTGTGGCCCGCCGCGCGCGCTTGGAAACGAAGGCCGATCCATCCATCATGTCGGGATGCCTACGAGGGTATCGAACGCGTAATGATTTTTGTAATTGGTCTCCACGAAGGTCTGCTGCCCATCCGGGGTTGCCAACGTACTGTAAAGGAAATTGTACGTGTTGTCCCCCGAAAACGCGTTCATCTGCTGATGCAGGACTTGGTGCCACTCGTTCATCTTCGGCGTCAGGATATTGCCAGGAACCGGCCACAGCGGCGGCATGAAAAGCGTCTCGCCCAATTTCGATGACAGCACGCCCAGCACTATTTTATGCAGCACGAAATGATTGAAGTGGAATTTCTCCCACTCCATGGGTGTTTGCGGCACGCGCCGTATCTGCGGCAGCGCCACTAGCTTACCACGGCCACGAACCACGCTCCGGTTTCTTCCGCCCGGCGAAATCGCCCGCGCCCACAGTATCGCCCGCTTTGTCTCGATACGGATTGTCGAAGCCCGGGTCCACGGTCGAAGGATGGTTTGGCCCCTTCACGTCCTCGGTGGGTTGCGGGTCTCGCGGCGGTCTCATCGTCGGCATGTCATGTCTCCTAGTTTATGCGGTAGGTGAGGGAGAAGGCAAAGTCGGTCGGGGTAGTAGTAT
>JASHPH010000185.1 GCA_030038255.1 Candidatus Sulfotelmatobacter sp. | reverse complement strand
ACCCAGGGGCCTTCCAGGGAACAGTAACATTCGACAAAGTGAATCGAAAAATATCCCCGATCACAGAAATGAAGGAGATGTCCGTACCATCTATTCCGGTGCTGTTGACCCCGATTACCCGGCCGTCTCGATTCAATGCGGGACCCCCACTGCTACCACCTTTGATTTCCATGCTGGTCCTATAACACGGACCGGGCATCATACATGAATCCCGGCCTCCCGGGTAATATTCCTCAACTTCACCGCAAACTTCCGAAGTCCAGGAATGAATATAGATGGCAACAGAATCCTGAGATACTGTCGTATCAGGGTAGGCAAAGGTGGCAACGAAATCGCCCGGTTCCGCAATACTTTTGGATATCCTGAGCACTTCGTTGTTCAAAATCTGGTTGGTCTGGTTGTGGCGCATTTCAGCCAAAAAGCCAATAGCTACATCGGAAATCGAGTTGGTTTGAAATTGAATAATGGGTCGGACGAAATATCGATTCTCACTCACAAGATGAATAGCAGAAAGCCCGGCTGTAGGTTTGCCGTTTTCATCGATGACATCCTTCAGCACGTGCTTAGCGGTCGCAAACAGGCCGTGAGAGGATATAAAGAAACCAGTTGCGAGGAAACGCAACAAGCCCTGAGTTTCAGTTCTGAATATCGGAAATACTCGCTCCTTTAAGAACGCCACTCTTTCGGCTGAAGGCTTCAATCCACGATCCATTGGTCAAATTGTATTGCTCGCTGCATCGTGCCCTCTGGTTTGTGCGAATACGGCAGGCCCTATCATTGACAGGGCGATGACCGCAGACCAAAAGAACGTGCTGGGCGTCGTGACGATCGACAAGGCGGTCACGCACGGAACACCCCGCTTTGCACACACGCGCGCGCCGGCGCAGACGCTCATCGATTCTCCCGGGACGGGCGAAACCGTCGATGACTTTCCTGCCGTCTGCCCCTCAATCCCCCGGCAGCACGCTTTCTCGCTTCAGTTGTCTTTGCCGTAAAATCAGTGGTTGTCGACTGTCTCCGGCGTGGCGACCTTACCGCCGCCCGACACAGATGTGACCATCAAGACATGTCATTATCGGTAGCCCAATTGACGGAGCGTCTGCTGGAATCGTATGGACGCGGGGGCGGGACCAATCACGTCGACGGCACGAACCTGCCCTCGAAGCACGCGGTGGCCGGAATCACCATCGACCTTCTGCGTCTGTTGTTTCCCGGATTTTTTGACGAGAGGCCAGTCCACTCTTCCGAAGTCGAAGATGCCGCCAGTGCACTGCTCCACAGTGTGCTGGCCCGTCTCGAAAGTGAAATCCGCAAGAGCCTCAGATATGCCGCGGCCCTGCGGCCAGGCGAAACGGACCCGCCGAAAGCTGCCTATGCTCTCACACGCAGGTACCTGGGAAATTTGCCGCGCATCCGGGAACTGCTGCGCACCGATACCGATGCCGCATTCAACGGCGATCCCGCCGCGTTCAGCAAAGACGAGGTGATCGTCGCATATCCGTGCATTGAGGCAATTGCGGTGCAGCGGCTCGCGCACGAACTCTATCTGGAGAACATTCCGCTCATTCCCCGCATCATGACCGAATGGGCGCATTCCCGCACCGGAATCGATCTGCATCCAGGCGCCCGCATTGGCACGTACTTCTTCATCGATCACGGCACCGGAACCGTGGTGGGTGAGACGGCTGTCATCGGAAACCAGGTCAAGTTGTACCAGGGCGTCGGCCTGGTGGCAAAGTCGCTGTCCGCCGGGCAGGCGCTGCGCGGTCAGAAGCGCCATCCGACCCTTGAGGACCGAGTAACTGTTTACGCAGGCGCAACGATCATCGGTGGAGACACGACCATCGGAGCGGGCAGCACTATCGGTGCAAGTGTCTTCCTCACGAGGAGCGTTCCCCCGAATTCGCTGGTCGTCCCGGAGGCGACGAGGGTGAGAGTGACGACGAAACAAACGCAGGAAAGCGACGCATTCGAGTATCGGATCTGAGAGGCGCGCCAAACTCGGGCCCGCGAGGAGGAGAGCCTCATTTCGTCTCATCCGGAGTGGTCGCCAGATTCTCTCCCGACTGACCTGATTGTTGCTCCGGCCGCTGAATGCAACTTACCCGGTTGAACGTTCCCACAATGCCCTGGCCGAGCGCTCGCACACTCTTCTGTCAGACAATCCTCAGGACCTATTCACGGTTCCCGCAATCCTGCGGTTGGACCGCGCCCGGCAGGAATCAGAAAGATTTCCTCACTTATTTACCTGTGAAACGCCGGGTCGTTCCACATGGAACGCGTGCTCGATTGCTGCACAACGTTACGGCTCTCTTCCGGAGTTTCGGAACGGTAAGCGTTCGCACGGATGACCTGGTTCGAAACGCTCTTCCCGCCGCCCTTTCCCTGTTGAACAGCCCGCGAGATGCCGGTTCTGTCCTGCTCTTCCTGTTTGGTTACCCGGTGGATTTCAGGCTGCCCTCCGGCCAGTACGAGCAAAGGACTTGCTATCAGATACGCCGAAATCAGCATCATTCTGGTGCATCGTGACTTCATTGAAACCTCCCTGAACCTGACTTTTACCTCGGGAGGCCTAATGAAGTCGTAATCGCGGCGTTAGAAGTTTTCTGCGGCTCGTCTGCGAGAGAATCCCGGCGATCCGACGTTCCCGTTGTGCCTGGCGCCGGCAAGAGCCGCGGCAGTTTTTCAGCAGGTGCTTGATGCTCAAAGGGACCTGGACTATCCTGGAATTTCACCGTCTCAATTCAGAAAGACGCGATTTGCCCGACGAACGTCTCGAACCTATCGTAGCCGTGATCGATACGGGCGTGTTGCCGGAACGGCTCGATCCCTCCCGAACCGTGCCGGGGGTCAATCTCAGCGGGGAGGGGATCGAACAGGACACGACGGACGGCAACGGTCACGGCACTCTGGTTGCTTCGACGATCTGTAATGCCGCCGGAGTTCGCGTCATGCCGGTGAAACTCCTGGGAGATCATGGCTGCCTGCTGGCCGACGAACAGCTTGAGATCTCCTTCGAGTGGATTCTGGAACGCCATGCCGCCCTTCACATCGCCGTTGTTTGCGCGTCATTCGCGGATGCCGGCCATCTCATCAGCGACGAACGCTATCGTCCCAGCCGCCTGCAGGTTCTGATCTCCGTTCTGCGAGACGCCGGAGTGCCTACGGTCGCGCCGGCCGGGAATCGCTACCGACTATGCCGTGCGGACAACCCTCAGGGCATGGCGTGGCCGGCGATTCTGCGGGAAGTCGTCAGCGTCGGTGCGCTCCAAAGAGAACCGGCCGGTCTTCGACTGTCTCACGCCTCACAACGGCTCCATGCGGACCTCGGCACCGCCTGTCACACCACCCTATTCGCCGAGCCCGGCCCGCCGGGCGGCACCAGCGGCGCGGCGGCGGTGGTCGCAGGTCGTCTCGCCGGGTTACGAGCCGCCAGTCCGGCGGCCCGGGTCGACGAACTGGTCGCGCAACTCCTGGAGACAGGAGTTTATGCGCGAGACGACAGTCCGCTCCTCTGGCCCGCTCTGGCTATGCCGGAGCCGGAGCCTCGAGGATCAACTTGGTTGACGCCACCTGCATGATCTTGAACGGAATGGCGGCGCCCTTGAACACAGCTCCGCCTACCAGCACGACCGCCTTGGCCACTGCCGCTTCGAGCGGGACCAGTGTCGCCGAACTCACGAGAATGTCTCCCAACTGGTCCATCAGGCGAGTCAGCCAGAGTGTGGTTTCCGGTATGTAGCGTTTCTGGTCGTACGCCTTGTCGGACCGGTTCAGATTGTCGATGATGAAGCCGAACGCGACGGCGCCGACGATCAGCTGCACGGCCGTTTCGAACACTTCGATCACCGCTTCGAGCTTGTGGGCCATTGGAATCGTCTCGGCGACCGGGTTGTTCCACTTCGGAATCGCGAGAGCCATCGACGTCGCCAGTGCAATCCCCGCCGCTCCGGCCGCCGTCCACTCCAGCACCGTTACAATGTCGCCTTCCTTCTGATGCATACCGAAGATTTCGGCTGCCAACCCGATGCCCCCGAAGGCGATAGCGGCGACAATCCCAATGTTCGTGCCCCCGAATTCTTCGGCGACGGCTTTGACGCCTGTATAAACCCCTTTTGCGAATTTACCGAAAGCCGCGGCAATCCCGATGAACGGAACGATGCCGATCACCGTCTTGACGAGTTCCTCCCATTCCAGTCCCTGAACCGTTACCCGCCCGAAAGGCAGATCCACGGTTTCGCCGCGCTTGAAAGGCGACTCACTGAAGATCAGTTTGTAAGTGATCGTCGCGGGGATCGCGACCAGCAGCATAATCGCATCCACCAGCCGGAACGAGGTATCGATGTGAGCGCCGGGCGCCACCAGTTCCACCAGTTTCTCGATGAACGGAAAGCTGATCTTTGCGAACAGAACCGAACGCACCACGTCGATCATCTGCCCCAGCAGATCGAGAGCCCGATCGATCAGACTGCGCAGCGCATTCAGAAGTCCCACGACCACATCGGCCCCCACTGCGATGATCAGCTGCCGGATCGTTTCGAAGCTCAGGTCCTTCGCCCCGGGCATTCCGCCCGAAAAGATCTGCTGAATGTCGGCCTGTATCTGCTGCCACGTTCGCATCAGATTGTCGAGCTGATCGCCGGCGAGTCCGGTCACGAAATTCGCGGCCGCGTCCACCGTGGTCTTTGCGGGATTCGGAGCGTCAATATGGACAACCTGGTCGAACAGATCGTTCAACCGCTCGAAGACCCAGCCCAGCGCACTGTTCCCGGTTGACTGATCGACCGCCGTCCGGGTTTGCGCGTCGGATTCGCGGAATCGATCCGCGACACTGCTGCCCGGCCTGGGCGGGGGCAGGTGGGCCGGAGGAACACCGATTTCCGCTCTCCATTTGTCGATCTGCGCGATGGTGGAGTCGAAGCCCTGCGTGCTGTTCTTCCTGAGCGTACCGATGGACGATTTGACATACTTCAGCGCCTCGTCCGTCGCCGTA
>JASHPH010000184.1 GCA_030038255.1 Candidatus Sulfotelmatobacter sp. | reverse complement strand
AAAAATCGGCGCGCGTGGGGCTGTGGAAAAGACGCGAGGCGGAAAAGTCCAAAACCCGACTTTCCCACCTCGCTTGGAAATCCCGCAAACACCGCGGGATTCCCACTTTCCCACAGCCTCGACGGCGGCTGGCTATTAACCTAAACCGGACATTTCACTTGCTACAAAAACCGGACATTTTAATTTGCCACCAACATCGAGGCGGGGTCAGACGGACGCGGTTGTGCTAATGTATGGGGGCACTGAGCCGCTTGGCCGAGCCGGAACCTCATGGAAACGCTTCATTCTAAGATAGTTACATCTCCAGTCGGACCGTTGTTTCTGGCCGCCTCGGCGAGAGGCTTGGTTGCTTTGGAGTTTGACACGCGGCTCCCGGGCCAGCAGACCATCCGTCCGAATCCGCGCAACCTGCGCGTAGAAGGCAAGCAATTGCGTTTCGAGGAATCTGCGACCGTAATGCGGCCTTATGTGCAGGAACTGGAAGAATATTTCCGCGGCCAGAGGCGTGAGTTCAGCTTCCCGCTCGACCTGCGCGGAACGGAATTTCAGCTCGCCTGCTGGCGCGCGCTGCTGGCCATTCCTTACGGCGAGACCCGCACCTATGCCGACATTGCCCGCGCCGTCGGCAGGCCCAAGGCATTTCGCGCCGTCGGCATGGCCAACAACCGTAATCCGGTGGCGATCGTCGTGCCCTGCCATCGCGTGATCGCCTCTGATGGAACGCTGGCCGGCTACGGTGGCGGGCTCGACATCAAGCGCAGGCTGCTGGAACTTGAAGGCGCTCTGAGCGGGCCATTGGCCGCGTGAAAGCTGCTGATTGCAGATTTCGGACTTCAGATTGCAAATTGAATTTGCCACGCCGAGCGACTTTCATTCCGCAATCTGCAATCTGAAATCTTCAATCTGAAATACCCGCACCCTTGACGGCCTCAACCAAATCCTCCGCCCTTCGCAAGGCCAGCCTCTTCTACCTCGTCTTTGTCATGTTCTCTTACACGACCGGTGGCCCCTTCGGCATTGAGGACATGGTCACAACTTCGGGCCCCGGCATCGCCCTGATCTACATTCTGGTGCTGCCGTTTTTCTGGTCGATTCCGGTGTCGCTCGTCTCGGCCGAGTTGACCACAGCCTTGCCGGTCGAA
Organism: Candidatus Sulfotelmatobacter sp.; assembly: GCA_030038255.1. Classification (GTDB taxonomy): domain Bacteria; phylum Acidobacteriota; class Terriglobia; order Terriglobales; family Acidobacteriaceae; genus Sulfotelmatobacter. The sequence goes on along the minus strand of JASHPH010000184.1, from coordinate 30,449 downwards.
GGAGGCTTCTATCGCTGGAGCCGCGCCGCCTTTGGCGACTTTTGGGGATTTCTCGCGGGCTGGTGGAATTGGACAGCTTCATTTCCCCTCGGCAGCGCCTATGCCGTCCTGTTCGCCGACTACCTGAAATATTATTCCCCGCACATGCCGGCCTGGCAGCACTACTTGATATCACTGGCGCTCGTCGCGATACTGACCTGGGTCAATGTCCGCGGCATCCAGATGGTCGGCCAGGTGGCAACTGCGCTAGAAGTCATCATCTTCGTGCCGGTGGCGACCATGATTGCCCTTGGGCTCGCGCACTGGCACTTCAATCCGTTTCATCCCTGGATGCCGCCGCATCAGGCGACATTTAAGATCTTTGGCGTTGGGCTGGCGGTCGGGTTGTGGTCCTATTCCGGCTACGAGCAACTCTCGACTTTGGCCGAGGAAGTCGAAAACCCGCAACGCACGTATCCGCTGGCGTTGGCGCTGGTCGTGCCGCTCTCGATCGCTGCATATTTTCTGCCCATGGTTGTGGGGCTCGCCTCGGTCGGCCATTGGCAGGACTGGCACACAGGATTTTTCTCCGATGCCGCTCGCCTGATTGGAGGCCCCTCGCTCGGCACCGCGATGACCCTGGCTGCCGCGGTGTGCAACATCGCGTTGCTCAACAGCACGATTCTGAGCACGACGCGCATGCCTTTCGCCATGGCCGAAGACGGATATCTTCCGCATGCCCTCACCCGCCGCCATCCTCGTTACGGTACGCCGTGGCTTGCCATCGTGGTCTCGGCAGTTATTTATTGCCTTCTTGCTTTACACAGTCTTACTCAGCTAGTTTCCGTTTATATCTGGCTGCGCTCGGCGACGACGGTGTTGACTGTGCTGTCGGCATGGAAGCTGCGCCGCTCACGGCCGGAACTGAACCGGGCGTTTGCTATTCCCGGCGGGCGCCTGGGATTGACCTACGCGGTCGGTGCGCCACTCATCATGGCCGTCGTAGCGCTGCTCGGCAGCGATCGCTTCGGCCTGATCGGCGGCGCGATCGCACTTGCATTAGGGCCTGTTGTCTATCTGTTTCTGCGGAGAAACACGGCTTTGCGCGAAAATCGCATTTGAGACTGCGCAGGCGCCTTAGCTCACCCAGTCGAGAATCTTGTACCACGCGCCCGCCAGCGGCAGGAACCACGGCTTCCCGTTATACAAGCCCAACGGGGCGCCAGGAAATGGAATGCCGATGAACGGGTTGTCCGGTTTGTCGCCAGCCATCAGCTCGGCAATCTTCTGCCCTTGATACGTCGCCATGGCGACGCCGTGCCCGGCATAGCCGAGCGCGTAATACATGCCGTCGAGCTGCCCCGCGTGCGGCATCATGTCAAAGGCAAAGTCAAGCGTCCCTCCCCAAACGTAGTCGATACGCGCGTCGGCCAGTTGCGGATAGACCTGAATCATGCCTCGGCGCAGAAGTTCGGCGCTGCGGCGGATGGTCTGGTCGCTCTCGGGAAAGAATGCGGCACGGCCGCCGAACAGCATCCGCCCATCAGGCGTGAGCCGGTAGTAGTAGAGGTAGTTTTTCGAATCGTAGATCATGCGATTGCGCGGGCTGAGTTCCTGGGCGAGCTTCGCCGGCAGCACTTCCGTCGTGATGATGAACGATCCGATCGGAATGATTTTCTTCTGCAGCGATTGGGTCGCCGGTCCCGTGTATCCGCTTGTGCCGACAAAAACTTCATGGGCCCACAGGGCTCCGCGCGAAGTCTGAATTTTCCATCCCAACTCGCCCTGGCGCGAATCGCGCTGGATGGTCTGAACTCGCGCGTGTTCGAAAATTTCCGCGCCTGCCTTCATTGCGGCCCGCGCCAATCCCGCCGCATAGCGCGCGGGGTTACACCCGGCACTCACCTCGTCAACCATGCCGCCGTAGTAGATGGCCGATCCGATCTCCGCATTCAACTCATGCCTGGGCACCACACGAAGTTTGTGGTTGAACTCGACTTCGATCACTTCAGCCTGCCGCGTGTAGTCATCGAAGTGCTTTTGCTTGCAGGCCACTTCGAGATGCCCACAGCGCGAGAAATCGCACTCGATGCCTTCTTCCCGCACGATCTGCTCGACGCAGTCGATGGTTGCGAGCGAAGCGGCGTACATGCGCCGCGTCAGCTCACGCCCGTACATGGAGATCAGTTTGCTGACGCCCAGCTTCATGCCAGTCAGAACCATGCCTCCGTTGCGGGAGCTGGCGCCCCACCCGATGGTTTCGGACTCAAGCACGGCGACCTTCGCGCCGCGCTTGGCCAGCGTGCGAGCCGCCGAGAGCCCGGTGAATCCCGCCCCAATCACAGCCACATCGCAGACCTCGGGCAGCGTACGCGAGGGATCGGTCACAGGGAACTCCGCGGTGGTGAGCCAGTAATTGCTTTCCTGAAGGCGCATAACTTATAGTGCATCCCAGCGGCGCCCGAAAGCCCGAAACCTGAGACGCCAGAAGACTTTCCTGAATGCGACCGAGCATTGTAGCGCGGCGGCATCCTACGGTACATGTACGTGCGGCGCGATCCAATGCATATTGCGGCCACCTCGGTAATCTTGTCCGCGTTACCGCATCGTCACTAGTCTGAAGAGGCATGGGTCTGCGCTGCCTGTTGTTTTCCTCGGATGAGGGGACATCCGCGTCGATTCGACAGATTCTGGAAGACCTCGGAATTGAGGGAGAATCCTGCCCTGAGGCCGTCACCGCAGTCCAGCAGGTCACGCAACAGTCTTACCAGTTCGTAATCATTGACTGGGACCAGCAGCCTGAGGGCGGCCTGCTGCTGACGGCGGCGCGCGAACGCAAGGCCAACGAGCGTCCTCTCACGCTGGCGATCGTGAGCCACGACCACAACGTGCCCAAAGCGATGCAGGCGGGCGCGAATTCGATCCTGCGCAAACCGATTGTTCTCAACCAGGCTAAGGACACGCTGACGACGGCGCGCGATCTGCTGCGCGCGCGGCAGGAGTCGGCCGCGGCCGCCGCCGCCGGTGCCGCGGCGAAAGTGCAATCTTCGACACCACCCGCCGTCCCCTCCAGCGTGGCCGAGGGGAATGAACGCACTTTGCGGAGCGCGGAGTTTCTTCCCTCGTCTGTTCCCGCTCCCGGCGGTCAATTTGACACCGAATCGGACCTGCAGAAATCCATGGAACAGTCCGCAACGGAGCAGATCGATCCCCTGAAGGAATTGGAACCGACGGCCGCCGCGGTGACGCGTGCAAAAGCCCCGGCGCCTCCGCCTCCAGCGCCACCGCCGGCCTCTGACGAGCCCCGCGGGCTGCAGTGGTATCTGAATCAGCGCGCAGCGGCTGCACCCAAGATGGCGCCGCAGCCGCCGCCCCCTGCACCGGCCGCTCCAGCACCCGCTGCACCGGAATTGCTGGGCTTCGATCAGATGCCCACCCAATCTTCGGAGTGGCGCCAGAGTGAGGAAGAGCACAGCGAGGAGTCCGTTTCTCAGACAGTTCCCGAATCTGTCTCGGATGCGCCAGCAGACCGGGAACAGAAGCACGAAGCCGAGCTATTCGCCTACATCAGCGGCAAGAAAGACGAATCCGAGGACAAGCCCCGCAAAACGTTTCGACTAAGCAAGGGTGCAATCATTGGAGCGCTCACACTGGCGGCCTGCGCCGTTGCTGCTGCTCCGCAAGCACCCTGGCACGCGCGGTTGCAAGCAATTTGGAAACATGAACAGCAAGCTCTGCATGCTTGGCTCAACCCACCGGTGGTGACACCCGCACAGGCTCCTGAGTCTCACGAGAATTTCGGCCGGGCCGGCGATGAGTACAAACTTCCCGTCGCGGAGAATATTCCCGACGCGACCACAGACCCGTCGCAGATTCGTGTAACTCCGGTCGTGGACCCCACAGCCAAGAAGACACCCAGTGCCGAAGCGAGCGCAGACCAGCCTGCATCGGAACCAACTGACGCTGCGGCTGCAAATCCCGGCGAACCTGCGCCCGGCTCCGATGTTCAGGTCCAATCGAGTCCGGTCGGATCAGCTTCCACTGGCGGACAGCCGGGCAACGGCGAAAATGTCACAGCTGCGAATCCCTCCGCGACTGCTCAGCCAGCAGTGCTTCCGCCTCCAACCGTCGTTCCGCAGTTACCCGTGGTGCAAATGCATCCGGAGCAACCCGTCACGGTCGGGCCTGTAACTCCATCGGCTCAGCCCGCTCCGCAGAAGCGGCCTCAGTCGAACACAGCGACGCCTCCCATTCCTTCCAGCTTGAGGTCGCAAATTGCGACCATGGTGCCCGAAGCCAGCGGAAACAAGCCGCCAGAGGCGGCACTGCCCTCGATTGAACCAGTAAACATTCCTGAAACCGCGGCCCGCGCGTTGCTCACCGATCAGCCCGCTCTCGCTTATCCCGCCACAGCCAAGGGCCAGCAGGGCACAGTCATTCTGCAAGTCTTGATTGGCCGGGACGGCACGGTGCAGGACGCCAAGTTTCTGCAGGGATCATTCGCGTTTGCGCGGGCGGCCATTGACGGGGCCAAGCAGTGGAAGTTCAAGCCCTATATGCTGAACGGGCGGCCGGTCTCCGTCCAGACCTCGCTCACAATGAACTTCAAGCCGGCTCCCTAAGGCGGCTATCGCATCGGCATGTCGGCTTCTTCATATCTTCGTAGTTACCTGCGGATCAAATTGAGCAGCCCCCTGCACGCGCAGCGCATCTATCGGGATATAATGGCTCTAGGTCCACCGGAAGTACTTCCTTCCAGAAAACGGCCAAAAACTGATGTCCATGAAAACTAAAGCCGCGGTTCTCGTTTCCTCTTTCGCCGTACTCCTGTTCGTCGTTGTGGGTTCGATGGGAGGCGTGCATGCCTCCTCCAACGACGGCTCTTACCGTCAACTTCAGGTCTACAGCGAGGTCCTCTCGCGCGTGCAGAGCGAGTACGTAGAGGAGCCCAACATCCCCAAGGTGACCGACGGCGCGCTGCACGGTCTGCTGGAGTCGCTCGATTCGAACTCCAGCTATATGACTGCCGACGCCTACAAGGCCTATAAGGCGCACAGGTCGGAATCGAAAGGCGGGATCGGCGCGGTAATCTCGAAGCGCTTCGGCTATGCGGCAGTGGTATCCGTGCTGCCGGGTTCCGCGGCGGAGAAGGCCGGGATCGAACCGACCGACATCTTTGAATCCATCGAAGGGCAAAGCACGCGCGACATGTCTCTGCCGGAAATCCGCAACGTGCTCGCGGGAGCGCCGGGATCGAGCGTGAACGTTTCTGTCGTGCGGGCGCGGAGAGCCGAACCGCAGAAGGTTGTCATCGTGCGCGAGGTAGAGAGCATTCCGCCCGTTTCCGACAAAATGATGGAAGATGGCGTTGGCTACGTGCGGGCGATCACACTGACCCGGGGCAAAGCGCAGGAGATTGCGTCCCGGATCAAGACACTGGAAAAGTCGGGTGCGAAAAAACTGATTCTCGATCTACGCAACTGTGCGGAGGGCGATGAAGGCGAGGGTGTCGCCACTGCCAACCTGTTCCTGAATCACGGAACCATCACCTATCTGCAGGGCCAGAAGTATCCGCGCGAGGCATTCAATGCCGATCCCGGGAAGGCAGTCACGACTTTGCCTCTGGTGGTCCTGGTAAACAAGGGCACGGCCGGCGCGGCCGAAATCGTGGCGGCGGCGGTTCTGGAAAACGCTCGCGGCGACGTGGTCGGCGACAAGACTTTCGGTGACGGCTCGGTTCAGAAAACCATTGATCTGGCCGACGGCGGCGCGCTGATTCTTTCCGTCGCCAAATACTACTCGCCTAGTGGAAAGGCGATTCAGGATGTCGCAGTCACGCCCAACGTTTTGGTCGCGGACTCCGATGACGGCCTCGGCCCGGACGACGAAGAGCAACCGCCCGCGGCCGAACAGGAAAAGCCGAAGCCCACGGTAGACGATCAGCTGAGAAAAGCCGTGGAAGTGCTGAAGAGTCGCAGCAGCTAAGCGCTAGGGCCTATCCAACCTCTTGTCATTCCGAGGAGAGCCGGAGCGAAGCGACGGCACCCGAGGAATCTGTTTCCCGAGTCGCGGGCCAACTGGCGCGCGATTTGTTTTCCGGGTGCACACCCACGCCCAGTCCTGCAGTACCGGTGCTATTCTGACCTCGGCTGCTCATGAAGTCGCTCTACGAAAATCTCCCCGAGGTGGAAATTGGAGGACGCAAACTGGTGGGCCGTGTCCTCTTCGGCCTGCTGGTGCTGGTTTCTGCTCTGGTGGGAGCGACCTCCGGCCTGCTGCTCGTCTACACCACCGAACTGCCCCAGGTTGAAGCGCTCGAAGACTATCGTCCCAGCTCAATCACCGAAATTTACGACGAACACAACCGCGTAGTCGGCTCGTTCGCGCTGCAGCGCCGGGTTGTGGCGGGCTACGATGACTATCCGCAAGTACTGCGCGACGCGCTGGTTTCCATCGAAGACAAAGACTTTTACAAGCACTCCGGAATCAACTTCTGGCGCATCGTGGGCGCAGCCTATCGCGATATCGAATCCGGCGGCAAAGTGCAAGGCGCTTCAACCCTGACTATGCAACTGGCCCGCAATCTCTTCTTGTCGCCTGACCGGTCTTTTCAACGCAAAATCCAGGAGGCTTTGCTTGCCATCCAGATCGAGCGGCATTTCACCAAACCGCAAATCTTCACCCTTTATGCCAACCAGATTTTCCTCGGCCACGGCGTATACGGCTTCGAATCGGCGTCGGAGTTCTATTTCAGCAAGCCGGCCAAGAACCTGACTCTGGTCGAGGCCGCGCTGCTCGCCGGATTGCCGAAAGGCCCCACGCTGTATTCCCCAATCCTTCATCCGGATAAGGCGCAGAGGCGCCGCACTCTGGTCATCAACGCCATGCTCGAGGACGGCAAGATCACCGCCGCGCAGGCTGCCGCCGCGCGAGAGGCGCCGGTCGTGCTCCATCTGGCGCGCGACCCGAATTCGCTAGCTCCTTATTTTGTCGAGGAGATCCGCCGCTATCTCGAAGCCAAATACGGTGCTGACCAGGTGCATGAAGGCGGACTGAAGGTCTACACCTCGCTCGACGTCGATTTGCAGCGGACCGCGAATCAGGCTGTGCTCGACGGGTTAGCCGCCTACGAGCGTCGGCATGGCTGGAAGGGACACCTTGAAAATGTGGTAGCCGAAGCAAATGTTCTCGAGAAGTATTCCCATCTCGACTGGGACGACGAACCGGAAGTCGGAGGATACATTCACGCGCTCGTCACTTCCTCCGGACCCGGCATCGCCACGCTGAAATTCGGCCGCTACACCGCAGCGCTGGGACAGCCCGACGTGGCATGGACCCAGCAGAAGCTGGCCGATATTTTGAAAACAGGCGACATCTGCTACGTGAAAATTGTCACGCTGGGCGCGAACGGTGCGGCGCACGTCACGCTGGAGCAGGATTCCGGCGTGCAGGGAGCATTGCTCGCCCTGGACAACACCACCGGCGCCATCAAGGCCATGGTGGGTGGGCGCGACTTCAACGACTCGAAATTCGACCGCGCCACGCAAGCTCTGCGCCAGGTTGGCTCGTCGTTCAAGCCGTACGTCTATACGACGGTGATCGACCAGGGCGCCAGCCCCGACGACACCGTTCTCGACGAGCCGGTGAGTTTCGAAACGTCGTCCGGCGAGTATTCGCCGCACAACTACGACGAAAAATTCGAAGGCATCATCACTCTGCGGCGGGCGCTGGCGCAATCGCGCAATATTCCGGCGCTGAAGTTGGCCAATAAAATCGGCATCAAAACGGTGATCGATTACGCCGCGCGCTTCGGCATCACGGCGAAGCTGCCGCCGTACTTGCCGGTGGCCCTGGGATCAGCCGAGATCACGCTAATGGAACAGACTTCGGCTTACAGCGTTTTTCCCAACGACGGCGTGCGCGTAATTCCGCGCTACATCACGCGCGTGACCGACTACGAAGGCCGCGTACTCGAGGAAGATTTTCCCGAGGTCAAGGATGTCATCAGCGAGCGCACCGCCCGCATCATGACTGCGATGTTGCGCGAGGTCGTGCTGCATGGAACGGCCATCGCCGCGGCGAAATTGCCGTTTTCTGCGGCCGGCAAGACCGGCACGACCAACGATTTCACCGACGCATGGTTTATGGGATTCACTCCGACGATGACCTGCGGCGTCTGGGTCGGCTACGACGAAAAAAAATCCTTGGGGGCGAAGGAAACGGGCGCGCACGCGGCTCTGCCGATCTGGATGAACTTCATGACGGTAGCCATGGCAGGCAAGGATGCGGGCGAATTTCAGCCCCCGCCCGCCACGTCCCACGCCGTCGCGCAAAAGGTCGACACGCCGGACACAGCGCCGGCGACGGAAGAATCGCATTAGCATTGGCCGATGAAACCGTTTTTGGCTGACGCAGCGCCCGCGCTTTGCACGAACTTGGGATCCTGGAAATGCCCGAAAAATGGGGCTGAGAAATCACTCTTCTGTTGTGGTACGACGGCGGAGTAAGCACTGGCAATCTCCAGCCCCGAAGGGGCGATATGCGAAAGCCCGGCACGGCAGTGCCGGGTTAGTGTGCGAAGAAGGAACAAGTCCCGTAGAGACGGCACTGTTTCCCTGCACACGCTTTTCAGAACTTGCTAGTTAGACCAACGAAAACCATGAGACGCATCGCCTTATTGCTTATGTTTTGCCTGACTGCCATCGGCGCATTCCCGCAAACATCGCCAGGGATGGGCTCTTCCAGCGATCCCAAACTCGCCGTTGAGCAGGTTCTCCACACGCAGCAGGATGCCTGGAACCACCACGATCTCGACGCCTTCATGACCGGATACTGGAAATCTCCCCACCGCACTTTTTTCTCGGGCGCGAACGAACGGCATGGCTGGCAGGAAACGATGGATCGCTACAAGGCGAGGTATCAGAGTCCGGGGCACGAGATGGGCCAGCTAGAGTTTTCAAACCTGCGCGTCGAGGCGCTCGGAGCAGACGCAGCTTTCGTTCGCGGCGAGTGGCATTTGACCATGTCCGACGGGAAAGCTCCGCATGGTCTCTTCACGCTGGTGTTTCGCAAGTTTCCTGACGGCTGGAAGATCGTTCACGACCACACATCGGCGGCCGAGTAGCTCACTTGCGCCCCATTCCCTTGTCCATAGCCTCGTTCGCTAGCCGATCCGCTTCCCGATTGTGCTCGCGCAGAGCGTGGCCAATGGAAAACCAGTCGAGTTGCGCGATCAGCTCCTTCGCACGCGCGTGCAGGTCGCGCAGCGTCGGGTTTTTCACTTTGTAAATTCCTTTGATCTGGCGAACCAGCAGTTCCGAATCGCTGATTACCTTCAGCGCCTTCGGCCCGTGTGCAAGCGCGTATTCGAGAGCGGCGATCAATCCCTGGTACTCGGCGAAATTGTTGGTCTGGTGGCCAAGATACTCGCTCAACGCCGCGACCTTGCGTCCCGATTCGTCCTTGATCACCACGCCGTAGCCGGCAGGCCCAGGATTGCCGCGCGCGCCCCCGTCGCTGTGCGCAATCAAATAATGCTCGGGAGGATGCTCGCGGGACTCAAAGAGCGATCTGGTTTCACCACGCCGAGGAGAGTGAGAAGGCATGCCCGAGTTTACCGTCCGGCTGCAAGGCGCGTCGCCAGGCGCGCCGGAAGTTTCGCTTCGAAGATGCGATCCTGCGCCGATTTCAGATTGTAGGGCGTGCGGTGGAAATGCACGATCTGCGCCTCGGTGTCGAACAACGCAAAAGCCGCGCGCCAGTCGCCGTCGCGAGGCTGGCCGACCGAACCGGGATTGATCAAATATCGGTTGGCAGTCTTCAACTGCAAGGAAACCGATTCCGCCTTGCCGACGGTCTTGTATTCAGGACGGAATCCGTCAGCAAACGAGCCGTTGGCAAAGAATCCGCCCTGTAAGTGCGTGTGTCCAAAAAACGTCAGGGGCGATGCCACTGTGATCAGCGGGGTCAGCGCATCCCCCAGTGAGACCACGTACTCGTCCTCGTCATTCGGAGAGCCGTGCACCAGTTGCACGCCCGGAAAATCCGGCAGAGGAACGGGGCCATGCGGCAACGCGCGTAGCCATTCGAGATTTTCGGGAGTCAACTCGTTTCGCGTCCAGATCGCGGCCGCCGCGGCCATGGGATTGAAGTCGTCAAGGTCCATGATGCCGGTAGCTGCCTTGTCATGATTGCCACGCACGAAAATGGTACCGAGCTCGCGCGATCGGTCCGTGACCTCGTTGGGGCTGGCGCCGTAGCCGACGATATCGCCAAGGTTTACTGCCACGTCATAGGCGGGAGCCGCGGCCAGGCAGGCGTCCAGCGCTTCAAGGTTGGCGTGAATGTCGCTGAGCAGAAGTATGCGCAAGCAGACCCCGGACAGAGTGGCGATTATAGACGAAGCATGGCTGAGGTGGAATGCTCCCTGGACGCGTCGGCGGAAACGGAAAATCTTCTCACCCTTGACGCGCGTTCACCACCGGACATCGAGCCCAGTGCCCCGGCGCGACCTCCGCCAGGGGAGGGAGAGAGAGCGAACACTCAGCAATGCGAAATTCGCAGCGCGGCTCAAACGCACAGCCCGGAGGCGGAGCTTGCAGCGATGGCACCGTCCCTTCCATCGTTTCCAGCGGGCGAGAGCGGTCGGTCTCGAGGTCAGGAACGGCGTGCAGCAGGCCTCGCGTGTAAGGATGCGCAGGCTCGCGAAAAATATCGCGTCTGGCTCCCAGCTCGACAAGGTTCCCGGCATACATCACGGCGACGCGGTCGGCCACTTGCGAAACCACCGCAAGATCATGCGAGATGAAAAGTATGGCTAGGCCGAACTTCACGCGGAGTTCCGCCAGCAGATCGAGAATCTGCGCCTGGATAGTGACATCAAGCGCGGTGGTCGGCTCGTCGGCAATGAGCAGTTGAGGGCGGTTGACGATGGCCATGGCGATCATCACACGCTGGCGCATTCCGCCGGAAAGTTGATGAGGATAGTCGCGGGCGCGACGAGAAGCATCGGGGAGGGCAACATCATTCAGAGCAGAGACGGCGTGTTCCCACGCCTCACGCTTCGAGACCGAACGATGCGCAAGCACGGCTTCGGCGATCTGATCTCCCACGCGCATCACCGGGTTCAGTGCGGTCATGGGCTCCTGAAAAATCATGGCGATGTGCGAGCCGCGCATCAGACGCAGCGAATCGTCCGGAAGTTCAGTGAGATTGCAGGGGCTTCCGTTTTCGACGAAAAAAATCTTGCCGGAAACTTTCGCCTGCGGCGGCAACAGCCGCATGATTGCGAGTGAGGTCACAGACTTTCCGGACCCCGATTCCCCGACCAGCCCCAGCACTTCACCCGGCGCAATCGAAAAGCTGAGATCGCGCACGGCAGGGATGAGAGCCGAATCCACGCGGCTTCCGTTCGTCTGCACAGGAAACTTTATGGTCAGGTTGCGAACGTCCAGCAAAGCGGACACGCTGTTATGGTATCAGCGCCTGCGTCATGCTTGCCCCGGCCGCCGAATGAATGCACTCCATCATTGCCCCAAGATCAGCGGCAGCCCGTTCTTGTTGTTGCCGATCACGACGACTTTTGAGTTCGCGCTCTTGGCCAGGTTTTCAGTCGCCTCGATACCTTTCCACTCGAGCAGCGACGGCGTGATGCCCTGGGCCACAATCTGCTGGAAGTCGCGCACGCCCGCAGCTTCGATGCGTTTGCGCTGTGCTTCTTGCGTCTCCTTCTGCAAGCGGAAGTTCATCGCCAGCGCTTCCTGTTCCGCCTGCTGCTTGGCTTCAATCGAGGCCTTCAGCGTCGCCGGCAGCTGGATGTCGCGCAGCAGAACGTTCTCGACCGTCAGACCTCGCTTCGTAAGTTCCTGGGTGATCTGGTCCTGTATCTGTTTCGCGACCATTTCGCGTTCACCGGTGTAGAGAGCGTTCGCGGTATGCGACGCCGTGGATTCGCGGATGGCAGAACGCAGAGTTGGCTCGACGACTTTGTCTTCATAGTCCGCGCCGATCTTCTGGAATACTTCCGCCGCCCGGTCGGGGTTCAGGTGATAAATCAGCGAAGTGTCGAGCGCCATCATCAGCCCTTCGCTCGACGGAACGCTGGCCGATTCCTTGATCGTCTGCGTCTGAATCGACATCTCGTTGTTGGTCTTTAGCGGATTGATCAGGTGAAGGCCCTCGCCCAGAACCTCGCCCGTGACCTTGCCGAAGAGTGTAAGCACACCAACGTGGCCCGTGGCCACGCGCGTCACCGAGCTGAACAGAAGGATTACGAGCAGGAACGCCACAATTCCCAGGCCGACCAGCCGGAGCAATCCGCCGCCATGTCCGCCACCACCATCAATCACTTTTCCGCGAGTTGGATCGAAAATCGTCATCGGAGTTCTCCCGGCTTGATTGTAGCGGCGTGCGCCGGAAGAGGATAAGTGACTTGCGGGAGTCGGATTTCCGGGCAGGTCTTAGGTCTTAGGTCTTTGGGATTTCTCAACTCGCAACGGTGCGCTGGCCTAAGACCTAATGCCCGGATGTTGAATCTTGCCCAACTGCGGTTGCATCTCTTACAGTAAGTCTATGAGTAAGATTCACATTCCGACGCCATTGCGGCAGTACGTGGGCAAACAGGCTTCTGTCGAAGTGCAGGGGACGACAGTCGGTGAGGCGATGAACTCCCTCATCGCCCAGCATCCCGACCTGCGCAAGCATCTCTACACCGACGACGGTAAACTGCGCGCTTTCGTTAACGTCTACGTCAACAACGAGGACATCCGCTACCTGCAGAAAGAGGCGACTGCGCTCAAGGATGGTGATAACATCTCCATTGTGCCTTCGATTGCCGGAGGCGCAGCCTGACTGGGGTTTAACGACATTCGAGTTTGAATCATGAATCCTGCCGCCATCATGCGCTGTTGTTGCCCTCCCTGTCGGTAGTGTCTTTTTCTGGTTTCGCAAGCCCGGCAATTACAAAATTCAACTGAGGACCTTATGGCTACCACCACCGAACTTCCGGTCACCCTGACCAAAGACGAAATCCTGCGCTACTCGCGGCACCTGATCATGCCGGAAGTCGGCATGGAAGGGCAGCAGAAGTTGAAGGCTGCTCGCGTCCTCTGCATCGGCACCGGCGGCCTCGGGTCGCCGTTGGCTCTTTACCTGACGGCCGCCGGCGTGGGAACGCTCGGCCTCGTGGATTTCGACGTGGTGGACTACACCAACCTGCAGCGGCAAATCATTCACTCCACCGCCGACGTGGGCCGCAAGAAGCTCGAGTCCGCCGCCGACAAGCTTAAGGCCATCAATCCGTATCTGAATCTACGCACGTTCGACACAAAACTGACCAGCGCCAACGCGTTCGAACTGTTTCGCGAGTTCGACATCATCGCCGACGGTACAGACAATTTCCCCACGCGCTATCTGGTCAACGACGCCTGCGTGCTGACGGGCAAGCCGAACGTCTACGGATCGATCTTCCGCTTCGAGGGCCAGGCCAGCGTCTTCGCCACGGAGGATGGCCCGTGCTATCGCTGCCTCTATCCCGAGCCGCCACCACCGGGCGCCGTGCCGTCTTGCGCCGAGGGCGGAGTGCTGGGAATTCTCCCCGGCCTCGTCGGTGTGATGCAGGCCACCGAAGTCATCAAGCTGATTCTCGGTGCGGGCGAGCCGCTAATCGGCCGGCTGTTGCTGATTGACGCGCTGGGCATGAAGTTCCGTGAGCTGAAGTTGCGCAAGAATCCCGACTGCCCCGCTTGCGGCACGCACCCCACGATCACAAAGCTGATAGACTACAACGAGTTTTGTGGCATTCGAGGGGAGGAAAGGCCCGTGGGCAATGGGGTTCCCGAGATTCAAGTCGAAGAGCTCAAGCGCCGGCTCGATGCCAAGGACGATCTCTTCGTCCTCGACGTGCGTGAGCCGCACGAGTACCAGATCAGCAATCTCGGCGGATATCTGATTCCGCTCAACGATCTGCCCAAGCGCGTCAACGAACTCGACTCCAGCCGCGAGATCGTCGTGCACTGCAAGATGGGCGGACGCAGCGCCAAGGCCGTCGCCTTTCTGCAGCAGGCGGGATTCAAGAAGGTCCACAATCTCGCCGGCGGCATCAACGCCTGGGCCGAGCGCGTGGACCCCAAGGTGCCGAAGTACTGAAGAGCATTGGTCGGTGGCTCAGGGTTAGTGGTCAGGTTTAGAAAGGGAGCGCGAAGCACTCCCGTTTTTTTCTCGACACTGAGTTCTCAGTGCTGGTCGGGAGGCGTTGTGCTGGGACTGCCGCCCGTGTCCTCCAGCTTCGTGATGTCCCGTAACAGTTGCTTGACGCACAAGTCGGCCACATCGGTGCTGGCTCCCTTATACTTCGCTCCCTTGCTTTCTTGGGTCGTCGTCCAGATCACGTCCCCGTCAGGATTGACCAGTCGTATCGAGATCCGCGCTCGATCAACAGTCTCGGTGTTCACGGAGGAGTCGCTCGTACCCATGTGCCTAGCGACGAAACCTCCGCTGGATGAGCCCGAGATCGAGCCGTTTCCGTTAACGACACTGCCGCTGATTTCGCCGTGTGATCCCCCGGCAGCACCGCCAACTGACGTGGACTCGCCATAAGCGTGAAGCTCCTGCGAACTCTTCTCCAAGGCCACTCCCTTTAGGACAGCATCCGCGCGTTCTCGATTCTCCGTGACCTTGAAGCGCTTCGTTGCCACCAAGGACGAAACAATCATGGACTGGAGTTCTTTCGAGATGATGTCGTCCCCAAAGCTGTCGACGTAGATACGCTTCACTTTTAGCAATGCGGTTGGATCATCCGGTTCATCTGCACCCTTGGCGGTCCTTGCGACGGCCGTAGGCTGTGAAGCAGGCACTGACGCACCCGGATTGGGCGTGGCCTGCAGCAGGACGCCACAAATTAGGAACTGGGCGAGCATGCTACATCCCTCCCAAGCCGCTCTTTCGCGCTTCGTCGTCCTGGTAGTCGACCTTTCTCCCAGTTCGAGCTTCCAAAGTCACAAGCGTAACCCGGACGACCGATTTCCCCAATTCAAAAACTGCTGCGTGCTGCTGGTCCTTCTCGTCCTTCCAGCCGACAGTCAGAAAGTGCTTCCTCTTCTTCGAAAAGAGAAGCCAAGGGCTGATGGCAATCGCAAGGCCAACTCTACGTCCGGCCTTCTGCCCGTACTCCAAGTCATTTACTTGGTCGTAAGGTATCGCCAAGTTACCGTCCTTGTACTCAAAAACGAACTTCTTATCATCTTTTGCCGAGGATGTGCCCTCGGTACCTTCCTTTATCTGGTTCTCTGTACCACCTATATAAGCCGTCTTGTCGCTTCCCAGTCCGGCAAATGCGACGAAGTCCAGCGCCAGCAAGCACACTAATACTCCGGCGATAGAGCGCTTCATCTCTACTCTCCTGAATCGAAATTGGGGGAAGCCAACGCAACGAACTATAGCCCCGTTGGGATAGCAGCGCAATACTCAAGGCGATTCGCGTCGTTCCCGTTTCTGCACCTGCTACCCTGTGATCCCGGCTCTTGCATTTCCCCACGAAATGCGCATAATTAGCGTTCCTCTTCCCCCAGAGGAGGCTCCGTGCTGTCTTACTTCCGCGCCTGCCACGCCGCCGCAGTGGTGTCTGCGACCAGAGTTACATCTACGCTTGCCGGGCTCATCGCAGCGGGTGTGCTTTATTACGGCCATGTCGCTTACGCCCAGACTGCCGCGCCCAGCCCGAACTCTGATCCGACGTATCAGGCCTTGCGCAATCTGACTTTGAGTGGCGAAGCGGTCAGTGTCAGCAACTTCGAATTGGTGCGAGACGCAGGAAAGTTCCGCCTGCACTCCGGGACGGTCTGCTTCACCCCGCCGGTCGAAGGTAAAGTGACCGGCGCGGTATTCACGGGCGACGGCAGCTTCTTCCTCGACCCTCCCTCGGACACCGAGCGCAAGAGCTTGAAGCTGCTCACGAAAGAAGACGAATTCAACGAGAAATTCGAACATCTGGTCCTGCGCTTCACCGACTCGACTTACGACGAGATCAAGAAAGCTGGCAATCCCACGACGAGCGGCTGCGATGCCGGACTGCTGAAAGACAGCCAGAACACCACACGCCATAAACTGAAGAACAATCTGGAACTGCGTCTGCTGGAGGAGGTGCTCAGCCCGGAGCCACGCGATTTCTTTATGGCTTTCATCCACGGCAAGCGTTACAACGACAAGGAAATCTACGAGATTGATCCCAACGGCGGCTCGAACCAGGTCAGCTTCCGCACGTACGACGAAATGAAATGGGGCGAGTGGGCGATGTTCAGCCTTTCGCACGAGGGTGGAAGGCACGTGACCGGCAGACCCTACAAAATCGAGCATCAGCAACTCGACGCCACCTTTGAAAAGAATGGCAACCTTTCCGGAAAGGCGACCGCGACGCTGGTCGCGCGGCGCAATGGCCTGCGCGTGGTCCCCTTCAGCCTGTTTCGGCCCTTGCGCGTCGAGAGCGTAACCGCCGACGGGCAACCCCTCTCGTTCATTCAGGAAGACAAGAACGACGACGGCAACTTCGCCGTCATTTTGCCCAAGGCGCTCGCAGCCAAAGAACAGATCAGCGTCACGACGACCTACACTGGAAAGGAAGCGGTCTCCAACGAAGGCGGTGGAAATTATTTTCCTGTGGCCCGCGACGACTGGTATCCCAACAATCCCGGGGCGCGTTTCGGTGAATACGCGATGTATGACATGACTTTCCGCATTCCCAAAGGCCTGAAAATGGCCGCCACAGGCGTGCTCGTCAGCGAAAGCAATGAAGGTGGTCAGAATGTCACGGTCTGGAAGAGCGAAACTCCTCAGACTGTGGCCGGCTTCAGCTTCGGCAGGTTCAAAGAGGAGCAGGCCAAGCTCGGCAAACCCGAATATTCCATCGAGTCCTACGCCAATTTTGAACCGCCGGATTGGGTCGACAGCCTGAAGCTCGCAACCAGCGGTGACGTTCTGCCGACTCAAGGTTCTCACCTCGGTTCTGGAATGGCCTTGGGATCAATGGACACAACTTCACTGAACAAGAAGGCCCTCGCCGAGGCTGAACTGGCCGTGCCGCTCTACACCGAGTACTTCGGCCCACCGTTGTTCAAGCACTTGCAGCTCACGCAGCAGACCGCCTGTAACTTCGGCCAGTCCTGGCCGGAACTGGTTTGGATTCCCATCTGCTATTACTTCGACGAAACGGTTCGTCACCAGCTCAGAATGGATTGGGGCAATCGCGGTTACTGGAAGGTCGTAACGCCCCACGAAATCGCTCACCAATGGTGGGGACACACGGTAGGATTCAGCTCCGGCCGCGACCAGTGGATGAGCGAAGGCTTTGCCGACATGTCTGCGTCGCTTTACCTCTTGATGATCGAAAAAGATCCGAAGAAGTTCATCCAGTTCTGGAATGATGAACGGGAGCTGCTGCTGGAGCGGGATGCGCAGGGCTTCCGTGCCATCGACGTCGGCGCGCTGACCATGGGCTACCGCGCCAGTAACTCGCGCACTGGCTTTCAAACCACGCGCCGCCTTATCTATCCCAAGGGCGCCTACATTCTTCACATGCTCCAGTTCATGATGTGGAGCAACCAGAGCATGGATCAGCATTTCAAGGAGACCATGCAGGATTTCCTGAAGACGTACTCGGGAAAGTCTGCCACTACCGAAGACTTCCAGGCCATGGTCGAAAAGCACATGACCCGCGAAATGGACATGGAAGGCAACCACAAGATGGACTGGTTCTTCAACGAATATGTCTACGGTACACAGCTGCCTTCATATCAATTCAACGCCACTTTTGACACTGGCGCCGACGGCGACGTTGTGATGAGTTTCAAGGTCACTCAATCCGGCGTCGATGACAAGTTCCGCATGCTGGTTCCGATTTACGTTGAGATGGCGGACGGGAAGACGTTCTTCCTGGGGCGGGCGCGCATGGTTGGAAATACTTCAGTGGAGGAGAAAGTTCCGCTGAAGGGATGGAAAACGCCGCCGCGGCGGGCATTGATCAACTACTACGATGACGTTCTGGCATCGCCCAACTGAGTTGCTCGTTCGAAGATGTGCGCCCAAAAAATAGGGGGAGCAACCTGGTGTGCTCCCCTGCCTCTGATCCGAATTGGTTCTTCGGAATTCTCTTTCTAACTGCGCCTCTACCATTACTTGCTCGATCCGCCCATCATGCCATCGGATCCGCTGAGATCGAGTGCATACTTCTTGCCGTTGAACCGCACTCCAGCAACCGTGCTGGACCCGTTCTCGCCCGTGGTGAAGACGACCGAATCGCCGGCCGCCGGCTTGTCCAGGTCAACCAGCTTGCCCTGTACCTTGGCCACCACATTCTTGCCCTTCAACACGCTCACTTCGACGTTGGGGCCGGTGCCGTCCCACTCCAGCTTGTATTCGCCAGCGTTCAACTTGGTCCCGCTGATGGTGGCCGGATTGCTCAACTGCAGATTGGCTTTCGTGGCTGCGAATGCACTCGAGGCTAGCAACAGAGCCGCCCCCATGATCAGACTCTTCGAAACTGTCGCGAACTTCATAAGCTGCTCCTTTTTCTTTCCCGAATGTGCGTCGGGAAGCGGTTGGGGCGGCCCGGTTCGCGACAACGCCAGAAAACTCTTGTGTTTTCCCGCGAATCGCCTACAATGCTGCCGCCGGGGTTAAGCAGACAGGCCCCAAGCCTGCCTCGCCACGATGGGGGTTTTCTCACCTGGGCCGCCAAACCGAGCGTGAGAGAATCCCCAAACCCCGCAAGAAATCTCGTAATCGGGATCTCGTAATCAGGACGCTCAGATCACGTCTGACCGACCGTCCCGTCACTGCATTTATCTACGCAGGTGCCTTCCAGAAAGTTCCCGGCATTGCGGTGTGTGCTTACATTTTCTTGGACGTACTTCTCCGAGTTCCGGTAGCAAGAATTCCTGCGCAGCGCGTTCCACGAAAGAAGAATATGTGGAACATGGAAGATGTGTTTTGTAAGAAAACTTTACAAAGCATGCCGAACACCGGAGATCATCGCTCCAACCTTGCTACTTGAATGGAACCGGCCCGGCGTCTCTTCCGTAGTCTACGGTGTCAATATTTGCGATTTGTTTTGGAAGGACTGCTTTGCGGCCTTAGTCGCGGGCGGGGGATTCGCCATGCCGGGAGGCGCTTTCACGCGTACACACCAGTGATCGAACTTGTTCACCTCCGCAAGGAATATGACAACGTATTGGCGGTCGATGATCTGACCCTGACGATTCCGCGGGGAGAAATCTTCGGGCTCATCGGTCCCAACGGCGCCGGCAAGACAACCACTATCCGCATGGCGTGCGGCTTGCTGGTTCCCACGCTTGGACGCGCTCTGATTTCCGGCGTCGATGTCGCGCAGGAGCCGGAACGGGCGCAGCAGTACATCGGCTATCTTTCGGACTTCTTCGCAGTGTACGAGGATTTGAAGGTCTGGGAGTATCTCGATTTCTTCGCGCACGCCTACAAAATGCCCGAGCCCGAGATTCCCGCGCGCATCGCCGAGGTGATCGCGCAGGTGAATTTGGAAGTGAAGCGCGACGCCATGATTCGTGGCCTTTCTCGCGGCATGAAGCAGCGGCTGGGCATTGCCCGCGCCATCATTCACCGCCCCAAAGTGATGCTGCTCGATGAGCCGGCCTCGGGACTCGATCCCAAAGCACGTCTGGAATTGCGCAACCTGCTCCTCTCGCTGCGCGATCAGGGCGCAACGATTCTGATTTCGTCGCACATTCTCACCGAACTGGAAGGCTTCTGCACTTCGATCGGAATCATGGAAAAAGGCCGCATGGTGCGTAGCGGCAGCATCGAAGAAGTCACCGCAGCCGCGGCATCGACGCGGCTGGTGCGCCTGAGTTGGAGCAGAGACTCTCTCGCTACGCTTGAGGAGCAACTGAGAAAAGATGTCCGCGTTTCAGATGTGAATCTCACTCCGGGATTAGGAACTTTCCGTTTCAGCGGCACGGAAGAAGATCTCGCGCCGGTTCTCGCGGCCCTGGTTCAGGCCAATGTGCAAGTGAGGTCGTTTGGCGAAGTGAAGCAGACGGTCGAAGAACTCTACATGAAGCTCTCGACCCACGAGGTGATGTGATGCCGCGAATCTGGACAAACCCTGAATTTGTGCGCCACCGCCGGGCCGAACTGCGTCCGGTGCGGGCCACTACCGTCGCCGCGGTCGTCATTGTCATGTGCGTGCTGCTCGGCCTCGCATGCTGGAGTTATGAGCAGAGTTTGCTCGAGAATGCGCGCCTTGGTCTGCGGAATTACGGCACACAGGCATGGCAGCAGCGTTTCGACGATTTGCAGCGAGAGTCCACCACGAGAACCTGGCTGCTGTTCTACCGTTGGCTGGTCGGGCTGCAAGGCCTCGCACTGACTTTCTGGGCCTTGTTTTCCTGCGCTCAGTCGGTGTCGGGCGAGCGCGATCGCAAAACGTGGGACTTTCAGCGCACCACGCGTCTTACTGCGTCAGAAATGCTTATCGGAAAGCTTCTGGGCGAACCTGTGCTGCTTTACTTCGCAGTGCTTTGCGCCGCGCCCATCACTTTAATCGCTGGCCTCATGGGCGGGACTTCGTTTGGCGCCGTAATTTCGATGTTCGTTTTTCTCGCAGTCACTTCGTTGTTTCTCGGCCTCGGCGGCATGTGGCTTTCCACTCTGCTCGAAAGCCGCACGCGTGGGGTCGGTCTGATCGGGGCGCTGGCGCTGTATCTGCTGACGATTGGCATGTTCGGTATGCGCACCAGCGGTCTGCCCGGACTGGCTGCAATGAGTCCGTTAACCGGCATCTTTGTTTTTCTTGGCCTGGATCCTTCTTCGATGCACAGGGTCACGCCGCTTCTCTTTGGCCACGCCGTTCCCTGGCTGCTCATGAACGTGATACTGTGCGGATCGTTCAGTGCGTGGCTGGCGCTCATGCTGATCCGCAACCTGAAGCGCGATTATCCCGAGATTCGCCCACTTTCGCGATGGCAGGCGATTGGGTGCGCCGCGTTTCTCAACTTTCTCATCTACGCCCTGCTCAGCCCGATCTCTTCGGGCGGCTTCGAAGGGCGAGTCGGCTGGTTTCGCGATGCCCAGAGCGTCGCGCTGTTCGCTGTCGCCATGAACGGCTTGATTCTGTTCCTGATGGGCTTGGCCACTCTGACTCCGCAGGAGCGCTTGAAAGTTTGGCAGCGCAAGCGCGCCACCGGCGCGTCCGCGGTCTTCGCCGACGATGGCTTGCCATGGCCCTGGCTCGGAATTTCCGCGGTGGTGGCGTATGCGCTCATGATCTGGGGCCTGCTGGCGTGGGACCACGCCCTCCCGCTCGATATTGCGACGCTGCAATCGGCCGCAATTCGTCTTGTGATCGTGCTGGTTTTCGTGACGCGTGATGTGCTCTTTCTGCAGTGGTGCATGCTCACGCGGCTGCGTCAGCCTATCGTGAAGGGAGTACTGTTTCTGGGTCTGTACTACTCCGCCGCTGCCGTTCTAACCGGCTTGGCCAGCGTTTCGTTGGAAGACGCCAGCGGTTGGATACTGGCTCTGCTCACTCCGGTCCAGGTATTCGATCCGAAAGTCCAAGGCGCCGCGTTCCCGCCCGCAACCTATGTGGGCTTGCTGTTCCAGATGGGAATGATCGGCGTGATGAAGTCGGCGATCAGTACACGTCTGCAGCGGCCGATGCAAATTGGAGTCGCAACCTAGAGGCCGGGGATTTCGAAGGGGCGAGGAGATGCTTGGGTGCCCCACGTCTCGCTTCGTTTGCGAGACGTGGGATTGAAACAGACCAATCTAGTCCGCGTCGCCGTGTTGCCGCGCCACCGACCAGATCGCAGCCTGATCCTTCTCGAAAGGATAGACGTGCACCATCCAGTTGAAGACGATGGGAATGAATCGTCCGCCGGCCGCGTCGCACGCTGCCTGCGTGGTGATTGATCCCTTCAAGCCAAACAGCGCATTCGGCCCCAGCATCTTTTCCCGTTTTTCTTCCCGTGGCATGTTCGCCGGAGGCGCGCAAAAGTTCACATGTTCGTGCCATTGCGCCACGCTCAGCGGAATGCGCTCGTCGAGCTCATCTTCAGTCAGGCGCTTCGGCGCAGTGTACATCACCCCGATCAGCTTGTAGTCGTCACCATGTTTTTCGTAAAGCAGCGACGTGGGATGCTCCGGGTTGAAATGCCAGAAAGCCTCCCGCCCGTAGCGGTAATTGGTGAAGTGATACATCTTCTGCGGAACGTTGGGCAGGAAGATTTCAAAGCCGTCGGCCAGCGCCGGGTGATAGTCCAGATACTTTTCCGACGCTTTGCGCGCTTCTTCGACGACTTTTTGCGCCCGTTCTGCGTCTCCCGGTTTCGGCTGTCGCAGCGCCGTCATCTTCATGTGCGGGCCCATGTCCATGTGGCCTTCCATGGAGTGCATGGCGTGAGCGCTGGCGTCGCTGTCAGCATCCTTGTCGTTGTCCATCGCCATGCCTCTCATGTTCGACATGTCGTGCCCCGACATGTCCGTGCCCGGCATGGATTGTTGTCCTGAGGATGCGGAAGATGACGCCGACGACGGAGCGCTGGATTGCGCGTTGCTGGCCGGAGTGCTCCGAGTCTGTCCCCAGGCGATACTGCCTACCACAATAGCGGCAAAGATCACCAGACGAAAATGCATTTGGAATCCGCCACTTTTCCTGATATTAACCCGGGCGCGGGAGCAATGTCTCGGTTACCTGCCGTTACGGCGGTAATTGAAATTGTTCTTCACGAGATGGTTCACGAACAAGAACAATCCGGGGCGATCGTGATCGATCCGCGCCTCACGATCTACTGCAGCGGTGCCGACACGTGTTCGTGGATAATCATCCACTTGCCGTCTTCGTTCTCGAAAACCACCGTCCAGCGAAAGTTGCCCATCTCCACTTTCCCCGCCGTCGTCGTCATTTGGTTCGCGACTGTCGCTGTAGCCCACACCAGGTCCCCATGCGGATGAATTGCGACATCGTCGTTCACGGTGAATTTTGCGCTCTTGTAGCGCGCGATTACGGCCTTCGAGCCTTTCTCGTATTCGTCCCAACTGCCATATTTCAGCGGCGCAATGTCGAAAAACGTGTGCGGCCCCGTCGCGTAGAACCCGGCAACATTGGCAGTATCCAAAGTGGCCCAGCCGTCCCAAATCTTCTGCAGGTAGGCCTTGTCGGGAGCAGGTCCGGCAGATTTTTTCGTCTGCGCCACACCCGTCACACCGACAGCTGCAATCAGCAGACACAAGAAAATTGTGGACATTCGCTTGAGCATTGAGTTTTCCTCCCGGGAATTTTTGGCGGAATTCTCGCACACCAGCCACAAAACGCCAAACGCCTTATTGAATAATCCACTTCCGAACGGCAAGGAAAGCGGCGGTTCCGCGGAACGACGCGAACTTCGATCTGGCGATGGGCAACCGGGAACTGGTAGTATCGCGCCAGTGGCTACTGCGAAGAATCCCAATCTGAACTATAACCGCGAACGCCTGGTATCGGGCGCTCCGGTGGAAGACGATTCTTCTTTTGAGTTAAAGCTCCGGCCGCAGCGGTTAGGCGAGTTCATCGGTCAGAACAAGGTGAAAGAGAATCTGGCCGTGGCTATCGAGGCCGCGCGTTCGCGCGGCGAAGCCCTCGACCATGTGCTGCTCTACGGCCCTCCGGGACTTGGCAAGACGACGCTCGCCAACATCATCGCCAACGAGTTGGGAGTGCATTTTCAGCCAACCGCAGCGCCGCTGCTGCAGATCAAGGGCGACCTGACCGCGATCATCACCAACCTGCAGGAGAAACAGGTTCTCTTCATCGACGAGATTCACCGCCTGCAGCCAGTTTTAGAAGAGTTGCTTTACTCCGCTCTTGAAGACTACAAGCTCGACATCATCATCGGGCAGGGTCCGTCGGCGCGCACTCACACGCTGGTGGTGAAGCCGTTCACGTTTGTGGGCGCAACCACGCGCGCGGGCCTGATTTCCTCGCCCCTGCGGGCGCGCTTCGGCATTGTGCTGCGCCTGGAGTTTTACACGCCCGACGATCTGCAGGTGATCGTTGACCGGTCGGCGCAAATCCTCGGCGTTGCGATCGACGATGCCGGCGCGCAGGAAATTGCCGGGCGCTCCCGTGGCACGCCGCGAATTGCCAACCGCCTTCTGCGACGCGTGCGCGACTACGCCCAAGTGCGTGGAGCCGGCAAGATCGATGCGCCCACGGCCAAGGCTGCTCTCGAAATGCTGGAAGTTGATCAGTATGGTTTCGACGAGGTCGACCGGCGCCTTCTGCTGACGATTATCGAAAAATACCAGGGCGGACCGGTGGGCGTGAACACGCTGGCCGCCGTGCTGGCCGAGGAACCCGACGCCATCGAGGAAATCTACGAGCCCTTCCTCATGCAGATTGGATTCCTGAATCGCACTCCGCGCGGCCGCGTCGCCACGCAATTGGCCTACGAGCATTTCAAGATCACGCCCAATCGCCGGCAAGCGTCGCTGTTCTAGCGCACCTTGTTCTAGCGAATCTTGTTCGGCAATCCGGACAACATCTTTTTCCTGTTTTGTCAGGCGCTGCCGTGGTGTATCTTGCTCAATTCCTCTTTTCGCGCAACGGCGAGGATTGGGTGAGGGCGGGCGTGCGTTCGCAACAGGGCCTCTGGTTTCAACAATTTCGACTCACACGTGTGTTTGCATCGCTGGTGCTATGCGTTGCAGCGATCAGGGCCTTGCCGGCTCGCGCCCAGAACAAAGCGGAGATGCAACCTCCGGCCACGCCAGCACGGGACGCAGTACAGCCCCAACTCGGACCCCCGGCGCTCACCATCCCGCGCCTGCAGCGCGCACCCTCCCTCGAAGACTTCCTGACCATGGAACCGGAAGGCGAAACGGCGTTGCAGATGGCCAAAGTTACCGGCTTCACGCAGCGCGCCCCCCACGACGGCGAAGCGGTTTCTGAGCCCACCGACGCCTATCTCGGCTACGACCAGAAAAATCTTTACGTTGTGTTCGTCTGCTTCGACGATCCGAAACAGGTGCGCGCCCGCATGTCGCCCCGCGAAGACATCTACGATGACGATCAGGTCGAAATCATTCTCGATACCTTTCACGATCGCCGCCGCGCCTACGCCTTCCAGACCACGCCGCTCGGCGTGCAATGGGACGCCATTTGGACGGAAGCAGCGCGCGCCGAGGTGAATGGCAACTTCGACACATCCTTTGACACTGTGTGGAGCTCGCGCGGCAAGGTCACCGACCGGGGCTTCGTCGTCTGGATCGCCATTCCCTTCAAGAGCCTGCGTTTCCCACCGACGAAACAGCAGGTGTGGGGCATCATTCTCTATCGGGGGATCCAGCGTAAGAATGAAGACTCCTTCTGGCCCTATATTTCGCGCAAGATTCAGGGCCGTCTGGGCCAGGCCGCGACGCTATACGGTCTGGAAGGAATTTCCCCCGGCCGCGACATCGAACTGATTCCTTACGGCTTGCTGCGCAGCTACCGAGCGCTTAGCACTCTTGACCCCACCAATCCCAACTTTCAGAACGCTACCTTGCAGGGGCAGCCCGGCATGGACGCCAAGTTCGTCCTGCACGATCATTTCGTCCTCGATCTGACCGCCAACCCGGACTTCAGCCAGGTCGAATCCGAAGATCCGCAAATCACGGTGAATCAGCGCTGGGCCGTGTATTTCCCGGAGAAGCGCCCGTTCTTTCTCGAGAACGAGGATTTCTTCCGCACGCCGATGGATTTGTTCTTCACCCGCAACATCGGCGATCCGTCCGCCGGAATCCGCCTCACCGGCAAGGACGGCCCTTACTCCATCGGCCTCATCACATCGGACGACCGCAGCCCCGGCCTGTCCGTGCCCAACTCCAGCCCCATCTCCGGTGTTCGTTCCTACTTCACCATCGCCCGCGCCAGCCGGGACATTTTCCGCGAGTCGAGTATTGGCGCGCTCTACACCGATTGGGAATGCCCGTCGACGAATGAGTTCAATCGCATCGGCGGCGTCGACTCTCGCTTCAAGTTCAACCGAAACTGGACTCTCGAAGGCCAGGCCGTCGAGAGTTCCAGCAACATCCTCGGCAATCCCCTCAGCCCCATCTACTCCGCCAACAACTGCGAAACCTATCTCACTCCATTCAGTTCCGGCAGCGTCGGTAACGGCGACTACTATGCCGGCCCGGCGGAAAAACTCTACCTCGTGCGCGACGGTCTGCACTTCAACTACGAGGGCACCTACAATGACATCACGCGGGGATTCCTCTCTGTTCCCGGCTTCATCAATCGCGTGGACATTCGTGAAACTATCCAGGAAGCCCGCTACCGCTTTCGCCCCAGGAAAGGATGGATCCTGAGCTGGGGGCCGTCGCTCGTCGCCCGTTACGACTTTGATCACACAGGTCTGCGCCTCGACACCGACTATTTTCCCTATCTGTCGATTCAGGGACGAGGCCAGACATTCATCTTCCTCCGGCCCTATGAGGAGAACCGTGAGCGCCTGCGCCCGCAGGATTTTTGTTTCCTCGGTTACTCGTTGTTTTGTTCACCACCAAACCCAGGCGATCACGACTACCACCAGCGCAACTCTGGCATCAGCATCCAGACCCGATATCTGAAATTCGCAACCGTCGCTGCGAACTACACCTGGGGTGACGATGGCAATTTTGTGGCCATCCCCGATGTACCGCCAGCACGCTCCACCCCTTACAACATGCCCTTTCTGGCGCGCCAGGACAGCGCCCAGGTCTCTCTGATATTTCGTCCCATCAAGCCTCTCAAAATTGAGAACACCTATCTCTTCGATCGCCTACGGGCCACCAATGCCGCCTACCTTTTCGAGCAACCCCAATACCCCGGTTTAGGCCGCGGCATCTTCAACGACCACATCATCCGCAGCAAATGGAACTGGCAATTCACGCCGCAGCTTTCTGCCCGCGTCATTCTGCAATACAACGGCCTGCTGGCGGGCACTCCGAGCACAACGTCTCCCTATACTTCGTCGCCCTACACGTACCTGACCACAGCAAAAGAATTCAACGCCGACTTCCTCATCACCTACCTCGTGCACCCCGGCACGGCAATTTACATCGGTTATAACAGCGACCTGCAAAACCTGAACCGCAACCTCGCCCCGGATCCATTCACCGGCCTCATCGCGAACACCCCCACCGGCTTGATGAACGACAGCCGCCAGTTCTTCGTGAAAGTGTCGTACCAGTTCAAGTTCTGAGCGAGGTCTGAGCGGGACAGCCCGCTGGCGAATCCTTTGCGAATCCGGTAAAATCAAGTACTCGGAATTGAGCTGGGAACCCGCCGGATAACCTTGGGCGAACCAAGCCTCGTTTACCGTTTACCAAGATTCGAGGGTCCAAACTCACTATGAAAGCAGCCATTCATCCCGCATACCACGAAGTCCGCGTGCATTGCGCCTGCGGCAACACCTTCATGACCCGCTCCACTCACAAGGGCGATATCTCGGTCGAAATCTGCTCCAACTGCCACCCGTTCTTCACCGGCAAGCAGAAGCTGGTTGACACCGCCGGCCGCGTGGAGCGCTTCCGCCGCAAATACGCCAAGGCCGAGACGGCCAAGAAGTAACTCCGCCGCCGCGGATTGGACCGAACAGGAATCCAGCCCCCGTTTCAGCGGGGGGCTTTTCATTTGCTCCCGTCTACTAAAATGGAAAGGGATTCCCGGGCCGCAGGACTAGCCGACGGTTGCTGGGAGGCACGACCAGGAAGAGCACATCTGTTTTGGGTGGCGCAGCGCTTCCAGCGCTGCGAAAAAGCGGTGCTCCTGATCGCGGCTTTAGCCGCTAGGTGGCATTTTCAGCAATGCGCAAATTCTGGGATAGCTCAGGTACGTGTGGGGCGGGCACTCCTGCCCGCGAACAGCCGCCGCTGAAGCCTGTCCCGGCACGTCTGTCCATCGGAAACGTGAGAATCACTCCGGCCACGGTCCTCGCTCCCATGGCCGGAGTGACTGACACCGTCTTCCGCCGTTTCATCCGCAACCTCGGCGGATGCGGCCTCATCATGACCGAATTCACGTCGGCTGATGGCGTTCTCCGCGCCAAAGACAAGAAAGCACAGCGCTACCTGCACTTCTACGAAGACGAGCACCCGATCTCCGCGCAGCTTTTCGGCAGCAATCCGCAGGTGATGGCCGAAGCCGGGCGCATGGTCGAGGGCTTGGGCTTCGATCTCGTCGATCTCAACTTGGGCTGCCCCGCGAAAAAAGTCGTCAAGTGCAACGGCGGGTCGGGCCTGCTGCGCGATCTGCCCGCCATCGGCAGGATTTTCGAATCCGTGCGCGCCGCGGTGAAGATTCCCTTCACCGTCAAGTTCCGCGCGGGATGGAACGACGAAGAAATTGTTTGCGTCGAACTCGCGAAGATGGCCGAGAGCTGCGGCCTGTGTGCCGTGGCACTGCACGCCCGCACGCGCGAGCAGGGATACAGCGGCAACGCGCGCTGGGAGTGGATCGCCGCCGTCAAAGACGCGGTGAAGATTCCCGTCATCGGCAATGGTGACATCCGCACTCCGGAAGACGCCTGCGCCATGATCACGCAGACCGGCTGCGACGCTGTAATGATCGGCCGCACAGCGCCGTCAGATCCGTGGATCTTCCGCCAGATCGAGCAGTATTGCTCGGGGATCAGAGATGCTCGTGTAGGGGCGGAGGCATTCCTCCGCCCGATCGAGGGCAGCTCGACAGTTTGCAACGGTGTCCCGTCTACTCAGGAATTACCACGGCCTTCGGCCGCCCCGGACGAATGCGTCCGGGGCTACACCTGCCGCTACGACGAGCCCTCCGAAGCCGACCGCTACCAGATGATCCGCACCTACTTCCAGATGCTGATCGAAGAAGAACTGCCCGACGCCGTCGGCAAGATGAAACAGTTCGCGTCGTGGTTCACTCACGGCGTCCCCGGCGGTGCCCACCTGCGCAAGGAAATCTACGAATCGAAGAGCGCGCCCGAGATTCTCATGCGGGTAGAGGATTTCTTCGAAGCCCGATTGTGTAGCGCGGGTGCCCTCGAGCGCGAAGGTGTCTAAGACTCCGCCGACTGTGCGTGTGCATGAAACGTGAAACTCAGACGAGTGGAGATTCAAGGGATTACGGCCTAGCAGACCAGAAAAGCTGAAATCCGAACACCCCAAAACACGAAATTCACGCCGCATGTTGTACTATTTTCGTGAAATTTTGACCATAGCCCTGAAAAGGCTTGGAGTCGACCCTGCAAGGAACGTGAGTGCTGCCCGCCTTTTCAGCAACTTGACCAAAACAACCCGAAATTTCTCACCTGTGGTCTTCACCTGTGGTGCTCCTTTCGAGTGGTTAACTTCCGAGTGGGACCATCCAGGCGCTAACTACAGCCCAATACAACCATTTCTCCGTTTGCGGTTCCCGTAGTCATTCACAGCTTCGCCTACCTTTTCTCCCGATATAGTTCCACGGCTCGCCGTTTCACCGCTTCCCGGCGTTTTGCGGTTCGACGGTCGCCCCGCGCGGCCCATGCCGCAATGGGTTATCGTCACCCGCTCGCCAGCGCACCAGCAGTTGGAGCACCCGTCGCACGCTAAGCCCCAGCTCGACCGCTGCCTGCTTCTTGGTTATATGGCCTTGCTTCACTTCGTGCAGAACCTTGATCCGGTCCCGCTCCTTTGCCGTGAGTCGTCGCTTTCGTTCCGCAGATCGTTGTTGATTCCACCACCGCGCCGGCCGAAAAGACAACACCGCACTTCGATCTTTTAGGTGAACAAACGCGTGCCTTGATACGTTAGACGGGACGACACCCATGGGAATGTGTGTTGCTGCGCAATGTCCCATGAGGAAGCTCGCCCTGGTCCCGATTTCACGCGCTATTGACGCGAGTGACACGTATTTCTCTTTGAACCTCGTGATCGACTGTTCTGAAATTCGCAAAGCTGTCGGCGTATTCCAACCATCAAGTAATTTAAGGCACTTGACTTCGAAATCGCCAGATGCTCGCAGGCTACTAAGGGCTTCTGCCGATACGCCGATCGCGGCAGCAGCGGTTTTCAGACTGAAGACTTTCCCAGGTACCGTAGGAGGCTCGTGCAGTTGTTGGAGATCTATGAGCGTGTGGTTCCTTTTGCCCCTAGGAATCGTAATCGTGCGGATGTTCTTCATGGCTAACACTCGCGCGACCGTACGCCGGTCGAGTCGGTAACGCTCGCCGAATTCAGTAGGCGTGATAAACCGCTTGGGAATGCTCTTTTGGAGTCGGCGTAGCAAGTTCTAAGACGCCCTGCCGAAGGTTCGTTGATTTCAAAGAGTTATGCTGTGTCTTTCGACGGAGTGAAATCGGGATGTTTCACTAATTGACAACGGAGACAGCCGCACTCCCTTCCTGTACTGTCGCTGCACGATCTTCAGATGGGCTTTCACCGTATGCTCATTGGATAGACACCCTAAACGGGGACGGAAGGTTAGTGACCTACGGAAT
>JASHPH010000014.1 GCA_030038255.1 Candidatus Sulfotelmatobacter sp. | reverse complement strand
TGCTAGGGATACAACCTATTGTGTTTCCCTCTTGACAGGCACAATCGGCAGGAGTAAGTTTGCATTCCCAAGCATAAGAATTCCAGCTCACGGGAATGGGATGGAATTCCTGTAGGGAGTGAAGAAAACAGCGGCGCGGCGTCAGGCCAGAGGTGACTTGGCGCCCTCCGCCACCAGCAAGAGGTAGCGGCACCCGGGCTTCCGGATTCGTAAGCCCGGCGCTCAAAACCTCAACAAAAAGTAGGGTTTCAGGCGCTTCGCCGTCCCCGCAGCGAGCGCCGAAGCCAGGTAGGTGCGGTGGCCGTTCCCGACCTCCCCCGGGGGCGACAGCAAGTCAGAAATGGAGTGCGCGGGCAAGACCTGCAAAGCAGTCGGCGGGGAGTCTTGTCGCCATTGTTTAGGACCGGTATTTAGGAGCCCGCAATGGAAGTTGAGGCGGTTGCGCGGCGTCTGAGTCGCGCGCCGAAATCCCGAGCAGAGCGAGGGACCTCTCTGACAGAACCGTAACAGTTATCCAATATCCAAGGAGCCCGCAGTGGAAGCTTTAACCCGTCTGGTTTCGGAATCTTTGGCCCGGTACGGCTTCGATCGCCCCGTCGATTACCGCCGCCTTCGCTGGTCGCGTTGGTTCCGCTGCGAGTCCCTGCACAGCCTCCTGTTTGTCCCCAGCCAGCCCGGCGTCTTCGCCCTGGCCGAGGAGATTGCGACCTTGGGCACAAACCGGGAAGGGCACGACTTCAGTCGTGCCGAAAGGATGGCCTTGAATGACGCGGCTTTAGCCGCTGAGGGAGCGCGAGGCTCGAAGCCCGAAGCCGAGAGCCTGAAGCCAGAAGGCGGCTCTGCCCGCCTCATGCTCGCCGTCACCCACTTCTTCGAAGACGACGATATGGCGTTCGTCCTCGACCGCATGCTGTCGCGGCAGAATCCGTTGCGCGACCGGCTGCTCTCCGGACGTTACTTCATTCGCTACGTCGTCATCGAGGACGCGGCCCAGCGTCGCTCGATCGCGAGCGCTCTGAACCAGTGGATCGCCAATTCCGCCGAAAAAGCCAGCGGCATCGGCGCCCACTTCGCGTCCTCGCTGGAGATCACCGAAGCCAGCGTAGCGCCGAGGTCGCCCTTTCCCTCCGGTTTCTGATCGAGAGCCCCGAAGGGGCGACATGTGTTAGCCCAGGACGTAAGTCCTGGGTAGATCAGTTTGGAGAACAACAAGTCCCGTAGGGACGGCATATTTCGTTAGGAAACTGTTCCACCCGATCCGCCGCCCGCTGGCCCGCGTCGAATCGGACGCAACACGCATAGAATCTAATTAGGAGAGCCCCTGATGGCCGAAATCAAGATGCCTGAAGCCAAAACCACTACCGTTTCCGAATCCGCCGCCCCGTCGAGGTCGTCTGAGGCTCAGAAGACCCCCGGTTCCGAGTTTCAGAAAAAGAAGGCCCCGGGCCTGCAGTTCCGCCGCCTCTTTACCAAACCGGGCGTCTCTCCGTATTCCGAGGTCGAATGGGAGCTCCGCACCGCTCAGATTACCGACGCTCAGGGCAACGTAATCTTCGAGCAGAAAGACGTCGAAGTCCCCAAAGACTGGTCCATGACCGCGACCAACATCGTGGCCTCGAAATACCTGCACGGCAAACTCGGCACGCCCGAGCGCGAAACCGGAGTCCGCCAGCTCGTGGCCCGCGTCGCCGAAACCATCCGCGACTGGGGCATGGCCCAGGGCTACTTCCGCACTCCCGAAGACGGCGCCGCCTTCCACGACGAGCTAGTCCACATCCTCGTCCGCCAGTACGCCGCCTTCAATTCGCCCGTCTGGTTCAACGTGGGCTGCGACCGAATCGAGCCCAACTCTGACGGTCAGAACTGGCACTGGAACGCACAGACACAGCAGGTCGAATTTGGCGTTACCGGATACACAAAGCCGCAGTGCTCCGCCTGCTTCATCAACTCGGTCAAAGACTCCCTCGATTCGATCCTCACTCTGGCCAAGACCGAAGGCATGCTCTTCAAGTGGGGCAGCGGCACGGGCACAAATCTTTCGCCCTTGCGTGGTTCGACCGAAACGCTCTCCGGCGGCGGCACCGCCAGCGGCCCGCTCAGCTTCATGAAAGGATTCGACGCCTTCGCCGGCGTCATCAAGTCCGGCGGCAAAACGCGCCGCGCCGCGAAGATGGTCATCCTCAACGTCGACCACCCCGACATCATCGACTTCATCGAGTGCAAGACGAAAGAGGAAGCCAAGGCCCACGCCCTCGTCGCGATGGGATACGACGGCTCGCATCCCGACTCCGACGCCTACTCCTCCATCTTCTTCCAGAACGCCAATAATTCCGTCCGCGTCACCGACGACTTCATGTACGCTGTCGTCCGCGACACCGATTTCTCAACCCGCACCGTGCAGGACCACAAGGTCGTCAAGACCTACAAAGCCAAAGACCTGCTGCACAAAGTTTCCGAAGCCACGTGGCACTGCGGCGATCCCGGCATGCAATACGACACCACGGTCAACCGCTGGCACACGTCGAAGAACACGGCGCGCATCAACGCGAGCAATCCTTGCAGCGAATACATGTTCCTCGACGACTCGGCTTGCAACCTGGCCAGCCTGAACCTGCTGAAGTTCGCTCCCAACGGCACGTTTGATGTCGAGGCCTACCGTCACGCCGTCGACATCCTCATCACCGCGCAGGAGATCATCGTCGACAACGCCGGCTACCCCACGCAGGCGATCATGGCGAACTCGCACGACTATCGCCCGCTCGGCCTCGGCTATGCAAACCTGGGCGCGCTGCTCATGGCCGCCGGCCTCCCCTACGACTCCGACGCCGGCCGCGACTATGCCGCATGCGTTACCGCTATCATGTGCGGCGAAGCCTATCTGCAGTCCTCCCGAATCGCCGAACAGTGCGAACCGCTGGCCCCAGCCACCGAAGCAACCAGGAAAACCCTGTCTGAAACAAATCTCAGCGCTGGCATTGCTCATGCAGGGACAGCCGCCTCGGCTGTCCAGGCGGAGCGAAGCTCCGCAGTCATGCCCGGCGGAGCCTGCCCTGGCTGGTACATCAACCGCGAGCCCTTCCTCGACGTCATCCGCATGCACCGCGCCTCGGTGAACGGCATCAACAAGGCAAACGTTCCCGGCAACCTCTACGAAGCCAGCAAAGCCTGCTGGGACGAAGCCCTCGCCCACGGCGAAAAATTCGGCTACCGCAACTCCCAGGTCACCGTCCTTGCCCCCACCGGCACCATCGGCTTCATGATGGACTGCGACACTACCGGGATAGAGCCCGATCTGGCGCTCGTGAAATACAAGAAGCTCGTCGGCGGCGGCATGATCAAAATCGTCAACAACACCGTGCCCACGGCGCTGTTCAAGCTCGGCTACACGCACGAGCAGGCCGACGCCATCGTCAGCTACATCGACGCGACGGGGACGATCGAAGGCGCGCCGCACATTAAAGAAGATGACCTCGCCGTCTTCGACTGCTCCTTCAAGCCGGCCAAGGGCACGCGATCGATCCACTACCTCGGCCATCTCCGCATGATGGCCGCGGCGCAACCCTTTATCTCCGGAGCTATATCGAAGACCGTCAATCTTCCCGAGAGCGCCACCGTCGAAGACATTATGGACGCCTATCTCCAGGCCTGGAAGCTCGGCCTGAAGGCGGTCGCCATCTATCGCGACGGATGCAAGAAGGCCCAGCCGCTTTCGGCGGCGGGAACAAAGACAGCTTCTTCCGGTAAGGAACCGGCTCCCACCCTCGACCAGCTTCGCGAACAAGAGAATCCGGATGGCCCTCCCCGGGCCGTCCGCCACAAGCTCAAGGAAGAGCGCATGTCGGTGACGCACAAATTCAAAGTCGGAGATCACGAGGGCTACATCACCGTCGGCCTCTATCCCAACGGCAAGCCTGGCGAACTGTTCATCACGATGGCCAAAGAGGGATCGACCGTCTCCGGCCTGGTGGACAGCTTCGCGCTCGCCGTCTCCATCGCGTTGCAACACGGCGTCCCACTCGAACTGTTCTGCGAAAAGTTCGCGCACACCCGCTTCGAGCCCAGCGGATGGTCCGGCAACCCCGAGATCGGCTACGCCAAGTCGATCATGGACTACATCTTCCGCTGGCTGCAGATGCGCTTCCTCACCGGCCAGCAGCAGTTGCTGTTCGAGAATCTCAGGCCGCGGACCGCAGGCGTCAGCCCTCAGCTTGAGGGCGCTGCCGAAGTCAACGGTACAGCATCCGCCGGAGGTCCGAAGTCCGAGGTCCGAGGCCAGGGGTCTGGCTCCGTCCACGCCGCCGACGCGCTGTCGAGCAGCGTCGATCTCGGCGACGCGCCCAGCTGCAGCTTCTGTGGCTCCATCATGACGCGCAACGGCAGCTGCTACCGCTGCATGAGCTGCGGGAGCACGAGCGGCTGTAGCTAGGGGGTTGCAATGGAGGTTTGGCTCGGTACTTTACAACAGAGGGTGGCGGCATGCACGATTCTGCTGATGGCTGGCCTGTGTATTCTCGACCATCGAAGTGAATTTGACATGCCGCATTTGCACACAGAAGAGCCGATCATGCCGGCGACTACCGCTGTGCTCTCCGTTTCAGGTACGAATACGGTAAGCGCGATTTCATACCATTTGCCCATTGGTTTGTGGGACCGAAAGGCCTGATTTGTGCGTGTCATTCGCGTGGGTCGGCCAAGGTTTGGGAGCGGCACGACTTCAGTTCTTGAGCCTGCCCTTAGCGACCCCGATGCAACGAGGTGGAGTCGAAGGGTGCCGAAACAAGAACCGTCCTCAGACGGCTTTAGCCGCTGAGGTCAACAAGTCGTAGGCAATTCGAGGATGCAAGCTGTGAGGGGGCACGGCGAACGCCGTGCCCTCTTGACTTTCTGCAAGGAGAGACGATCGTGGCGACAAGCTCGGGTCAGAAGCAGCGAGCGCCAGTAAACGACGCGATCATTGTGGCAGTCGCTCGCCTCGTAGACGATGCGCAGTCCGAAAGACGAGATCCCAGCCACTCTGAAATCGAGTTCCGCATCAAACAGGCCGGCCTCTCAGCGGGCGATCCCTCATCGCAGGGGATGGTGGTCGGCAAGGCGAAGCGCATCAGGGCTGTCCTCAGCTGGGCGCTTGAGAATGCACCGGACAACGCGGAGATCTTCGTCGCTGGCCTCATCGCTCACATCAGGGGATGCGGGGGATTTCGAAAAGGGTCTCCCAACTTCATCGGTGAGGAAGCAATCGAGGATGCGGCCGAAGCTTTTCGCGCGGAAGGATACGCGCTGTCACCGGACGGTGAACTGGGACCTATCGTCATCGACACACTCTCCGGGCCTCAACTCACCGGAGCTCTCGAGGCGTACGTGCGCCGGGCCCGACGCGGCAGCGAGGATGCGGCGCTTGTCGTCGGCACCGGGAAAGACCTTCTAGAAGCGACTGCTGCACACGTGATTTCCGAAAGGTACGGCGGCTATTCGCATCAGGCGAACTTCCCAACGCTTCTTGGGCAAGCGTTTACCATGCTGGGCCTCGCGACGCCGCAAACGCCCGCTCAGCCTAATGAACCACCGCAGCGGCGCTTGGAAAGGGCTCTGTACGAAGCCGGATGCGCCGTCAACGCGTTACGGAATAAAGAAAAGAAGGGACAGGGCACGGCCGACCTTGGCTCTCCAACGTAACCGACCAAGAAGCGCGCTCAGCAGTTCAACTTATCGGCATCGTCTCGGGGTTTCTGCTCGCAGCGCACAAGACAAAGCCTTAAGCAAGCCCGGAACGCTGTGCTAACGACATCGGGAAGATCAAGAGGAGGTCAGGCTATGTCAATCCCGCCGCGGTTTCCGTACCAGGCACAGGTAGAGGAGTTCTTGGCACAACTCAAGGCGGATCAAGAGAAACGCGAACAGAAACTGCGCAAGGACTTCGAGGATCTCAGGGAAGAGAGAAAGATTGGGCTACAGAGGTGGTCCCTCGGAATCTCACTACTTGCGCTGATCGCGAGCGTGTCGCTAGGAACGTGGAACGCTAAGATAGCCTACAAATCGCTGTCGACGGCACGTCGGGGGTTTGTGGCAGTCCATTTTGGCGGGCTATCGAAGGATGGAGCCCAAGTGACGTTCGAGGTGCGCGCAATCCCGCCAAACCCGGCTCTGCATATAAGACTGGATGCAGCGTGTGCCACCTATGTCGAGAACGGCAGGAAACCAGAAGATGTGCTGACCAATTTTCTGAACTACGAAACAAATCTCATGCTCGCCCCCGGTGACAGTCGCAACTACACTTGCAATTTAGGATCGTCTGAGGGAATGCACGCACCCCATGGAATCATTCAAAAGGGCGTTTTGGGAACTTTGCGGTACCAAGACCTAGCGGGGAACGGATATGAGACGCGATTTTGTTTCGATAGAGCATCGTTTCCTCAGAAATCTGAGCTTGATACTCTGGTAGCTTGCCCAACGCACAACGACGCGGACTGACCGACGGACCGGTTGGCCCACCTTTCGCGGTGTCCGAGATGTGGAAACCCAACTAGTGGAA
>JASHPH010000183.1 GCA_030038255.1 Candidatus Sulfotelmatobacter sp. | reverse complement strand
ATACAGCTGGTATCGACGGGAGGACTTGCGTTTCCGGGATAGAGCACGGTCATGGCATCGGAATCATTGCTGAAGACCAGAAGTTCGGTGCCGGTCGAGTTCGAGACCACCGTCTGCGCATTCGTCACCGCGATCGTGTCGTTGAGGCCACCAGGTGGCATAAGATTCATTACCTCGACGGCCCCGATGAAGTCGTGGCCAGTGACAAAGGCGCTGGGAACGGCGGCGTAGCCGAACGGGGCTTCGGTGGGAATCACCATGCTGTAAGTGAGTCCTGTGAGCTGGACAGTCCCCTCAGCTTTTTCCGTGGACGTAAGGAAGGCGTACACATTGTTCGAGGATTGATCAAAAGCCGCTACCTGGCTCCTGCCCGGTGAAATCGCCATGAGTCCGGGTTCGACTCCAGCGCTCAAGGGAGGAGTTCTGATCAGGACATCGATCCAGCCGTCGATGACGTCCAAACCGCCGAAAGTGGTGGCGGAACTGACACTCTGCGACGCCAGAACTCGCGTAAGCTGTCCATTGGGAGCTACGCCGGTGGTGGTGTTGGGGATGGTAGTCCGGCAGGCAAACAGGCACACGCTGACCCCCAAACCGGCGGCAAGAGCGAAGAAGGATCTCTTCAAACGGCAGGCTCCTAAGAACATGAAAAACAGATATTTAATTGCGAAATGTCGGATTATAGCAGACCCCCGAACCCGTTCGCGCCTCGCCGTGAAAACCATGCCGAGCGCTGGCTGACTGCCTGCACACTTTCGGTTGGCCTGCTTTGCCATAACCAGGTGCGCGGACCGTTACTCATCCTGTATTCTCAACAATATATGACCGCTGACTTTCTGACCCGCGTTAAGCAATCCCCCATTCTGTGTGATGGAGCCATGGGGACGTTGCTGTACGGCAAGGGCATCTTCATCAACCGCTCCTACGACGAGCTGAATGTCTCGCAACCGGACCTGATTCGCGGAATTCATCACGAATATCTGCAGGCCGGGGCAGAAATCATCGAAACCAACACTTTTGGTGCGAACTCTTTCCGCCTGGCCCGGCACAGCCTCGCCGACAAGGTGCGCGAGATCAACCGCGCCGGCGCCCGACTCGCTCGCGAGGCCGCCAAGAGCTTCGATGTCTGGGTCGCGGGATCGGTTGGCCCTTTGGGGACGAGAATTGAACCACTGGGGAAAACATCGTTCGAGGAGGCTCGTGACGCGTTTCGCGGGCAGATCGAAGCCCTGCTGGAAGGCGGAGTGGATCTCCTGATTCTGGAGACGTTCGGGTACCTCGACGAGATCCACCAGGCCTTGATGGCGGCCAAGGAAGTCAATGCCTCGATGCCCGTCGTGGCCCAAGTCACGATCGACGAGGACGGCAACACTCTAGACGGCTCCGATCCGGAGACCTTCGTGCCCAAGCTGGTGGAGTGGGGAGCGGACGTGATTGGCTGTAACTGCAGCGTGGGCCCGGTAGCTATGCTGGACGCAATGGAGCGCGTGCGTGCCCTGACCACTTTGCCGCTCTCGGCCCAGCCCAACGCCGGAATTCCACGCTCGGTGGAAGGCCGGAACATCTACTTGTGCTCGCCTGAGTACATGGCCAGCTATGCTCGGAAGTTCGTGGCCGCAGGAGTGCGGATCGTGGGCGGATGCTGCGGCACGACGCCGGAGCATATCCGGACGATGAAGTCCGCGCTGCGCGTGGGCGAGGCGAGGGACAAATCTGCCGCCGTTCGCGCCGCCGCTGCTCCGGCAGAGGCGACAGCGGTTCCGGCAGTTCTGCTCGAGAAGCGTTCCATCCTTGGCGCCAAACTGGCGCGCGGCGAGTTCATCACGATGGTCGAGATTGTGCCTCCCAAGGGCACGAACATTGACAAGGAAGTGGAGGGTGCTCGTTTCCTGAAGTCGGTCGGTGTGGACGCCGTCAACATTCCCGACAGCCCGCGAGCTTCGGCGCGCATGAGCAATCAGGCGTTGTCGCTGCTGATTCAGCGTGAGGTGGGCATTGAAGCCATCCTGCACTACACCTGCCGGGACCGCAATGTGCTCGGCATTCAGAGCGATCTGCTGGGCGCCGCGGCCGTAGGCATCCGGAATCTGATCTGCATCACCGGCGACCCGCCGAAAATGGGCAACTATCCCGACGCGACGGCCGTGTTCGACGTGGACTCCATCGGCCTGGTGAATATCGTCCATCGGCTGAACCGCGGGCTCGATCTGGGTGGCAATCCCATCGGGACCGGCACCAGCTTTGTGATCGGCGTGGGGGCGAACCCTGGAATCACCGATCTGGATGAGGAGATTCGCCGCTTTGAGTACAAGGTGGAGGCCGGCGCGGAGTACGTGGTGACGCAGCCTGTCTTCGACTTGCGCCTGCTGGAGGTTTTCCTGCGGCGCATCGAGGGTTGCCGAATTCCTGTAGTGGCGGGGATATGGCCGCTGGTAAGCGTGCGCAATGCGGAATTCATGAAGAACGAATTGCGGGTTTCGGTGCCGGACTCGATCTTGGAGCGCATGGCGAGGGCACAGACGCCGGAGACGGCGCGGGCGGAGGGTGTCGCCATTGCGCGAGAGATGCTGATTGCAGCCCGCCAGATGGTCCAGGGAGCGCAGATCAGCGCGCCCAATGGCCGGTATACGTCGGCGGTGGATGTGTTGGAGGCTCTGGGGACGTCGCGGCCGGCGGCTTCAGTCTAGGGGTCGCGACTTTTTCCCCGATCTTTCCCAGACTTTTCCCAATTGGGGCAGCTACGACCATTGGCTGTGGATATTTACACAAAAAGACTAGACAGGCCGTCCAAATAGTTGCATTAGAATAGAGGCAGGAGCAAAGACCCGTTGGCCAAATTTGAAGAGTGCCTCCAGCGACTGGAGAAAATTGTCCAGGAACTGGAAAAGGGAGAAGTACCGCTCGAGAAGTCTCTGACGCTCTTTGAAGAGGGCATGCAGCTTTCCTCCGCCTGCCGCAAAGAACTGGAGCAGGCCGAAGGGAAGGTCGAGATTCTGCTAAAGAAGAACGGGAAGCTCCAGGCCGAACCATTCGAGCCGCTGTCAGACAAAGCGCAGGCGCGCCGGTAAGCGCCCCGCCCTTACCACGGCTTGAGAATTCATCGTTGTCTGTGGGGTTTGGTTTTCCCAGCCCGACCCGCAGCCTTAGTCGAACGTTGACGTCCGCCGTTGACGACGGTTGAAGATCGGGGGTTGTAATGGCTCAAAGTGTAGTTGTCTTTGAGAAGGATCCACGGGTGGCGCGATATCTCGCTCTGGGGTTGCGCCCTCATTTCTCGGTACACGTTATTCAGTCCCGCGAGGAACTGCGCGAGCGGCTTTCGGGCAAGCATCCCGAAGTCGTGGTTCTCGACATCGAGGATTGCCGGCTGACCGAGGTCGCCAACTTGCACCGCGACTTTCCCGCCCTGCCGATCGTCTGCACTCACCGCATTCCGGATGAGGAGATGTGGATGGCCGCGCTTGAAGCCGGTGCCAGCGACGTTTGTGCGGTCGATGATGTGGGAACTGTGCTGACTTCAGTTTTGCGCAGCATGGCCCTGGCGCTCGGCACGGCCGCCGCCTGAGTCAGCCACGCGGCACAACTATTCACCAACGTTTTCAAGGACGCCTGCGGGCGTCCTTCTTCTTGTTTGTCTCACGTCTTTCTGCTGTTCACCTGACCCTGCTCACATCTCCGTCGTAGCCCACTTGTTATACTCACTCCTCATGCTCACTGACACCCTCGACCAGGGACAGCGCCTCGCCGACGAAGCCCTCGACCGGCTGATTCCACTCGAAACCGAGCAGCCCGAGTCGATTCACAAGGCCATGCGCCACAGCGTTTTTGCCGGCGGCAAGCGCCTGCGACCGATCCTCTGCATGGAGGCTGCCCGCGTGGTGGCCGGGTCGCTGCCCGCTGGAATCGACGAACTTGGCGCGGCGCTCGAGATGCTGCACACCTATTCACTGATCCACGACGACCTGCCGGCGCTCGACAACGACGATTTGCGGCGCGGGCGTCCTACTTGCCATAAGGTCTTTGGCGAGGCGATCGCCATTCTCGCAGGGGACGCACTGCAGACGCAGGCCTATGAGGTACTGGCGCGGCTGAAGTGTCCGCCAGAGGCGCGCGTGCGCATCATCGAGGAGATCGCACGCGGGACTGGCACGATTGACGGCATGATCGGCGGTCAGGTGGTCGATCTCGAGGCCGAACACACGCAGCCGACAGCGGAGATGCTCGAGTACATTCATCGGTCGAAGACGGCGGCGCTGATTACGGCGAGCCTTGTGAGCGGAGGACTGTACGCCGGAGCGAAAGACAGCCAAGTTGCCAAGCTGCAATCCTTTGGGCGGGCGATCGGTCTGGCATTTCAGATTGTGGACGACGTTCTCGATGTGACCCAGACTTCCGAGCAGCTGGGAAAAACCGCGGGCAAGGACACTGCCTCGGAGAAGGCGACGTATCCGGCGCTGTTCGGCATTGAAGCTTCGGTGCGCAAGGCCGACGCGCTGGTGAACGAGGCATTTGCAGAACTGGACAGTTTCGGCGAACGGGCCGAGCCGCTGAAAGAGCTGGCAAGGTTTCTGGTGGAACGGAAGAAGTAATCCTCTGTGCTGCTCTCTGCACTCTGTGGTAAAAGTTAGTCACGGCGATGGAGTTCGCCAGAACCGCGCTGGGTGCTTGCGCCGGCGCTGATAACTCCTACAAAATTCAAGCTCGATTTTGCAGGAGAATTCCATCGTGAAAGACTTCCTTGCCATATCTGTAGCCGCCATTGTCGGCGCCAACCTGCGGTATCTTGTGAGCCGCTTCGCTGCGAAAGAATTCGGCTCGATCTTTCCCTACGGCACGCTCGTCATCAACATCGTGGGCAGCTTTATTGTGGGTTTCTTCGTCATCTGGACGACCGAGCGCGCGCTGGTGGATCCGCGCTGGCGGCTGCTGGTGGTGGTGGGCTTCTGCGGATCATTTACCACATTCTCGAGTTACGCGTTTGAAACGATGGCCTATTTCGAGCAGGGTCAGTGGGCCCTGATGCTAACCAACATTTTTGCCAACAACGTTCTGTGTCTGGGCGGGGCGCTCGCCGGCATGGCCGTGGCGCGGGCGGTGTAGAATGGCCCACGATATGGCGGTGCAGGTCACCATCTATCTGAACGAAGCCGATCAGTGGCACCACCGGCCGCTGC
This sequence comes from Candidatus Sulfotelmatobacter sp., assembly GCA_030038255.1. Lineage (GTDB taxonomy): Bacteria > Acidobacteriota > Terriglobia > Terriglobales > Acidobacteriaceae > Sulfotelmatobacter. The sequence goes on along the minus strand of JASHPH010000183.1, from coordinate 19,762 downwards.
ACATGGAGATTCTCAACTACCTGCGCAAGGAAAACGTGTACGCGGCGACGGCAGTGCACGCGGTAGCCGGATTCCTGGGACGGCATCGCGTGGAGACCGCGCATCTTGTCGAAGCAGGCGGCAAACTGCCGGTCATCGTCATTTTCGTGGACACGGACGAACACGTGAGCCGCGTGCTGCCGACTCTGAAAGACATGGCCGCGCATCGGCTGATCGTGCGCGAGAATGTCGTGCTCGAGCAGGGCAATCTGGACTAACGAAACGTTTCTTTTGCGCGCCTATTCTTTTGCGCGCTAACCCTTCGCGCGGCTAATCTTTCGCCAGCACCGGCCACTTCGCTTCCCGATACCTGAAGTGCAGCGCGATGATCGCCACGATCGTCACCAGAAAACAGAACCAGCTTGCCTCTGGTCCGAGCATCCCGCCGGTGACTCGGATCGAACCGGGAAATTCCGCATTCAGCAGGCGGCCGACGGCGAAGTCGCCGCCATTCCTTCCCGAGTAAACGTAAATGAACATGAAATCGAAAGCCGCGTGCATGCCGATGGAGAAGGCCAGGCTGCCGGTACGCCGCAGCGCGAGTGTGATGAAAATCGTAATCAGCGTCACCGAAACCCAGTCCTCCCAGCGCTCGAATGGCTTCAAGAAATAATGGAGTGCGCCAAAGCCGATGGCGTTGAACAAGGCCGCAGCCCAAAAGCCAATGCCGTCAGAGAGCGTGTACAGGAAGTAGCCACGGAATGTGATTTCTTCGCTCATTCCGATCAGCAGGTTCGCAAATAGCCAGAGACTCGCAAATTTGAGCATCTCCGCCCCTTGCAGGTTCAGCCCGTGCACGCGATAGCCGCCGGCTAGAAAAATCAGCAGAATTATCGTGGAGGGCATCGCCGCACCCCAAACTGCGCCGGCCCAGAACAACCGTCCAAACAGATCGCGCAGGCGCGGAATGCCGTAAACCGTAAGCGGGCGATGCTCGAAATGCGCCATGATCGCGGTCGCGATCATCGAGACCAGCAGCGTGCCGCCTTCGCTGATGATCAGGTCCATGGCATTCAGGCCGTGGTACTCAGGCAGGTTCGCGTGTTCCAGCAGAAATCTAAGACCGCGGCCGAGTCCCATGAAGAGGACGATGAAAATCAGCAGGCGCCAGCCGGAGCGCAGTTCCCTGCTGTTGAGGAAGATTGTGCGTATGCCCATAGTCCTCCTTGGGGCTGAGTACGTAGATGCAAGGATGCCGGTTCCCGTTTTTTCCCGTTATGCGGTTGCGTGTCGGCTTGCGGTCGCCGGGCGGTTGCGCGTTGCCCCAGCATACTAGTACGCTTCCAGATTCATGCTTTCCTCCTCTCTCGACATTCTCGCCATCGCGGCGCATCGCGATGACGTGGAGCAGACTTGCGGCGGCACGTTGCTGAAGGCGGCGCAACGAGGCCAGCACACCGGCATTCTCGATCTGACCCAGGGCGAAATGGGCACGCGCGGCACCGCAGAAGACCGCGCCCGCGAGGCCGACGACGCCGCGAAGACTCTTGGTGTCAGCTGGCGGAGGGCGCTCGATATTCCTGACGGGCGTGTCGAGAACACATGGGAGAATCGGCTGAAGGTCGCCAGCGTCATCCGGGAAACGCGGCCGCGCGTGGTGATCCTGCCCTACTGGAAGGGCCGTCATCCGGATCACTATACCGCGTCGGTTCTGGGATATGAGGCTTGCTTTCTGGCGGGGCTGGCGAGACTTGCCCTCAGTTCTCAGCCGTCAGCTGTCAGCCAAACCACTTCGGGTCTTAGCCAAGGCAGCCCACTTCCTCCGCATCGCCCATTCAAGATCGTCTACGCGACGCTGTACTATGACATTCGTCCCACGTTTGTTGTGGACATCAGCGAACAGTTTGAAGAGAAATTTGCCTCCATTCTGGCTTACAAGTCCCAGTTCAGCGATCAGGACGCGGGCAAGGACCTGTTCCCTGCCCGCGAGGAAATCCGCTCGCGCGTGGAAGCCATGGCCCGCTTCTATGGCATGCTGGGCGGCGTGACGTTTGCCGAACCCTTTCTGCAGAAGGAAGTCGGCTTGGTTGACGACCTGTTGGCCCTGCCCGTCAAATCCATATAAAGTAGATCAACTACCTTGCCATCAAGGAGAATCCCCGTCGTGTCTCGTTTCCTATTAACGTTCGTTGCTGCTCTTGCACTCGCCGCGTCGGCCGTGGCTCAGGCCGGAACGTGGAAGATCGATCCCAATCATTCGTCGGCGCAGTTTTCCGTGCGACACCTCGGCGTGTCGACGGTGCGGGGCGCGTTCACCAAGGTGTCCGGCTCGGCAGTCTACGATCCTGTCGACCCGAGCAAGGCTTCGGTTGACGCGAGCATCGAGGCGAGTTCCGTGGACACTCGCGTCGAGATGCGCGACAAGGATTTGCGCAGCCCGCGTTTTCTGGACGCGCAGAAGTATCCGACCATCACGTTCCGCTCCAAGCAGGTGAAGGCGGCGGGCAGCGGAAAGTTGCAGATCACGGGCGACCTGACCATCAAGGGAGTAACCAAAGAAGTCGTGCTGGACGTGGACGGACCTACGCCGGCAATCAAAGATCCATGGGGCAACCAGCGGATCGGTGCATCGGCTACGACGAAGATCAGCCGCAACGACTTCGGCGTGAGCGCACTGCCGGGCATCGTTGGCGATGACATCAATATCACCATCGACACCGAGTTGTTCCAGCCGCAGGCGAAGTAGCAGTGCTAGATAGATCGAATTCTGTTCGCGGAACGCGTCCGTCGAGGCCCGTTACTTCTTTAGTGCCACCGCCAAGCCGTCGCGGATGGGCAGGATCGTCGTATAAAACTCCGTTGAGTCGTAGAGCTTGCGGTTGAATTCGAGGATCGCTCTCGTGTACGTGTCGGTTGGATTCTTCTCGGCCACGCGCCCACTCCATAGAACGTTGTCGGTAACGAACAATCCGCCTTTGCGCAGGCGCGGAGCGGCCAGACGCAGCACACGTGGGTAGTCTTCCTTGTCAACGTCGTTGAAAATGATGTCGAACTCCTGCTTCTGCTCCGACAGAAATTCCAGCGCGTCGCCGATGTGAATCTGGATGCGGTCGGCGATGCCTGCACGCACGAAGTAGCCACGGGCACGCTCGGCGTTCTTCCTGTCGCTGTCGGTGTAAAACACGCGTCCCTTTTCGCCCACAGCCTGCGCCCACCAGATAGTCGAGTAGCCGATAGCCGAGCCCAATTCGAAGACGGTGCGGGCACCGATCATCAAGGCCAACTGCTGCAGAACGCGAGCCACGGCCGGCCCTACGATTGGTACTTTGTGCTCGGTCGCATAGTCCTCCATCTCCGCAAGCACCTGATCGCGCTTGGGCAACATGGAATAGAGATAGTCATCCACCGGGCCGGTGGTCGTGAAGTTGTAGTGGCGCCAACTGGCTCGTTCGATCTTTTTCTGAGTCACACGAGTCCCTTTCACAAAGCTATGGCAGTGTTCAGCCGATGGTAACGCCGGGCTTCATCTCGACGACTTCAACCTGTGGCGCGAGCTTCTGCAATTCGGCAGGGCGTCCGGTCAGCACCGGGAAAGTTCCGAAGTGCATGGGAATCACGACTTGCGGTTTTAGCAGATTGCAGGCATAAGCGGCCTCACGCGGCCCCATGGTGTAGTGATCGCCCATCGGAAGCATGGCAATCTGGGGTGAGTACAGATCGCGAATGATGGCCATATCGCCGAACACGTTGGTGTCGCCTGCGTGATAGATCTTCACTCCATTCGAGAAGCCGATTACGTAGCCGCAGGCTTCGCCGCCGTAGATGAGTTCATCGCCATCCTGAATGCCGCAGGAGTGATCTGCGTGCACCATGGTGACCTGCATATCGCCGACGGTCTGCGTGCCGCCTTTGTTCATCTCCGAGACGTGCTTGGCGCCCTTCTTACCCAGCCACCGCGCCAGTTCCGGGATGCCGACGACCACAGGATTGTGCTGCTTGGCAATCTCCACGGCGTCGCCGATGTGGTCGCCGTGACCGTGTGTGCACAGTAGAACGTCGACCTTCCTTACTTTTTTGTCGGCCTCCGGGCACATGGGATTGCCCATGATCCAGGGATCGATGATGACAGTTCTTCCGCCCGGAGTTTCGATGCGAAACGTCGCGTGTCCCAGCCAGGTGAGCTTGATGCCTTTGAGATCCATGAAAGTCCTCGATCCGTATTGAATGCCGAGCTTCTTCCCGCAATGACCCCGCTAGTTTAATATGAATCGCCATGGCAGACCTCAAAGTGCTGATTTCGCGGGAAGAAATCGCCAAACGAGTGAGCGAAATGGGTGCGCAAATCACGCGTGACTTTAAGGGACAGTCGATCATTTTCGTCGGAGTGCTCAAGGGCGCGGCTATTTTTCTCTCGGACCTGGCCCGCCACGTCAAGCTCGACGCAACGTTCGACTTCATCGGCGTCTCGAGCTACGGCAACCGTCCTAGCCCGCAAAAAGAACTTAAGGATGGCTGGGACTCGACCGGCGAGGTGAAGCTCACAAAGGATGTGGATCAGTCCATGCAGGACAAGAACGTGATCGTGGTCGAAGACATTCTTGACACCGGCCTCACCCTGACTTATCTGAAGAAAGTTCTGCTTGCGCACCAGCCCCGCACACTGAAGATCGCAGCCTTGCTCGACAAGCCATCGCGGCGCAAGCTGCCGCTGGAAGGTGATTACGTCGGGTTCAAGATCCCCGACGAATTTGTGGTCGGCTACGGACTCGATTACGCGGAAAAATATCGCAACCTGCCCGACATTTGCATCGTGCCGCGCCAGTAGCGCCGCTTTTCAAGCGGGTACGCGCTTCGGCCGGCAGATCTGTGACGCCGCAGTCGGTACGAATGCGGCTGCTATCATACAGACCATGGGTTCTGTGCTCACCAAACCGGATCGGCCGGTCGAGTCCTTGCTGCTTGACGTTGCCGACGTGCTGGCCACGTCGCTCGATCTGGATACGACCCTGAGCCGCGTCGCCGAAGTTGTGCGCAAGGTCATTGATTACGAAATCTTCGCCATCCTTCTGCTCAACGAGAAAACGCAGGAATTGCGCTTCCGTTTTCAGGTGGGTTATCCGCCGGAATTTGCCGAACGCGGCCGCGTCAAGGTCGGCGAGGGCGTGGTTGGCCAGGCAGCACAGTTGCGGCAGGCCGTGCTCATTGATGATGTGACTAAGGACCCGCGCTACATCGACGCCGTGCCCAACGTGCGTTCGGAGCTCGCGATTCCGCTGATCACCAAAAATCGCGTGATCGGAGTGATTGACATCGAGGCACGCGAGCCGGGCTACTTCACGGAAGAACACCGCCGGGTGCTCACGCTGGTGGCGTCGCGCATGGCGGCGGGAATTGAGAACGCCCAGCTTTACACGCGGACGACCAAACAGGCGCGCATTCTTCTGCTTTTGAACGAGATTGCGCGCGAGCTGACTTCGATTCTGAACCTGGACGAACTGCTCGGCCGGATCGCCGAACTGGTGCAGCGTTTGATCGACTACCAGATGTTCAGCATCCTGCTGATAGACGAGTCCGGCGAGATGCTGCAGCACCGTTTTTCGCTCCGCTTCAACGAAAACATTCACCTGAAGCACGAGATCCCGATTGGGCGGGGCTTGGTGGGGGCGGCTGCCGAAAGCCAGGAGGCGGTGTTGGTCCCAGACGTGAAAAAGGATTCGCGCTACATCGAGACCAATCCGGAGACGCGGTCCGAATTGGCCGTGCCCCTGATTTACAAGAGCAAAGTGATTGGCGTCCTCGATCTGGAGCACACGCGTCGCGGATTTTTCACCGAAGAACACAAGCGAACGATGATGACGTTGGCGGCGCAAATCGCAATCGCGATCGAAAATGCGCGGCTCTACGAGGAAATCGAGCGGCAGGAGCGTCGGCTGGAACGGGATCTGTCGTTGGCCCGGGAGTTACAGGGACAGTTGCTGCCGCAGTCGCGCCCGAAGATGGCGAACCTGGAGGTTGCGGCGAAATTCGTTCCTGCGCGCACGATCGGCGGCGACCTGTACGACTTCATTCCCTATTCGCTGTCTCGGCTTGGGATTGTCATCGGTGACGTGAGCGGAAAGGGCGCTCCGGCCGCCATCTACGCAGCGCTGGTGAGTGGCATTTTGCGCTCGCACGCTCCCATCGAACCCGGCCCTGCAGAAATGCTGGCGGCGGTGAATCTTTCGCTCGCCGAGCGTCGTATCGAGGCGCAGTTTGTCTCGCTGATCTATGCCGTCTGGGACGACGAACACCGCACTCTCACGGTCGCGAACTCGGGCCTTCCCCGGCCCATTTACGTGCACGGCGGCAACAACGAAGTTATCGAAGTCATTGGCCTGCCACTCGGCCTGTTTGACGAAACGGAATACGATGAAATCAAGTTCCGCATGAAGCCTGGCGAGATGTTCGTCTTCTTTAGCGACGGCATTCTTGACGCGCGCAACCGCAAGGGCGAGCTTTTCGGCAGGCACCGAGTTGAAGAAATTGTCAGCGAATGCAGTGGCAAGCCGGTGGACTATCTCGTGGATTGTATCTTCAAGGCGGTCGCCGAGCACTCGGCGGGCGTGGAAACATTCGACGATCAAACGGTAGTGGCCATCCGGGTTAAGCCGACCTCTTCCGAAAAACCGCCGTCTCCTCAGAAGAAGAAATGACTTCTCGACGGCAGACACCATCTGCGGGGCGTCCTCCTGGATTTGTTTATCGCCAAACGAAGCGCGGCATGTCTGACCTCGGCGCAGAATTCGTTCTTTATTGCGAGGAAGCTGCCCTGCCCCGGCTCGCCGAGCGATACGGAAAACCCCTGTATGTTTACTCCGCGGCCATGATCACGCAGCGGTATGAGGCGTTTGACGCGGCGTTTCGCCGCATTCCGCACATGATCTGTTATTCCGTTAAAGCGAATTCCAACCTGAGTATTCTGCGGCTGCTGGCCAAAAAGGGATGCGGTTTCGATGTCGTCTCGGGCGGCGAACTGGAGCGCGTTCTCGCTGCCGACCGAAAAGCCGCGAGCAAAGTGGTGTTCTCAGGCGTGGGCAAGACGCAAGAAGAACTGACGGCGGCGTTGAAGGTCGGGATTCTGCTCTTCAATGTGGAGAGCGAGTCAGAAATGTGGACGCTGGCGGAGTGCGCCGGCAGACTGCGCAAAACGGCGCCTGTGGCATTACGAGTCAATCCCGATGTGGCGGCGGAAACTCATCCGTACATTTCGACCGGCCTGCACAAGCACAAGTTCGGCGTCCCCATCGGCGATGCACGGGCACTGTACTCTAAGGCTTCAGGCGCGCGCTACCTCAAAGTCTGCGGCGTAAGCGTGCACATCGGCTCGCAGATTACCGATGTTTCAGCTTTCGGCGAGGCTTTGACGCGCGTTGCGCAGCTGGTTCGCGAATTGCGTAGCGAAGGCCACCGAATCGATTACGTCGATGCCGGCGGCGGGCTGGGAATTGCGTATGAAACTCCAAGTGGGGAGTTTCCCGACTACGTCGCACAGTATGCGCGTGCGCTGACCACGCCGCTACAAGGACTGGATGTCCGCCTGCTGCTCGAGCCGGGGCGCTCGATCGTAGGACCGGCGGGGCTTTTGCTCACCTCTGTGATCTATCGCAAAAAGAATGACGGCAAACGATTCCTGGTCGTGGATGCCGCCATGAATGACTTGATCCGGCCGGCGCTGTACGGCGCCTATCACGAGATTGTTCCGGTCGTGCGGCATTCTGGCGACGCGGAGACTGAAGTCGTGGACGTCGTCGGCCCCGTTTGTGAGACCGGCGATTTCTTCGCGCGCGACCGCGAACTGCCCGAGGTGCAAGAGGGTGACCTGCTGGCCATCCTCGACGCCGGCGCGTACGGAATGGTATTGACGTCAAACTACAACACGCGACCGCGGCCAGCCGAAGTGCTGGTTACAGGAAAATCGGCCAAGGTCATTCGGCGGCGAGAGAGAGTGTCCGATCTGTTGCGCGCAGAGGAGTGAGCGCACCGAACGCGGATGCGGCACTACCTGTGTCAGCTCTCCCTTTCTCCCCACTTCAACTTCGTCCGCAGCGCCTGGAAAAAATCCGATCCCGAGCGGAACAGCGTGACCTGATGCTCGGAGCGACGGCAACGCACACGGTCGCCATCACGCAGGTCGAGGCCGGGCTGTCCATCCAGGCTGAGGTAAGCGACTTCTTCTTCGCTTCGCAGCAAAATCTCAATCTCCACCGAATCAGGCACGACCAGGGGTCGATGCGTCAGCGAATGTGGCGCGACCGGCGTGATGACGATGGCATGGACCGTCGGCATCAAGATTGGACCGCCAGCAGACAGGGAATATGCCGTCGAACCTGTGGGCGTGGCCATGATCATGCCATCAGCGCGATAGCTGGCCACAAAAGTTTTATCGATGTACAGGTCGTAGGTGTTCAGGCGCGCGAGAGTCGTCTTGTTGACGACTGCGTCGTTAAAGACCAGGTAGCTTCCGCGAACGGAGTCGCCGCGAAGCAACTCACACTGCATGAGCGACCGACGCTCGATGGGAGCACGGCCCTGCACAATGGCGTCCAGCATTTGATAGAGCGATTGCGGCGAGACCTCGGTCAGAAAGCCCAGTGAACCCAGATTGACGCCGAGCAGCGGCACGTCGATCGCGGCCGTGACGCGCGCCGCCGTAAGTAAGGTCCCATCGCCTCCGAGAACGACTACCAGATCGAGCGCCCGCGAGGCCATTTGCGGCCGCGGCACGATTTCCGCCGTGGTGTTGTACTTAGCCGTCTCCACATCGATGACGACGTGATAGCCGTGTTCGGCAAACCATTTGAGTAATCCGGGGATGATCTGTGCGACCTCGGAACGGTCCGGCCGCGAAATGATAGCGGCGGTTTTCTGGGAAGCTTGCGGGCTGGTCATGGCGAAATAGAGATTGTACAGAATCTCGTAGCTCTGACCACAGCTGGCGTGGGAGCGCACCTCGCTAAAAGATGCCGAACAGAAGGAACTCGCGATTGCCTGCGGCGCCGAGGATGGGCGAGTCGATCACGTCCGTTTGCGTCGTACCGAGATTCATGAGCATGGCCCGAACTTTCTCCACTGCAGCGATTTGGGCAGTCTGATCGCGCACAATGCCGCCTTTCTCCACCTGCTCCTTGCCCGCTTCGAATTGCGGCTTCACCAGGACGACGATGTGCCGTCCCTTGCGCTCATTGGGCGATTCTGGAAACGCCGCGGCGATGACCGCGGGCAAAACCAGAGTTGCCGAGATGAACGAGACATCCATCACCACGAAATCCACGCTCTCGCCAACAGCTTCTCGCGTCAGATAGCGGGCGTTCGTTTTCTCGAGCAGGTGCACACGGGGGTCCTGTCGTAGTTTGAAATCCATCTGGCCATAGCCAGTATCGACCGCAATGACCCGCGCAGCGCCATGCTGCAGCAGGCAATCCGTGAAACCGCCGGTGGATGCGCCCACATCGAGACAAATTCGTCCGCTCACGTCAATCTTCCAGTGATCGAGCGCGCGTTCCAGTTTCAGCCCGCCGCGGCTTACAAACTTCAGATCTTCCCCGAGCAGACGAATTTCACTTTCCGGCGCGACTTGTGCGCCAGATTTTTCCAGCTTCTGCTCATCCACCAGAACTTTGCCCGCGAGAATCAGCGCCTGTGCGCGCTCGCGCGAGGCGGCCAGGCCGCGGTCCACCAGAAGTTTGTCCAGCCGAACTTTCATCAGGCCCATCTTTCATCAGGCCGAACTTTCACGTGCGAATTACTCGCGGGTTCTACCCGAAAAGTGCCAGCACTCGGCGCAGTGCAAAGTGTTGAAGCATCTCTCAGAGAATCACTTACGGAGATACTGTGCCTGTTTTCCACAGAATTTTCCACCGAAGTGTTGAAAACTTTCGCAACCTTGCGTGGAAATGCAGCATCGGCGCCGAAAAGAAAAAGCCGCCTCGGCCTGAGGCGGCGTTACTTTTTCGCGGCACGAAATGAAATTATCCCGCGACTTCTTCCAGCAGTTTCTGATCAATGTCGAAGTTGGCGTGAACGTTCTGCACGTCGTCGTGCTCTTCGAGCGCTTCCATCAGCCGGATCATGGTGCTGGCCGCCTGCCCTTCCAGCTTGATGTAGTTCTGCGGAATATAAGCAACGCTCGAAGATGCCGGCGTAATCCCAGCTTTCTTCACCGCTTCGAGCACGGCTTCATACGAATGGGGCTCGGTCAGGATCTCCCAGTTTTCGCCGTCATCGTTCAGGTCTTCGCCGCCCGATTCGAGGACCAGGTTCATCAGGTCGTCTTCTTTGGCCCCGGATTTCGGGACGATGATGTCGCCCTTCTTGTGGAACATCCAGGAGACGGCGCCAGCTTCGGCCATGTTGCCGCCGTTCTTGGTAAAGACGTGGCGGATTTCGCTGACTGTGCGGTTGCGATTGTCGGTGTTGATGTCGAGCAGGATGGCGACGCCGCCGGGACCGTAGCCCTCGAGCGTGAATTCTTCGTACGTGGCGCCGGGCAGTTCGCCCGTGCCGCGCTGAATCGCCCGCTTGATGTTGTCGGCGGGCATGTTCTCGGCCTTGGCCGCAGCAATGGCCGTGCGTAGGCGCGGGTTAGAGTCGGGATCGCCACCGCCATTCTTGGCGGCAATGCTGATTTCCTTAATAAGGCGGGTAAAAATCTTGCCGCGCTTGGCGTCGAGCGCGCCCTTCTTGTGCTTGATTGTGGCCCATTTGGAATGGCCGGACATAGTTCGACCTCGTGTTTAAGTATCTCGCTTTAAAGAGCTTCGTTTGGCGCAGGATTCGCCTTCAGAGGAGATCACCGATTTGCCTCAGTAAAGCATGCTTCGATACGCATGCAGGCGGAGATTGATTATAGCATGACGTGGCATACGGATCGTTATTGGACAGAGAACGGGTAGTGTCCTCAATTAGGACACTACCAGAGAACGATGGATTCTTCTGATGGCCACTTCGATGACCAGCACGAATTGGCGCCTCCTATGACCCTCTGGCGGTATTGACTCCGCCCGTCTTCGCCCCTAACATGCCGTGGCAAGGCGCGCCCGGGGTTATGGTGAACACTGGCCAGTTGGTGGGGCACTATCGGGTCCTCGAAAAGATCGGGGCCGGAGGCATGGGCGAGGTTTTCCGCGCGCGCGACGAAAGACTGGGGCGCGAGGTCGCGCTAAAACTGATCCGGCCAGCATCCAGCGACAATCCGGACCATCTGCGCCGTTTCGAGCAGGAAGCGCGTGCCGCAGCGGCTCTCAACCATCCCAACATCCTCGCCATTTATGACGTCGGCTTCGAAGGCACCACGCCCTACATCATCTCGGAATTGCTCGAGGGCAAAACCCTGCGGCAGCGCCTCGAGGAAGGCCCGATTCCCCTCCGCGAGGCCACCGATTACGCTCTGCAAATCGCTCACGGACTTACTGCCGCGCATGACCGTCATGTGGTTCACCGCGATCTGAAGCCGGAGAATCTCTTCCTGACCAACGAAGGCCGGGTCAAGATTCTGGATTTCGGCGTCGCCAAGCTACAGGCTCCGGTGGAAGGCGATGGCGCAATCCAGAACATGCCCACTGTAACCCGGAGTGGCACCGTGATCGGCACGGTCGCCTACATGTCGCCGGAACAACTGCGCAGCAAGCCCGTCGACCATCGCAGCGACATTTTCAGTTTGGGTGCGATTCTCTACGAAATGCTGGCCGGCTGCCGCGCCTTCCGCGGCGAGACCGAAGTTGACACGATGACCGCGGTATTGCGCGAGGAGCCGCCGGACTCCAACCTGGATCAGGCCGCGATCACGCTAGCTTACAAGGACATCGTCAAGCATTGCCTGGAAAAGGAACCCGAAAACCGGTTCCAGTCGGCGCGGGATCTGGCTTTCGCGCTGCAAACTCTCTCCGGTTCGTCGAGCGCGAGAACACCGCTCGTGCCGCCTGGCGCGCGGCGAGCTTCCCGTGTGCTGCCATGGGCTGTAGCAGGAGTATTGGCGTTGGCAGCTTTGCTGCTGATGGTTCTTCAACTGCGACCTCCAGCCCCTCCCGTTTCGTATCAGCGTCTGACGTTCGAGGCGGGCACCGTATATTCCGCCCGCTTTGCCCGCGACGGACAATCCATTGTCTACAGCGCCGCGTGGAACGGTGGGCCGGTGCAATTGTTTTCGACGGTCGGGAACTCGGCGCTGGCGCAGCCACTGAGTTTGGGTGACGCAAATCTGCTGGCGATTTCGCCCAGCAGCGAGTTGGCGGTCGTATTGCATGGGACGCACACCGGTCAGCTCGAAACGGCCGATGGCATGCTGGCAGTGGCGCCACTGGCGGGAGGATCTCCGCGCGAAGTGCTGTCCGATGTTCGCTGGGCGGATTGGGATGCGGCGGGCAAGCTAGCCGTGGTGCTCTCTGCGAATGGGCACAGTCGCCTGGAGTATCCCATCGGGAATGTGCTCTATCAGAGCGCAGGGTGGATCAGCAACATCCGCTTTTCGCCGCAGGGCGATGAGATCGCCTTCATCGATCACCCTGCGTTGTGGGACGATCGCGGCACAGTTTGCGCGTCGGATATGTCGGGCCATGTTCGGATTCTCACTTCGCAATGGGAGTCTGTGGAAGGATTGGCGTGGAGTAAAGACGGAAAAGAAATCTGGTTCAGCGCTGCCAACAAGGGCGTCAATCTGAGCTTGATGGCGGTGACGCTTTCAGGCAAGACAAGCACCTTGCTCGAGCTGCCAATGGCTGTGACCTTGCAGGATGTCAGTACTGACGGCCGCGTGTTGATGACACTAAATTCCCGGCGCGTAGCTATGGGAGCCGGCATCGTCGGCAGCAAAGAAGACGTCGACATGTCATGGCACGACTGGAGCGTGGCTAAGGATATTTCTCCGGATGGTCAGTTCCTGATTTTCGAGGACGCCAGCGAGGCCGCGGGCAAGGACTACACTGTCGCCTTGCGCAGATTCGATGGCTCGCTACCCGTTCGTCTCGGACCGGGCAGCGCTGGCGGCATCTCGCCGGACGGGAAATGGGCCATTTCCATATCAACGGGCAATCCGGAGCGTTTGTCATTGCTGCCCATTGGCGCCGGCCAGCCGCGCCCGATTAACGTGAGCGGTCTGGAGCACATCCACAACGTATGGGCGCGCTTCCTTGAGGACGGAAGGAGTATCGCTGCCACTGGCAATGAGCCTGGCCACGGACAGCGATGCTACGTGCTGGATCTGGCCGGCGCCAAACCCAGAGCGGTGACTCCGGAAGGTGTTTCCTGTGGACCCGCGTCTCCTGACATGCGCTTCGTCGTGGGCACTGGGGCGAACTACATGGTAAGCCTTTACCCGCTGACAGGTGGCGAGCCGCGATCGATTCCCGGACTCCGAACGGGCTTCCAGCCGGTGCGATTCTCCAAAGACAGTTCGATGTTTTACGGCTATCGTCCCGGCGAACTCCCCAGCAAGATCTACAAAATCAACATCGCCACGGGCGAGCAGACGGTCGTGCAGGAGTTACGGCCGGGTGTGCCGGCAGGCGTGATCAGCGTGGCGCCCGTGGTCGTGAGTCGCGATGGGCGGCGCTTTGCTTATAGCTATAACCAGACCTTGTCCGTTCTGTATCTCATTTCCGGCCTGAAGTAGCTCAAGTATTTTTCTTCAGTCGAGCGATCCGGTGAAATCTTCCGTTACGTAGTGGAAGAAGATGGACGTTGAAGTTTGCCTTTCTCCCAACCGGTCGCGGTAATGCGGTAATCGAATGCCACGGTAGGCGACTCCATCTCCCAGCGCCTGGTAGACGGTCACCGTCCCACGGTTCGTGTCCAGTCGAATGGGCCACGGAGTCTCGAGCGCAGGCTCGGGAGAAAAATCCAGGCAGAGTGTAATGCTGAAGTCACATTGCTCACGGTCCGTGTGCTTCCTGAGTTCGGCCCCGCTCCTGTACGAAGCCATGTAGACATACGACGGTTTGAGCGGCTCGCCGGCCAGAGCGCTGAGCACGGGCGTGAGCGAGCGGTGAAAGAAACGCGCCACCGGTTCGTTATATGCCACATAACGTTGCGAGCTTTGGTGATCGCCAAGCGGAATCGCGCCGGTGCGGATCAGATATCGGTAATACCGCCGCAACGCGGCGACATGAAACGGATGGATCAGGCTGCGGAGCGGGGCATAGCCCGCATCGCAAAACAGCGGGCCCCATTTTCTTACCGTTTCTTCCAATTGGCGACGACGAAGCGTGGCATGATTCTCTGGCACCAAGATCGCCGCAGCAGATAACAACATCCGCGCGTCATCGTTCAGATCCGACAGGTCCAGACTCGACGGCACGGGTTCGTCCTGCCTAAGACTTCGCACCACAGCATCCAGGCGCGGCCCGAGCCAGAATGGCAACAACGCGGAACTGGCCGCGTCTTGAACCCAGGCAATAGTTCCTTGCCGCGCAAATCCGCAAACCAGCTTTTCTTCCTCTACTAACTGCTGTGGTAATTCCGTGTTGGAACAGAGAATACAATCGGGATTCAGAAACAGACGCTCCGACTCACCGCTTTGCCGGTGCAGGGCTCGGACTGCAGGCCGCGGAATCAGATGCAGCGGCAAATCATCGAGCAGGCAATAAAAACGATCGGGAGGAAATGTCGACTCAGAGTCCGCAGCAAGGCTCTGCTGCGACACTCCTCCCATCAGGCTTGTCATCCACTCCTGCCAGGCCGGATTGCGTTGCCACGGGTTATTCAGTGACGAAGCCATCCGTTCACAGTGAAGCGGCTGTCGGCGAAGAGCTGTGATGGGCACTTCACCGGCGTGATTTCATGCAGCAACTCACACGGGAAAAAGACGATCTGGTTCTGCTGCGGAACGATCGTCTGGTAGGTGCCTTCACTGATGTAGTTGCCATCTTCCAGTCGCGCGTCATGAATGCGCAGCTCTCCACCTGCAAACTGCCTCGGCTCGCCATGGAAAAAGTAGACGAACGTCAGGTGGCGCGAGGAGACGAGTTCATTGCCGCTGTCGCTGTGGCAGAGGAAAAAGTCGCCGTCATTGCTAGCGGTCATCTGCACCTCCGCATCGGCGATGGCGAACTTCTCCATGCCCAGTCTGTCGAGAACCTGCGGCAACACGGCTTTGACACGGTCGAGCATCAACTCCTGGTATCGCCCCCGGTCCATCAGCACGCGGGAGCGGCGGTGTTCGTAGTCAACCACGCCGCCTTCGTCTGTGGGAGAAACGACCGTGCTCGCGCGGAAGTCGAGTTCGTGCTGCAGTGCATAGGTCTTCAGCTCTTCGACTTCCTGCGGAGCGAGGAACTCATCGAGAACCACACATTTCGCCGGCAACACCGGCGGACGCTCGGCCACGGCCACACTCGCCGCTGAAACTGTAACGGTGCGAGTTTGGGTGCCCGGCGGCTGCGGTGCACCGCCCCCCGGTGGTTGCGGAGCCCGGGCAGGGGGTTGCGGCTGGTGCCGTGGCGCGCCCGGTGGTTGCGGCTGCCGCGGCATTTGGCCGGGCGGTTGCGGGGCGCCTGGTGGTTGTGGAGCTTTGGCAGGCGGCTGCGGCTGACGCGGCGTTTGTCCAGGTGGCTGTGGCGCGCCGGGTGGCTGCGGAGCCCGGGCATACACATCGGCCGTCCGGGCAGTGTCAGTCATAGAAAAAGCGCTGCTTTCCAGTATGCGTTCCACAACGCTGGCGCCCAACACAGAGAATGCCCGTTGCGCGACCGCCTCTCCTACCGCGGAGGCGATCACCGAGCGGACTGCTTCCTGCACTTCCGTGTTCTCTCCCGCTGCGGATCGGGCGTGCTGCAGCACAGCGCTGAGCAACGCCTGTTCCTGAGCGCTGAGAATTCGTTCATCCTGCATTAAGGTTTCGGAGAAGGAATCGAGAATCTGCTTCGCTGTCATCTGAGCACACGCCTCCCTGCGTGGCGTACGGCAAGTTCGGACTTCGGGGACCCGTGCGACAGGGGAAGTGGGAACGACGATATACCCAAAAAGCCTGTTAATAAAAAAATATTTTCGCCGGTGGGAAACGAAAAACGGGCTATCGGGCCGCCATGGCTCCGACCATTGAGCGAAACACTTTCAGCCCGTCGGTGCAGCCTAATTCCGGCTCGGCCGAGCGCTCGGGATGAGGCATCATGCCGACGACATTGCCTCCGGGACTGCAGATGCCAGCGATATTGTCCAATGAGCCGTTCGGGTTGGCCGACGGGGAAATCTCGCCTGAAGGTAAACAATAACGAAACACCACGCGATTCGCCCGCTGCAATTGGGTCAGAGTCGCTTCATCGCAAAAGTAGTTACCCTCCATGTGGCCAATGGGAATGGTCAGCACCTCGCCCTTCGAACACAGGTTGGTAAAAGGAGTCTCCGCGTTCTCCACGCGCACCTGCACCGGCTTGCAAACATACTTAAGGCCAACGTTGCGCATGAACGCGCCGGGCAAGAGGCCGGATTCGCAAAGAATCTGAAATCCGTTGCAGATGCCAAGCACCAATCCGCCGCCATCGGCGAACTTGCGAACCGACTCCATGACCGGCGAGAACTTGGCGATCGCGCCCGTACGCAGGTAGTCGCCATATGCGAAACCGCCGGGAACGATCACGGCGTCACAGCCCTCTAGGTCGTGGGATTCATGCCACAGGAACGTCACTGGCTGCTCGAGAACGTGCTGCACCGTCCAGTACGCATCGTGATCGCAGTTCGAACCCGGGAAAATGATGACGCCGAATTTCATCGTGTGCCCTCAATTGCAGAATTTGTGGCTAGTCTAGCATGCGATGGATTCGCGTTGAAAAGTCACCAAACGGGAACGCCCGGCATGGCTGCCGGGCGGTTCGCTTTGTTTTCCATTCTTTGCCTGGCTACGTTAGAACTTCACCAGAATGTCGAAATCAACAAACGATTCGTCACGGCGCAAGTCAGGGAACCACACCGTACTCCCCTGCGCGGCACAAGCGGTCTGCGCTGCCCCTAGCGTCAGCTGCATTGACGAATTTCCGTCGTTGCAGGCATAGAACTGCGGGTATCCATTGTTGGTGTAAGGCACTCCGCCGGAACCGGGCGGCGTAATACCACCGTGGCCGGTCCAGTACGGCACGCTCGCGTGCCGGTAGTCATACTCCCATCGGAACGTAAGCCATTGCCTCGGCATGTAATCAAACGTGATCGAACTGTCCCATGCCTTGAACGGATCGCTGGGATTTTCTGAGAAATACGGCGAGTTGATCGACGCTGACGGGGCAGTTTCACCATTGATGGGCGGGATCAGGACGAGATAGCGCCCGGGATTGTTGATCTTACCGCCGCCGATCGTGAGCGCGTACTTGTCCTTCTTAAACCAAGTACGGTCGTAGAGCATGAATCCGATGAAGCTTTGCTTAGGATTGACGCCAGGCCCGAAATAGTCTCCGCCAATCGATTTCGGGTCTTTCGTGTTGCCGTGACAGCCCACGCCTTGCACATATGATCCGTTGATCGTCTGGCTCGGCCCGAATTCGCATCCCATGTCGCCGGTGAAAGTGAACGCCATCTTGTCGAGCGTTCTCTCGGGGTGGTCGTAGTACTTGATCTCGATGCTGTCGTCGGTGTGGATGCGCTGCCGGTTCGGCGTGTACAAATCGTCGTGGCCGAGGCCGTAATTGTTGCTAATGACGTTCATCCAGGAAAAAGGAGTCCACTTGATCTGCCCGCCCAGTCCTTTCCTGGTATTGGCTGAGCCGTACGATTGCCAGCCGTTGATAATCCATGGCTCGATCTTCAGGTGTGGATTGGGGAAAATCTGGATCCGCACCCCATTGAAGAACCACGGCGTGTTGGAGGAAACGTAGGAAGGTTGATAGGCCCAATTGTCGTAGTTGTAGTAGCTGAACAGACCGATGTACGACATGAAGATTCCGGCGTCCATGTTGATGCCGTTCAGCACGTTAATGTGGTAGCCGCCGTAGGCCTCTGCCAGATAGCGATAAGCTGTATCGAGATCCCACTGCCCCTTTGCCGGGCTAGCGTCATTGCGCGGCGTCGTTTCCGAATACATGCCGAATTGCGTCATGAGGCGGGCGCGAACATTGTCGTAGTGGAAGTCGCCGCCAACGCCCAGTTGCTCCAGCTGGATTTCGTTCGCGCGAAACATCTCGCTCGATCCGCCGATAGAGTTGTCGACTGGCTTATTGAAGTCGTAGTTGTAGGTGATATCGGCCCGAATCTCGGGCGTGAAGAACTTTGAGTCGAAGGCTGTATCTTTGTTGCGCGGGTTGCCGTTCAGCCAGGTCCAGTCCCAGTCGGAAAAGGGCGCAATCTTTTCTTTCTTCGCGGGCTGGGTCACCTGAGATTGGGTCACCAGAGATTCGGTCTGCACTGGCTGCACTGCGGGTGTCGCAGCCGCAATCACCGGTGCCGCTGCCGCCGTCGCAATCACGGGGCCGGGCGCTGCCGCAGGTACCGGAGCTGCCGCCGGCGCCGGTGGCGGAGCGGTACTCTTCGCGGAGGGCACAGCGACAACTGGCATCCCCGCGATTTCATGCTCTTTCAGCTCTCTTTCCAATTGCTCCACGCGCTTGGTCAGAGCTTCAAGTTGTTTCATGACATCAGGGGGCACGGATTGGCCGGGGTTGCTCGTATCCTGTCCGAATAGAGGAGAGGCTATGAAAAGCGCGCCGATTAAAATGAGCACTGCGCTCCTCACTGGCTTATGACTGCTGCGTTCTTGGGGATTCATCCAGAGATCTCCTTTTGTACTTATGATTGGTTGCCGTCCATGCTTTGGGCGCCTTTGGTGGAGAAACATCGCAAATTGGCCCCTTTGGGCGCGTGCGGCGCCCCGGTTTTCTGATACCAGCCACTAAACACCGGGGACAAAAAAGAACTGATCCTGCGCAGAGTACTCCCGGCGCAACTCCCATCATGTCGCCGGCACACCTGTCCTGAAAGAGGTCTGAACAACATTTGATAACCCCGCCCATAAAGACAGGGTGAAGAATTCGTAAGAAATTTACAAGGGAGCCGTTCGAGGTACTACGAAGGTTCCAATGAAGGCCCTGACAGGAGGAGCTCTTAGCAGCCCCAGTCGGCCTCGCCCGGCTTGGCGAAGTATTTGCGGTCGGAGGCGGGTGGGACGGGCTCAGCCGCCAATTCGAGGATCGCCAACCGCGCCGCAGCTACCATCAGTTTGCGCTCCTGCTCGGAGGCGCGCTCCCAGGAAGACTTTTCGGCGCCGTGGCCGTTGCAGCCATGCGCCAGAGCTTCCCGATAGTGATGGAAAACTTTCGCCAGCTGTTCAGCGGAAATGTCTTGAATCGTCGACATAATTCCCAGCCTTCCTGTCCCTTGAGGAGTCGCCCGCACTTTCGAGCGCCTCACTTCATTGGATACCGAAGGGCGTAAGGATTGAATAAAGAGTCCATAGAATGTTCGTAAGCCGTTGGACACACCTGGTTTGAGTTCCAGATGCGCGGACGATGCTAGATCAATCGCAAGATGAGACCCTAACAAACCGGGACTGCCGCAGGAAAAAGCGCCAGGAGATTTCCGAGAAAAGTAGGAGTGGTCAGGGCGCGCGCTTGACGAAATGGAGGCGCAACGGGACGCGCGCGCCCAAGCCCGAAAAACCGTTCTACAAAAGGCCCTGGGATCGGAACCGTGTGACTGGGTCCACTACCGGCACGGGCTGTCTGCGAAATATCCAGCGGGCCACCGCAAACCCAATCGCCGCATAGCACAGATGCATCATTCGCATATACACCCCCCAATCGGGATCGGCTCGTGATCCTAGGGGAGGAACTAC
>JASHPH010000182.1 GCA_030038255.1 Candidatus Sulfotelmatobacter sp. | reverse complement strand
ATTTGTGGCGCGACGCTTCGGGATGATTGCGAAAGCTCTGATCCTGCTGCCCCTCACCGGAGTCACGCTTTTCGAGGAATCGCGCGTGGAAAAGGCGCGGCCCGACACGCCGCTGTGGAAGCGGGAAATACGGCTTGCGCTGATCGGGCCGCTGGTAAGTGTCGTGCTTGCAGGTGCGGCGGCTGTCGTGATAACTGCCACAGGGCGCGGAATCGAGCTCTGGAAGTGGCCGTTCCTGCAGGCTGCGAACCTGCCGCGCAGCCTGGTGTGGGCGAACCTCTATTTGGCAGGTCTGAATCTGATTCCTGCCTACCCGCTCGACGGGGGACGAATCTTGCGGGCGTTATTCACGCGTACGATGGACTCTTCCGCGGCCGCGCGGCGCGCTGTTTCCATCAGCAACGCAATCTCGATGGTGCTGATGGTCGCGGGCCTGTTCAGCGACAGCTGGCTCACGATGGTCGGCGTGATCATTTTCTCAGCGGCGCAACTGGAAGAGCGCGCGCTGATTTTCCAGTCGGTGCTCGACAACGTGCGGCTGGAAGAAGTGATGCTGACGGACTTCGCCACGCTCTCGCCTGCCGACACGCTGGAAGATGCACTCGAGAAAGCGGTTCACTCCCTGCAGGATGACTTTCCCGTGGTTCGAGGCAGCGACATGGTGGGGGTGATTTCGCGGCAACGCATCCTGGATGCATTACGGGCGGAAGGAAACGGCTACGTGCAAGCAGTGATGAACAAGATTTTTGAAGTGTCGGTGCGCCAGGACTCGCTGGGGTCGGCGTTCCGCAAACTCACGGCGCGCAGTTCCAGCATCATTCCCATCGTCGAAGAACAACG
The DNA here is from genome assembly GCA_030038255.1 of Candidatus Sulfotelmatobacter sp. GTDB lineage: Bacteria > Acidobacteriota > Terriglobia > Terriglobales > Acidobacteriaceae > Sulfotelmatobacter. Next base: position 20,569 of record JASHPH010000182.1, on the reverse strand, counting down.
CCTGGTCGGCATTGTCACACTGCAGAACCTGATGCACTCCATGACATTGCTGGCCGAGAGCCGCCGGCTGCGGCGAAACGAGCCGGAAGCGTAAATCGTTTTCTAGAACAGTCTCACCGACTTGGCCTGCTCGACCGCGGGAATCTTCTTCAGCTTGGCGAGAACATCTTCAGGGACGAGGCCGTCGACGTGGACGACCGCGATCGCTTCGCGCGGTTCGGCGGGATCGGTGCCGCCACTCCTGCGTCCCAATGAAAAATTGGCGATGTTGATGGATTCCTCGCCGAGAATCGTTCCCACACGGCCGATCACACCGGGGACGTCGCGGTTGCGAAGGTAGATCAGGTCACGCTCGAGTGGCGCTTCTACGTCAATGCCATCCACGTGCAGCAGGCGAGGCGCGGTGCCGTGCAAAACGGCTCCTTTGACCAGATGCTCTTCCGCGGAACTTCGGAGAAGAATCGAGAGAACACTTCCGGTGCCTCCAGTCGAAGCCTTTGCCTTGTGCGATTCGACGACGCGCAGGCCGCGCGAATCCGCGATGGTGGCCGCGTTCACCAGATTCGCCTTTTCCTCGAGCGCTTGGTTCAGGATTCCTTTGATCGCTCCGTTGCGGATCAACTCCGTTTTCCATTCCGCGATGTGGCCGCTGTAGCGGATGGAAATCTCTTCGATTCTACCCTCCGAGACCTGCGCGAGGAATCCGCCCATGCGTTCGGCGAGCACGATGTAGGGCTGCATCTCGGCATACTCTTCCGCTGACACAGAGGGAACGTTGACCGCGTTCTGGATCACTCCGTGCTTCAGGTACTCTTTCACCTGCTGGGCAATCTGAACGCCCACGGCTTCCTGCGCCTCGACGGTCGATCCGCCCACATGTGGCGTGAGGATGACGTTTTCGAGCGCCAGTAGCGGAGAGTTCTTTGGCGGCTCTTCCGCGAAGACATCGATCGCCGCGGCGGAGACTTGTCCCTGCTTCAGAGCCGCTGCCAGATCGGCCTCGTTTACCAATTCACCGCGGGCGCAGTTCACCAGGCGCACACCTTTTTTCATTTTTCCGATGGACGCAGCATTGATCATTCCAGTCGTCTGCGGCGTCAAGCCGACATGCAGCGTGATGTAGTCTGCGGCGGCGTAGAGTTCGTCGAGCGCGGCGAGCCGGATCCCGCGTTCCTTTGCGACCGCGACTGAGACGAACGGATCGTGCGCCAGCAAGGTCATGCCAAAGGCCTGCGCCCGTCGCGCCATTTCCATTCCGATTCGTCCGAGGCCGATGATGCCCAAAGTCTTCCCGCGCAGTTCGGTCCCTTGCAGCGATTTTTTCTCCCACTTGCCGGCGTGCATGAGCGCGTCGGCGCGGCAGAGATGCCGTGCCATCGCCAGCATCATTCCAAGCGTCTGCTCCGCGACGGCGACGGCGTTCGCGCCCGGAGTATTCATCACAGCGATGCCTTTGCGCGTAGCCGCTTCGAGATCAATGTTGTCCACACCGACTCCGGCGCGGCCGATCACGCGCAGTTTTTTCGCGTGCTCCAGGAGTGCCGCATCGGCTTGGACCGCCGAGCGGACGACGAGCGCGTCGGCCGTTTCGAGATGCTCCGCCAGCTTTCCCTGTACTTGATCGGCGCTGACGACCGTCCAGCCGGGCTCCTGCAATTCCGCCAGCGCGGACGCCGAAATCTTCTCAGCCACGACAATCTTCACGGTTGGATTCCTTTAGTAACGTTCTTTGCGAATCGATACACGTATACGCGAGTGCTTGTGACAATTGCGTGACACGAATGCGACACACACATGACATGTGCACGCGATCTTGACAATGAAATGACGCGGCCCTGACACCGGCAGACTCCCTCCCGCCTAAGCTTTTCTCACTGGGCCAATGCCCCAAGGAAAAAACACTATGAATTCCGTCAAGATCGCTTTGCTGACCACGCTCATCGCTCTCACGCTGGCTTGCGGTTATAGCTCGAAAACCACTCCGGCCGCCGCGGGAGCTGTTCCCACCATCACCCAACTGAATCCTGACAGTGCAACCACCGGTAGCGCTGCCTTCACGTTGACCGTCAATGGCAACAACTTCGGCGCAAAGGCGGTCGTGAACTGGAACGGCACAGCCCAAAACGCAACCACGTATGTCAGCGGTAACCAGCTGACGGTGGCGATTCCGGCGTCGCTCGTCATGAATTCGGGTACGGTGCAAGTCACGGTCACGAATCCGGGCACGCCAGGCACAGGCATGTACGGAAGCGGCGGAACATTGGCCGAGACTTCCAGCCCGATGGATTTCACCATCAACTAGCATCGGTGATCGGGGCTGACTCATTCGTCGCTAATCTTCAGGCGCCGACGAGTTGACGTTTGCCGAATTGGGTGCGGGCGTAAACCTCCTGGGCCGCCCGCACCGCGGCGCCGTACTCGACGCGAGTTTCGGCCAGCCGCGCCAGCACGTGCTCGAGCGCACCGAGTATGCCGATGGTGTCGAGATAATCGTAATAACCGATGTGGGCGATGCGAAAGATCTTGCCCTTCATCTCGCCCTGCCCGTTGGCCACGACGGCATCGAAGGACTCGCGAAATTCCTTCACGATTTTTCCTGAGTCGAGGCCGTCGGGCGCGGTGATCGCGGTGAGCGCAGCCGCAGGTGAAGCAGCAAACAATTTCAACCCCAAAGCCTTCGCTCCCGCGCGCGTCATCTCGGCGCACAGCTCGGCGTTGTTGACCAATGCCTCGCGACCCTTTGCGAGATCGCCGTTGCCCATCCCGCGAATGTATTCGAGCGCCGCGCCCATGGCGGCGAAGAGCGAAGTGGCCGGTGTATAGGCCGTCTCGCCTTTAGCAGCAGACTTTCTCTCCTTTCGCAGATCGAAGTAGTAGCGCGGAGAAGTCGTCGTGTCCATCCGCTTCCACGCGCGCTCGCTTACGCCGCAGTACGCGAGACCAGGAGGCATCATCAACGCCTTCTGCGAGCCGCCGATGATCATGTCGACACCCCAGCCATCGACGTTGAGGTGCGTTGTGCCCAGGCCGGTGATGGCATCGACGACGAGCAGGGTTTCGTCGCCGTGTTCGCGCACGATTTTGGCGATGCCTTCAACGTCGTGCCGTGCGCCGGTGGAGCTCTCTGTTGCTTGCACGAAGACGGCCCGCACTTCGGGAGCGACTCGGGCACGAATGTCATTCAGCGAAAACGTCTCGCCGTAGGGAGCGCTCAGCACGTCTGGGTTGCAACCGAATGCTTTGGCGAGTCCCGTCCAGCGCTCGCCGAACTTTCCGGCCGTCAGGACGAGCACCTTGTCGCCCGGTGAAGTGAGGTTCGAAACGGCGGCTTCCATCATGCCGGTGCCGGAGCAGGCGAGAACGAGGACGTCGTTCTTGGTGCCGACGAAATCTTTCATGTCGGCGAGCACGTGCTGAAACAGCGCCTTGAAATCGGCGGTGCGGTGGTGCGCCGTAAACGACGCCATGGCCGTTTGCGCCGCCGGCAACAGCGGCGTGGGGCCGGGAGTAAAGAGACGATTCTTGCGCAGCATATAAGTCCTTTGAAGTGGAGACAGCAGTCTAGTTTACCGGAATCGCGACGGGAATTTGACTGCGTTGGCGCGCGGGCGCGAGAGTCTATAATCCTCGCATGACCTTAGTCGAACAGATTCAGAAAGACATTGTCGCTGCCATGAAGACGAAGGACGAGGCGCGGCTCTCCTGCCTGCGCATGATCAAGAGCGCGCTGCAACTGAAGACGGTCGAGAAGATGTCGCCGCTCGATGACAAGGAAGCGCAGGCCGTGCTGGGTACGCTGATCAAGCAGCGCAAAGAGTCGGTCGAGCAATTCACCAAGGGCGGAAGGCAGGAGATGGCGGATAAGGAGTCTGCCGAAATTAAGCTGATCGAAACCTACCTGCCGAAAGCCGCCAGCGAGGCCGATATTGTGGCCGGAGTGAAGGCCGTGATTGCCGAGATAGGATCGCCCACCATGAAAGAGATGGGAACAGTGATGAAGAACGCGATGGCGAGATTTGCGGCTGCGGGCATGCGTGTGGATGGAAAGATGGTGAGTGAGACAGTGAAGAAGGAGCTGGCGGGGAAGTAGGAAAGCCTGCTGGGAGTCGAGCTTCGCTCGACCGGACAGCCGGGGCGGCTGTCCCCACACAAATCACTTTTCCCTCTGCAGTTCCCGATACGCCTCACTCTTTGAAATTCCCCGCTCCTTCGCCACGCGCTTCAGGGCGGCTTTTTCATCGATCTTTTCTTCGGCCATGATCTGCTGGACGCGCTGGCGAATGGTCGGACGGATGAGGGCGGCCGTCCCCACATGGCCCGAGCCAGCACCGGCACCTTCTTCCGCCTTTCCAATCAACAGCGTGATTTCGCCCTTCACGGCGTTGCGGGCCTTCAACAGTTCCAGCACTTCCACGGCGCGGCCGCGGAGAAATTCCTCGTGCAGCTTCGTGACTTCGCGGGCGACGACAACGTGGCGAGATTCGCCGAGCACTTCGACCACGTCGGTCAGCGTTTCGACGATCCGGTGGGGAGCCTCGTAGAAGACCTGCGTGCGTGGGGAATCCTTTATGGCTTCGAGAGCAGCCCGGCGCTCTCCGCGCTTGGCGGGCAGAAATCCGCTGAAGCGGAAGGAATCGGTGGGCAAGCCGCTTGCCACCAGCGCCGCCAGGAACGCCGACGCCCCGGGTACGGGCACGACCGGCACGTGATGGCGGATCGCGAGCGCGATCAGACGATAGCCCGGGTCGGAAATTCCGGGCATGCCCGCATCGGTCACCAGGGCCACGCTGGCGCCCTCCTGCATCTGCTTGACCAGTTCGGCGGAGCGGGTCATCTCGTTGTGCTCGTGATAACTCGTGGTTCTGGTTGTGATCGCGTAATGATTGAGCAGTTTCTGCGTCTGGCGCGTGTCTTCGCAGGCGATGACGTCGACTTCTTTGAGCACGCGCAGCGCGCGCAGCGTGATGTCTTCTAGATTTCCGATCGGGGTGGCGACGAGATACAGCGCCGGAGTCCGGGATGTTTTGGGACCGTCCGCGTCCATGGCCGGAGTCTACCACTGTGTAAGATCGCGAACGGCCTCGCATGGCCCGGACAAACCTCAGGCGCTAAAGCGCGGGTATCTCTCGGGGCTCTTTGTCGGCACGAGTAAACTCGTGCCCTTCCCAAGTCTTTTGGTGGATAGGCATCAAATGCAGCAGGCCGTAACTTTCAGCTGTCGCGCCGGGCTATGCTTAATGGAACCACCCCAGGAGCGACCTATGACTGCCAAAGACTTTCGCCGAATCGCACTTTCTTTGCCCGAGACCGAAGAGCGCGCGCACATGAACCATCCTGACTTCCGGGTGGGCAGGAAAATCTTTGCCACGCTCGGGTATCCGGACAGGTCGCGCGGCATGGTCAAACTTTCGCCGGAAGAACAGCACTATTTTTCGAAGGATTGTCCTGACGTGTTTGTGCCGGTGAAAGGTGCGTGGGGACGACGGGGCGCCACCAGCGTTCATCTCAAGGCCGCGAAGAAGGAGATCGTGAGCAAAGCGATCCTGGCCGCGTGGCGCAACACCGCGCCGAAGCGGCTGCTGACAGGGAGCGTCTGCTAAAATCGGAGTGAAACTGAGTTGTTCTGCAAACGTCTCTCACATGCCACTCTACGAATACGAATGCACCAAGTGCGGCCATCGCTTCGAAAAAATCCAGAAGTTCTCCGATAAGAAAATCACGAAGTGTCCGGAATGCAGCGGGCGTGTCGAGCAACTGCTTTCTCCTCCCGCCGTGCAGTTCAAAGGCTCGGGCTGGTACGTGACCGACTACGCCAAAAAGTCGCATGCGCCGGCATCCGACAGCGGGGCGAAAGAATCGAAGGAAGCCAAGAAGGAAGAGAAGCCGAAGGCCGAAACGCACGCCAAAGAAAGCAAGAAGGCGGACAAGCACAAGTAGCGGTATCAGCGAGCCAGCCGAGCTTCGCTCGGCCCGGCCGGATCGAAGATCCGGCCCCACACAAGCAGATCCGACCCCACACAACCTATCTTCACGCTGGTATCACTAGCAACTGACGAGTGACTACTGGTTTTTCAGTTCCCGCTCGAAGTGCTCCAGGATCATCGTGTAAATGTGCACGCGCGCATCTCGCCCTGAGATGCTGTGGGTTTTGTTGGGATAGATCATCAGCCGGAACTGTTTGCCCGCGTTGATGAGCGCATTGATCATCTGAACGCTATTCTGGAAGTGGACGTTGTCGTCGCTCATGCCGTGTGCCAGCAACAGCGCGCCGTGCAGGTTGCCGGCGGACTTGGTCACGTCAGACTGTTCGTATGCATCCTTGTTTTCCTTGAGCAGGCCCATGTAGCGCTCGGTGTAGATGGAATCGTAGTTGGCCTGGTTGGTCACAGGCGCGACTGCTACGCCGGCACGAAAGCGATCGGAGTGGGTCATGGCGTAGAGCGTCATGGAGCCGCCATTCGACCATCCCCAGATGGCGACGCGGTCTTTGTCGAGTTGCGGGAACTCGGCGAGAAGCTGATCGAGCGCCGTGAGCTGATCTTTCAATTCAATCGCACCGAATTCATGGCGGATCGCCGTCTGAAATTTACGATCACGTCCGGGAGTGCCACGATTATCCACGGCAAAGATGGCGAATCCCTTACGCGCGAGAATTTCGTCGAACGGGTCGGGTACGTTCTTCAGCACCATCTGCGCGCCGGGGCCGCCGTAGATGTGAATGATGACGGGAATCTTGCCCGCGGCGGGAGCTTCGGGCGGAAGCAACAGCCGCCCGTAGAGCTTAGCACCGTCTTCCGCCTTGAACTCAAGGTACTGCGGCGCGCGCAAGCCGTATTCTGCGATCTGGTCTCTTGCGCGCGAGGCGTCGTGGCAAGCGCCGCCCACGTCGCAGAGCGAGATGCGCTGCGACGCGTGGGGGCCCGAATATGTGTGGGTATAGTGCTTCGTGTCCGTGCTGAAATTCCCCGTATGTTGCCCCTCTTCGGAGGTGAGCGCTTTGAAACCGGAACCATCGAGTTGCACAGAGAAAATCTGCCGCTGCCGAGGATCGTCTTTGTCGGCGAGAAAGTAGACCGTGCCTGCAGCCTCGTCAACACCTTCGATTCCTAGCACTTCATAGTCGCCTTGCTCGAGTTGCCGCTCGAGTTTTGCATCCCCGGAAAGCGGGTTCTGCTGGTCATAGCTGTAAAGATAAAGATGCATATTTCCATCTCGCCAGCTTGGCCACAGGAACCTGGGGCTCGAGTTGAGAAAGCGAACCTCGACATGCTCGAAGTCAATCCATGCATCCGGCGTTTTTTCCGTGAGCACAATTCGTGAGTTGCCAGTTTTGGCGTCGACGAAATAGAGGTCCATCTTGTCCTGTGCGCGATTCAGCACTTCGGCCCAAATCCAGCCTTCGCGCAGCCATCCGAAGCGCGGAATGTAGGTGTCTTCGTCGCTGGTGAGGGAAATCCAGCGGACCTTGTCTTTGTCGGCTTCGACTACGCCGAGCTTGACCACCGGATTGGGGTCGCCGACTTTGGGATATTTCTGGTTGTCAACGGCTGGGTGAGTCGGTAGCCAGTCGGTGATGGGATACACCGGTACGTTCGTTTCGTTCATGTGCAGGAAGACGATCTCGCGGCTGTCAGGCGACCAGAAATAATTGCTGCGGACCGCTAGTTCTTCGGCGTAGACCCAGTCGATATCGCCGTTGAAGAAATTGTCGTCCTTGTCTTTGGTGAGCTGTTTCTCGGTCTTGCCGTTCGCCGTACGAACGTAGAGGTTGTGCTTGCGCACGTAGGCCACGTGAGTGCCATCGGGAGAAAACTTCGGATCGATGCTCGCGTCAGGAGCGGAGGTGAACTGGATTGCGGTCTGGGTCGCGAGATCGTAGAGCCACAGCTGGCCTTGCGAATCGAAAATGAGGTGCTTTGAATCCGGCGCCCAGATGTATGTCGCAACGTGATAGCGGTTGCGGCGCTCGCGTTCCCGCTCGTTGACGGCCCGGTTGGAATCAGGCACGAGCGATGCGAGCTTCTCTGCGCTGACCAGAACTCTCTTGTCACCGGTCGTAGTATCTACCGACCACAACTGGCTTTTTCCGTTTTCGTCGGGTTGCAGGAACGAGAGCCTGGTGCCGTCCGGACTCCACTCCATGTTCTCCGGACCACGACCGGCCAATCCACCGGGCTGGTAGATCGCCTCGATCGTGAGAGGCTTGGTGGGCGCGGTTTGCGCCTGAGCCAGCGCCGGCGCGAAACCGAGCAAAGTGAGAGCCAGTGTGCACAAGCTGGTAGCGGAGAAAGACGACCGTTTCACGGAGTACCCTCGGGAAGAAGTGACCGCGGATTCGCTGCGCGAAGAGACGAGTGTACACCTGCCGCGATGGCGCTCGCACAGCCTGATTCGAGCTGCGTGGGCGCGGTTGCCCAGAAGAGCAGAGAACGGGGAAGACGACCGGGACGCACTCCGCTGCGTGCTAGAATCAAATCAGCCTCAAATGCCGGATGCTTCCTGACATTGAAAACCTGTTGCGGCTGCAAGAAGCGGACAAGCAAATCCGCCGTCTGCAGGACGAGATCGCCGAACTCCCCAAACGCGTCACCGCAATCGAGCAGAAGCTGGCCGGCACCAAAGCTCAACTCGAAAAAGCCCAGGCCGCTGTGAAGGCCGACGACGCCGCCAAACGCAAGCACGAAAGCACAATTTCCGACCTTCGCGGCAAGATTTCCAAGTACCGCGACCAGTCCCTCGAAGTCAAGACCAACGAGCAGTACAAGGCGCTGCTCCATGAAATCCAGTTTGCGGAAAAAGAGATTGCGGCCACCGAGGACAAAGTCCTCGAGCTGATGGTGAACGCCGATGCACGCGACAAGGAAGTCAAAGCGGCGCAGGCCGAGTTGAAAGCGGAGACTGCCGAGATCGAGAGAGAGAAAGAGCAGGCGAGACATCGCACTGCGGAAGATCAAAAGCAGCTGGCCGAACAGCGCGGCAAACGCGATCAGCTACGTGCCAACATCAACGAAGACCTGCTGCGCCAGTACGAGCGCGTTTTGAAGTTCCGTGGGAGCGGGATTTCCGAAGTTCGCGATCACAAATGCGTGGCCTGCCAGGTCATGCTTCGAGCGCAGACCTACAACGATGTCCGCTCCGGGCAGCAAATCGTCATTTGCGACTCGTGCCAGCGTATTCTGTATTTCAATCCGGCAGAGGAGTTAGTCGAGCAAAAGCCGACGGTGACGCGCCCCAAGCGTCATCATCCCAAGATTGATGCTCCACAGGCGTGGTATTACCGGCCCGAGTTTGGCGATGCTGGCGAGGTTTTCATCGTGCTGACCAACAACGGCGCGCAGTCCAGCCGCCACGTCTACGACGTGCACACCGGAAGGCTGATCGGCGACATCCTCATCCGCGAAGGCGACTACCGGCAGGCGTTTCCCGAAGACATCACCGGAGCTACGCGGCTCAATGGCGCCTGGGACGAAGAAGAACTCGAAGCCTGGGGAACCGAAGCGCCGATGATCGTTCTGGATGCCCTCCAAGCCGATCTTGACCTCGCCCGCCACGAAATGAGCGCGCGTACTTCCGCAAAACGCGAAACTCCCGCCGTTACTCCAACCGAACAAGCCGCCAGCTAAACGAGCCAGGTAGCAGCGGACGCCTCGTCCGCCAAAGCGAAAGCCGAGGTCGAGCGGCAGATGATGCCGGGCGTGGAACAGTGCCGCCTCAGAGCTGCGTTCAAACGATTAGAATCAACTGGGCTTCAGCCCTCTTGGTTCTTACCCAATGTCGTCAGCTATCGATTCCTATCACGTTGCCGCCAAGTACTACGACGGCGCTTATGGCGCCATGAAGGACCTCGTCGACGCGCCGTTCTATCTCGAACTGTCTAGGCGATCCGGCGGTCCTGTCCTGGAGATCGGCTGCGGCACCGGCCGCGTCCTGCTTCCCATTGCGCGCGCAGGCGTCGAGATTCATGGAGTGGACAATTCCGGTCCAATGCTTGCGATCCTGAAAGAAAACCTGCGCCGCGAACCGCCCGGCGTTCGCGACCGGGTCTCGCTTCACGTCGGTGACATGCGCGACTTTCGACTGAATCGCAAATTCCCCCTGGTCACCATTCCCTTCCGACCGATGCAGCTCATGTATACCGTGGCCGATCAACTTCGGGCTTTGACCTCCGCGGCCGCTCACCTCGCCGACAGAGGCACCCTGGCCTTTGACGTGTTTTATCCTAAGTTCGACCGCCTCCATCTGCACATCGGAGAAGAGCAGCTCGAGGCGGAGTGGTCTCCACCCTCCAGCCCCGACACGATCATCCGTCGTTACTATCGCAAGGAGTCAGTTGACAAGATTCACCAGACGTACACTCTCACGTTCATCTTCCGTAGCTATCGCAACAGCCAACTCGTTTCGGAAGAAAGTGAGCCATTAACCATGTCGTACTACACCTATCCCCACCTGCAGGCCTTGTTCCTGCTCGCTGGCCTCGAGCCAGTCGCGGAATACGGCTCCTTTGCAAAAGCCCCCTTGGATAACGCTTCGGAGGAAATGATCTTCCTGCTGCGCCCCGCGCGCCGCTAGAGGTCCGAGGTGCAGCCCAGTTCCGGCCGCTGACAGGACGAGGTTTAAACTTGGACCCATGCCCAAACCTCCTCTCCCCACCATTAAGCTTTCCCCTCGCGGCACGACCCGCCTGAAATCCGGCCACGTCTGGGTCTACCGCTCCGACATCGCGCAAGCCGACGGCGTCGCTCCCGGCTCGCTCGTCACCGTGATTGATCAGCGCGGCAAGCCGCTGGGTGCGGCGCTCTACTCCAGTTCGTCGCAGATCGCGATCCGCATGCTGACGCGCGAAGAAGTGACTGATTTCCCCGCCCTGCTGCGGCAGCGCATCGCCGCTGCCATCGACTACAGGAAGAACGTTGTCCGCGACACAAATGCTTATCGCGTTATTTTCACCGAAGCTGACTTTCTCCCCGGCTTGATCGTCGACCGTTACAACGACATCCTTTCGCTGCAGATTCTGACGCAAGCGATGGACGCCGAGTTCGTGCGCGCAACTGTCATCTCTGAGCTCAGCGAGTATCTGCATCCGGCTTCCATCGTCGAGCGCGTCGACCCGCGAGTGCGAGAGCTGGAAACGCTCGCCCCGCGTGCCTCAGGGTTGCTGCAGGGGGAGAAAACATCAACCATCTTCACGATGAATGGCGTCCGGTTCCGCTACGACGCTCTCGAAGGCCAGAAGACCGGAGCCTTTCTGGACCAGCGCGAAAACTACGCTGCTGCGGCGCAATATGCCCGCGGAGAAGCGCTCGACGTCTTCTGCTATCGGGGAGGATTCGCGTTACACCTGGCGCCACGCTGCTCGCAAGTGACGGGAGTAGACAGTTCCCGTCCGGCGCTCGAGGTCGCCGAGCAAAACGCGGCTCTCAATCGCGATCTCCTGAAAGGGAACGAGATCGAATGGATTGAAGCCAATGCCTTCGACCTCCTCAAGGACTACGCCGCCTCGAACCGGCGCTATGACACGATCGTTCTCGACCCTCCTGCCTTCGCCAAGACGAAGCGTGATCTGGATTCGGCACTGCGCGGTTACAAGGAGCTCAATCTCCGCGCCCTGAAGATGCTGCGTCCTGAGGGCATGCTCGTGACGTGCTCCTGTTCCTACCACGTCAGCCAAGCAGACTTCCTTGAAATGCTGGGCTCAGCAGCCATAGATGCCCGCCGCACTCTTCGGGTGATCGAACTGCGTGGGCAGGCAAAGGATCATCCGATCTTGCTGGATGTGCCTGAAACGGCGTACCTGAAGTGCGCCATAGCGCGAGTAAGTATATGAAAATAGACGTTATCTATTGCTTGACAACAACACACTCAACTTTTATGCTTCCTTTACGCTAATTACGCGTCTAATGAAGTGACCGTAGCCAAAGGCCAATCTGGCTAAGGCCGGTCTCGAAATCAAAGAAGTCTCTGACACAGCAATTTCCGAAGGAGGATTTAGCCATGACCGTATTAACCCGTTGGGAGCCGTTCCGTGAATTCGCCACGCTGCAGGACCGCATGAACCGCCTGTTCCGCGAGTCTTTCTCGGGCGGCCAGGACGAGTCCCTGACCACCAGCACCTTTGCCCCCGCCGTTGATGTCTACGAAGACGAGCACAAAGTCGCGTTGAAGATCGAAGTGCCCGGAATCGATGAGAAGGACATTCACGTCCAGGTCGAGAACAACACCCTCACCGTTAGCGGCGAGCGGAAGGTAGAAAAAGACGAGAAGGAAGAGAACTACCGCCGCGTGGAGCGCCAGTACGGCGCCTTCACCCGCACCTTCACTCTGCCCGCGACCGTGGACACCGAGAAGGTCTCGGCGAACTATGACAAGGGCGTGCTGAATATCACGTTGCCCAAGAAGGCGGAAGCCAAGCCGAAGCAGATCAAGGTCAACGTTGGTTCGGAAAAGCAGATCGAAGCGAAAGCCCCCAGCAAGGCCGCGTAAGGCTCATGACGGGACAGCCGCCTCGGCTGTCCGGTCGAGCGAAGCTCGACTACAATTCTGCGGGAGGTGGCAGAGGTGACCGCCTCCCATAATTTTTTGATTTGAAATTTGGCGGTTTGTAATTTGAAACCCACGCGTCGTATAGGTCCTCCAATTACTCAACGACCAAATTACGAAGTTACGAAATCGAGGTTTTTCCATGCCCATTCGCTGGGACAAATTTACAGTTAAAGCGCAGGAAGCCGTGCAGCGTGCGAGCCAGCTCGCGAGCGAGCACGGCAATCCGGAACTATTGCCGGTGCACCTGCTCGCGGCATTGCTGGAGGACAAAGAGGGCATCGTTTCGCCGGTGCTGGAGAAAATCGGCATCGGTCCGCAAGCTGTGCTGAACGAAGTTTATGGCGAGTTCGAAAAGCTGCCCAAGGTTTCCGGAGAGGCGGCCCAGGCCACGCTTTCGAACGAAGTCAACAAGCTGCTGGAGCAGGCGTTCAAAGAGGCCTCGAATTTCAAGGACGAATACGTCTCGACCGAACACTTGCTGCTGGCCATCACGCATCTCAAGCGCGATGCAGCGCAGCAGATCCTGTACCGGCACGGCGCGACCTACGATGCCATTCTGAAAGCGCTGACCGCGGTTCGCGGCTCGCAAAAAGTCACCGACCAGAATCCCGAGGCGAAGTACCAGGCGCTGGAGCGCTACGCGCGCGACCTGACTGAGCAGGCGCGGCGTGGAAAGCTCGATCCGGTCATTGGACGCGACGAGGAAATACGCCGTGTTGTGCAGGTTTTGTCCCGGCGCACGAAGAACAATCCGGTGTTGATCGGCGAGCCCGGCGTGGGTAAGACGGCCATCGTCGAAGGCCTGGCGCAGCGAATTATTTCCGGCGACGTACCCGAAGTGCTGAAGAACAAGCGCGTGGTTGCGCTCGATCTCGGAGCGATGCTGGCCGGCGCAAAGTACAGGGGTGAGTTTGAAGACCGCCTGAAAGCGGTTTTGAAAGAAATTGAAGATTCCCAAGGCCAGGTCATTCTTTTTATCGACGAGCTGCATACGCTCGTCGGCGCGGGCGCGGCGGAGGGAGCCATCGACGCGTCCAACATGTTGAAGCCGGCCTTGGCTCGCGGCGAACTGCGCGCGATCGGCGCTACCACCCTCAACGAATACCGCAAACACATTGAAAAAGACGCCGCGCTAGAACGGCGCTTCCAGATTGTTTTCGTAGGCGAGCCGAATGTCGAGGATACGATCGCGATTCTTCGCGGCTTGAAAGAAAAATACGAAGTCCACCACGGGGTGCGCATCAAAGACTCGGCGATCGTCGCTGCCGCGACGCTCTCGCATCGCTACATTTCCGACCGGTTCCTGCCCGACAAGGCGATCGATCTGATCGACGAAGCGGCCGCCTCGCTGCGCATCCAGATCGACTCGCTGCCAACCGACATCGACCAACTGGAGCGCAAAGCTACACAGCTGGAAATTGAGAAGCAGGCGTTGAAGAAAGAAGACGACCCGAATTCGAGAGAGCGTTTAGGAGTGATTGAAAAAGAATTAGCCGAGATTCGGGAGAAATCAAACGCGCTCAAAGCGAACTGGAAGAAAGAAAAAGACCTGATCGCGCGCACTCGCGCACTGAAGGAGCAGATCGAGAAGCTCAAGACCGAAGAGCAGGCCGAGGAGCGCAAAGGCAACCTGCAGCGCGTGGCGGAGATTCGTTACGGCCTGATTCGCCAGGCCGAAGACGAACTGGCCAAGCTCGCCAAGCAGATGGAGACCAAAGGCCAAGCGCGGATGCTGAAGGAAGAAGTGGACGAGGAAGACGTTGCGCGCATTGTTTCGAAGTGGACTGGTATTCCGGTCTCGAAGATGCTCGAGGGCGAAGTCAAGAAGCTCGTCAACATGGAGGATCGCCTGCGCCAGCGGGTCGTCGGACAGGATCCGGCGCTGGAGCGCGTGGCCAACGCCATTCGCCGTTCGCGCGCCGGTTTGAGCGATCCCAAGCGCCCGATCGGCAGCTTCATTTTCTTAGGCCCGACCGGGGTTGGCAAAACTGAACTTGCCCGCGCGCTCGCCGAGTTTCTCTTTGACGACGAGCACGCGATGCTGCGCATCGACATGTCGGAGTACATGGAGAAGCACTCGGTCGCACGGCTCATCGGAGCGCCGCCGGGCTACGTCGGATATGAAGAAGGCGGGCAGCTGACCGAGCAGGTTCGCCGTCGTCCCTATGCGGTGGTGTTGTTCGATGAAATCGAGAAAGCGCATCCGGACGTCTTCAACATTTTGCTGCAGATGATGGACGATGGCCGCCTGACCGATGGCAAAGGCCGCGTTGTCGACTTCAAGAACACCATCATCATCATGACGTCGAACATCGGGTCGTCGTTCTTGCAGGCTGAAGGCCTTCGGTCGGAAGCAGAGTTCGAACAGGCCTCGCAACAAGTGATGAATCAGCTGCACGCGCACTTCCGCCCGGAATTTCTGAACCGGGTGGACGACATCATCGTCTTCCGGCCGCTCGGCAAAGAGCAGTTGGTCAAGATCATCGAGCTGCGGCTCGAAGATGTGCGCCGCCTGCTGGCCGATCGTAAGATTTCGCTCGAACTGACCGACACGGCGAAGGATCTGCTGTTCACTCAGGGCTATGACCCGAACTTTGGGGCGCGTCCGCTGAAACGTGCGATCCAGAAACTGGTGCAAGATCCGTTGGCGCTGAAGATTTTGGACGGAGAAGTTCTGCACGGCGACCACGTGATCGTGGACGCCGACAAGAAGGCCGGCAAGATGAAGTTCGAGGTCAGCCAGCGTGTGGGCGAGAAGGCGGCGGTGAAGGCGAAGCGCTAAACAAAATCGCCACGGATTTCACGGATTTTCGCGGATGAATCAAAACAGGTTGTCCGTGTGAATCGGTGTTTATCCGTGGCGAAGTTCTGTGTGGCACACTATTTCCCATGCATCGGCTCACCCTCGGTAATTTTGAACTCAACGTTTTTTCCGACGGAACGTACCTTCTCGACGGCGGCGCGTTCTTTGGTGTGATTCCCAAAATCATGTGGTCGCGCAAGGTGCAGGCCGACGAACGCAACTACGTCACTGCCGGGCTTAACTCTCTCTTGATTCGTACGGGCAAGCAAACCGTGCTGGTTGAGACCGGGATGGGCAACAAGCTCTCCGAACGCATGAGGAAGTTCTACGGGCAGCCGGCAAAACTGCTCGACAATCTGGCGGCTGCGGGCGTCGCGCCCGAAGACATCGACATCGTCATCAACACGCACCTGCATTTTGATCACTGCGGATGGAATACCGTCCGCGACAAGAACGGCAGGATCGTGCCCACGTTTCCGCGGGCGAAATATTACGCGCCAGAGGGCGAATGGCAATACGCGCGGAAACCAAGCGAACGCGACGCGATCAGCTACATTCCCGAAAATTACGACCCTCTGGTTGCCAGCGGGCAGATGACGCTGCTGAAGAGCGCCGAGGAAATCGTGCCCGGTATTTCCGTGAGGGAGTTTCCAGGGCATACTGCGCACATGCAGGCGGTAATCATAAAAGGCTGTCATCCCGATGAGCCCGCTTCTGGCGACGAGGGATCTGGGCGCGCCGCGCGACATCGGAGCGCATCGCGCGAGGAGACGAATCGCGCGTCCGGCGCGCTTCCTCATACAGCCTGCTACATCTCCGATCTGATCCCGACGACCGCGCACATTGATCTCGCCTGGGGCATGGCGTTCGATCTGTATCCGCTCGACACCATCGAGAGCAGGAAGCAGTACTACGCGCAGGCGATTCCGGAGAAATGGCTGACCGTCTTCACCCACGATCCGAAGACGCCGTGGGCGTACGTGGACAAGGACGAGTTGGGGAAGATGGTGGCGAGGGGAGTTAACTCCGGGTCGGTGTGAGTGTGCACAAATAATGAAGGTGCGGGGTCCTAGGTGAAAAATGGTACCCCAAATTGTGAAAGCGGAAAAGTGACGTGTTTACAGTGGGTTGCCGACTGCGAGTAGCATTTCAAGTCGCGATCGGGAAGTCACCGATTCCGCATCTCGCAAACCGGCGAAACTCACAACTCTCTCTGCTCCATGTCCTGGCTACCTCTTCATCCGATCCACTTAAGCCGCACGGGCATAGTATGTCTCGGTCCGTTCCTTGCATGAAATATTGAGCTGCGCGAGTTGGTTCAGCACCGGATTGTATATGTTCGGGGTCACCGGGCGCAGGATGCCGGACGCAGTAATCCCGCCAGTGAGAATCATATCCACGCCAATCGCAGCCGGCAGGGAGACCGTTCGCGACATGGATGAGTCCCCGCCCGGGATTCCGTAGTCGATGAGTTGGGAGACGATCCGTTCCTGTTTGCCATCGGGGAATTGGGCCCGGAAGTCATGGAACAACACGAGCATGTCCCGCTCACCGGGGCGAAACGCCAGCTTCTCATACATCAAATTGCCCATGGCATCCAGAGGGCTGATCCGCTCGGCACCCAGCTGCCGACTGGAGAACATACCCAACCACTCAAGATTCCGGATTGGGTAAGACTCCTTCGGGATCCCGAGCTTCCTGGCTGTCGCGGCCGCCAAGTCCTCACCTTCGGAAGCACCCGCCAGGTTCCGCATCATGTCGGCATAGGTCTTCTCACGGCCGTCCATTTCATCCAGTGCGAGGAGGCCCAGCTTCCCAAAGTTATACAGGCAATCGCACCAACCCATGTTACGAAGAGTCCCGCGGTAAATCGTCTGGATGCCTTGCAGCCCGTACACGTCGATGTAGCTCACCGAATCCCGATTCGGATAGGCTTCGTAGTCTCCTTGGCCCGGAATCGACAGGATATGCATATCGTGGAACAGGTGATTCGCGGCGACCTCAACCTTAAAGCCGTCCATCAGGTACGTCGCGCTGTTTCGGCAGGCCAGCAGGACGCCTCTCGGGGCCCAGGAAAACTTATAGCCAAACGGATTGTCGTTAGCTTCCGGTGCCGGCAGGCCACCGCAATAAGACCGGAAGGAAACGATGCGCCCGCTGCGGGCACGGACACTATCGATGATCCGCATCGCTGACATGTGATCAATGCCGGGGTCGACGCCGATTTCATTCAAAATTGTGACTCCCGCTTCCCGCGCTGCGCCGTTTTGTTCTTGCATCGCAGCCGAAACATAGGAGGTTGTCACCATGTGCTTCCTGTTGGCGATGCAGTGCTTTGCCACCACCGGATGGAACGTGTAGGGAACAAGGCTGACCACGAGGTCGCACTCCTTTATTAACTGCGCGAGCACGCTCTCATCCTGAACGTTCAGAGCGAGCGCCTTCCCGGCTGGATGCCCGGCAATCATGGCTTCAGCCTTGCTTGCGGTCCGGCTTGCCACAGTGACTTGATAACCCTTTTCCAACAGATACCGCACCAACGGCTTGGCCACCAACCCAGCACCTAACACTAGAACGCTTTTCATATTCGGCTCCTGGATCACAGGAAGGCGCACAACTGAACCCTTCCGCATGGTTTCCAGTCCCGTCTGCGGCTTGGGATGCGCCTCCAAATGTTTTTGAATGTATTGATAGTCAGGGGTCAGACGTCCCTGATGCACGATCACGGCCCGCTTTAGACAAGGCGGCAAGTCGAGCTTTTCAAATGGAACCCGCCAATCGACGTTCACCAGCGGGGCAACCATATCCCGCAACACGGCACTGAAGTACTGTGACGATTCCCGGGGAAACTCGCACGGCAGATTATCGATCGCCATGATGACCGGCCCGTTCCCCTCCACACCATCCCGGGCAGAATCCTGCTCAGGGAGGTAAACGTAACAGGGATGGTCCGGCTCGGTGGCTCTCACGGTGAGTTCGACACTTCCTCGAATGTCGCAGCTGATGTCACCGATTACCTTGAGGCGCGGGATACAACCCGGGAAGTAGTTCCTTGCGGCCCACTCGCGCGTGACCAGACGCGGATATCGCGCGTCCCAATAAATGCAATTGACCAACACATCGAGGTGCGGCAGATACTTTTCAAAACAGCCGTCGTATCGTTCCGGATGGTCGTAATACTCTTGCAGGTTGAACGGGATTTTCTGTTCCTTGCGTTCGACCATGTGTTCCTCGCGGAACACGACCTTCAGCGGCCGCGGGCTCGCGGCGGCGCCCGCGGCAGCCAGATCTGCAACGGCCACCTCCACGGGTCTAAGACAGTCGAACATTTCCTGTGCCCCGGTCGATACATTGCCGTATCCTGAAAAGCCAAAGACCAATTGGCGGGCTCCCGCCTGACGCACAATTTCGTCGCCCAGCGCGGTGATGTGAGCTTTTGCCTCAGTCAGGTCCCGATACTCGAAGGCAGGACACACCTGTGATAGCGGCGTTGACACTCCAGACACAGCCAGCCGTTGCCCGAGGCAGCGCAACGTCTCGATCATTCCGGCATAGCCGGCGTGGCGGCCGAAGAAAATCAGCCTTGTCTTCTGATCATCCGTGACTTTTTCGTAGTCTACGAGGGAACAGCCCAGTTCCATCAAACGCCGAAGCATGGGCATGTTGTGGGGTTGCCCCTTCACCACGTGCGCGAAGAAGACGTAGGTCTTTCCCGGCAATAGCAAGGGCGGCGGTATTTCCTTTATCGCAAAGATAAGCGAGGCACGCCCGAGATCCTCGTTCACCTCGATTCCAGCAGAGCGGTATTCGTCATCTGTGTAGACACGCAGACTGGAGGGCTGGACAGAAAACCGCATCCCCAACTTCGTCTGCAAGTCCGATGCATCAGTCGGAACCAGAGGCACGCGGCGTTCCCACTTGTTCTTGTCTTCCCTTCGAATCCCAATGATCGGGCCCATAGCGTTGCCGAAAAATTTGTGACCGTCCAGCGGCCAAAACAGCATTCGATCCCGAGAACGGATTTCCAGGAACGAGATCGCTTCCTGCGGGCTTCTCTCTTGGGGAAGTCGCGGCTCAGCCGAAACAACCGCTCGCCGGATTAGAGGAGCCAGGCCTAATTCGGCAAGGTGTTCGCCTTGTAATTCCTTCGGTCATCATTTCAACCTTCTCGACCGCTCCTGTCAGTGATCCTCAGCACAGAGCAGGGTACCCACCGATTTGTCGGCGGGGATTACGGGTGACATGCCGGGGGTAAAAGAGGGGGTTGGCTCAGATCCTACCGCAGCTGCAAATGCCACAGTCGCACGAGTTCCCTTTCGTGAGGTCGTGACAACTGACTCGTCGCAGGCAGCATGGCTCTTGTCGGTTGGCAAGGGGAGCGCACAAGTCGTTTAACAGTGCGACTGAGTGGCGTTTAACAGCCCCACTCGGCTTCACCAGGCTCGGCAAAGTACTGCCGTGACTTCGCAGATTTCTTGTTCAAATCGAGGAGGAGTATTAGGCACGCTGCTGCCCCCGAGTGATTCTCCGCAGGTTTTGCCATCTCCTTCCAACAACCATTCTCGCTTCGCTTGCCAAATGCTTCCAATGCCTTGTGGTAGTGGTGGAAAAATTCTGCCAACCGTTCCGGTGCTACTTCTTCAATCCACATACTCGCTGTTCTCCCGTGACCCACCTGCCAAATGTTTCAATGAAGTGACGGCAGGTTTGAGGGTGACCTGCGCTATGGGAGGTACCTCTTCTAAGCTACGCGCCATAGACATGAAACGTATGTGACTCGTATCACCGGCGGTCTGTGACACCAGTTGTCGTAAAAGAAGCGAATGCGGAAGATCGACGATGCGCTCGCGTCGATGGGATTCTGGAATTGTTTTTGTGATTGTTCGCCGATGCACTGCCCCCGAGCCGCATTTCGCGCATTAGGCGAACCGTTGAAGAGACTCACTCAAAGTGGCCTATACCGGCGCACAAAGACGAGCGTCGCAGCGATCAATGCTGCACGCCGCATGCGCTTGGAACACTCCAATGGGCGTTAACAGACCTTAGCGCTCAAAATCTCCCGGTACAGGTCAATGAGTGGAGTCGAGAACAGGCGCAGTCGCGGTAGTCTCCCGGTGGCATTCGTAAGCGCTGCTTTCGCAGAGCGCGCCTCAATCCGGTTTGACATGGCTCTGTTTCCTGTTCCCGCTCATCGAACCGGACAGGCGCGTCTCGCGCATCCGGCTC
>JASHPH010000181.1 GCA_030038255.1 Candidatus Sulfotelmatobacter sp. | reverse complement strand
ACCCAGTGTCGAAGTGTCGGTCTGAATGGCCGGAGGCGTGTCTTTGACGTGCAATTCCTCCGTCGCGGCCCCGACCTGGAGCGTGAAGTCAGCGCGCACTGTCTGATCTACATCCACGGTCACGTCGCTGAAGATGCTCTTGCGAAAGCCAGGGCTCTCAGCCGTCACCCGATACCTGCCGGGCGGCAGGAGCGCGACCGTGAAATCGCCGTCGTCGTTCGTTTCCGCATTACGCGTGGCGTTTGTCCCTTCATTGATCACGGTAATCCGCGCCTTGCGCACTACCGCGCCCGACGGGTCAGTGACTGTTCCCGTGATAGTTCCGGTAGGATCGCTGGCAAACAGGGCAGGGGTAAGAACAATTCCCAGCAGAAGAACTAGAAACCGAAGTAGCCAGCCACAACGGGCCATGTGCTTCTCCTTGCGCGGTCGCTTTCTCGGCGATCAGGTTCTCGGCGATCTTTCCTGCCTAGCTTCTCAGGTTGAAGTCACGGCCGCGCGCCTTCCCCGCAGGGCGGGAAATACGCCTGCTCGCGTTCAATTGTTCTGTGCGCTTCTGAGAGTCATATTGATGCCGGGGCGGGCCAAGTGTCAACCGTGGCTTGCCTTTTCCGGGCGCACTGGCGGCGACAGTGCTACTATTTGCGCATGAGCACAACCACGACGGAACATCCCACGCTCGCGGAACACCCCGCTGAGCGCCCGAGCCAGGATCGTAAGGAACCGGCTTACCTGTTTAGCGAGAAACAGGTGATGGAAAAGAGCGAGATCGCGCGCCGCTTTCTTGACACGCGCACGCGGCTCAACAACAACGTGGACAAGGCCAATAACTTCCTGGTCAAGCGCTTTTACAACATCGACCATAACGCTTACCTGGAAGGGGCGCTACCTGCTAAGACGAAGGAGTTGATGGGATTGGTTGCCTCGGCGTGTCTGCGCTGCGACGACTGCATTTTCTAT
Organism: Candidatus Sulfotelmatobacter sp.; assembly: GCA_030038255.1. GTDB lineage: Bacteria > Acidobacteriota > Terriglobia > Terriglobales > Acidobacteriaceae > Sulfotelmatobacter. Next base: position 29,432 of record JASHPH010000181.1, on the reverse strand, counting down.
CACGCCATCCACGCTTACCGCCTGGGCGTGACGCGCGCCGAGCAAGAAGAGTCGTTGAGCGTCGCCCTGGTTGTCGGGGGCAGCATCGTCGTCCCGCACCTGCGCCGCGCGTACGAACTGCTGGAAGAGCTGTACGCGTAGGTTGGGTGAATGTAGGGACAGCCGCCCTCGGCAGTCCGGTCGAGCGAAGCTCGACAGCCTTCACGAAAATGTCGATCGTTGACGCGTCACGACAGACATCACCAGCGTGACCACGATCAGCGCGATTCCTCCGCCCAACTCCAGCCGCTGCGAACTTCGCAGCGCTGCCCACACAGCCTCCGGGGGCCACAAAACTTTAGCGTCCTTGAGCGCGTCCATCGACGCCAGCACACCGGTGAGAAATCCCACCGCACGTGCAACCCGCCGCTGTTTGTCGGGAGTCATGAGGGATCGTCTTCAGCCTCTCTGTTGGATGCCGACTGTTCAGTAGGGGCGCTCAGAAAAAGTGAGGGCTGGCGGTTTGAAAAGCCGAGAAATGCCTCAGAACGCGTCAATCCCGGTCACGCTCTGCCCAATGATGAGCGAGTGCACGTCGTGCGTGCCCTCGTACGTCTTCACTGACTCCAGGTTCATCAGGTGCCGCATGATCGGGTAATCATCGGCCACGCCGTTCGCGCCCAGGATGTCGCGCGAAAGGCGCGCGCACTCCAGCGCCATCCACACGTTGTTCCGCTTGGCCATCGAAACATGCTGCGGTTGCACCTTGCCCGCATCCTTCAGTCGCCCCACTTGCAGCACCAGCAGTTGCGCCTTCGTGATTTCGCTGATCATCCAGGTCAGCTTGTCCTGGACCAGCTGGTGCGACGCGATCGGCTGATCACGCCATTGTTTGCGCAAGAGCGAATACTGCAGGGCACAGTCGTAGCACGACATCGCCGCGCCCACGGCACCCCAGGCAATGCCATACCGCGCCTGATTCAGGCACATCAGCGGAGATTTCAACCCGCCCGTCTTCGGCAGCAGATTCGACTCCGGCACATGCACATCCTGCAGAGACAGTCCTGACGTCACCGACGCGCGCAGCGACCACTTGCCGTGAATGTCGTCAGCTTTGAATCCGGGCCGGTCGGTCTCAACCAGAAAGCCGCGAATGCGGTCGTTTTCGTTCTCCACTTTCGCCCAGATGATGGCAACATCGGCGATCGTGCCCGACGTGATCCACATCTTCTCGCCGTTGATCACGTACTCATTGCCCACTTTGCGCGCCCGCGTACGCATGCCGCCGGGGTTCGATCCAAAATCGGGCTCGGTCAATCCGAAGCAGCCCAGCTTCTCGCCCTGCTGCATCGGAGGCAGCCACTTTTCTTTCTGCTCGTCGCTGCCGAACTCCCAGATCGGATACATGCACAGCCCTGACTGCACGCTCACAAAGCTGCGCACGCCGGAATCGCCGCGCTCCAGTTCCTGCGTCATCAATCCGTATTCCACGTTGCCCATGCCGGCGCAGCCATAGCCTTTGAGCGACGCACCGAAAAATCCCAGCTCGGCCATGGGCTTGAGCAGTTCGCGCGGGAAGCGGCCGGCGCGGTTGCACTCCTCGATGATGGGAATCAGATTGTCTTCAATGAACTGGCGCGTGGTGTCGCGGACAAGTTTTTCTTCATCGGTGAGCAGGGAATCGAACTGGATGAAATCGACGCCGCGAAATTTGATGGCCGGCATGAGCAGTCTCCGTCTGTGAAGTGGGCCCGTGCGCGATCAACGAATGCACCAGGTCAGGTTTGCCCGGCACAGAACGGGCCGCTTGATGGCAGGCAAACATATGACGGTAGCAGGCGCGGGGAAGAGAGGTCAAACCAGGAAACCACGCTCCACTACAGCTTCGGAATCCAGCGCGGTACCCTCCGCCGATACTCTTCGTACGATTCGCCGAACTGGCGGCGCAGCGTCGGCTCTTCGTAGAAGATGACGAAGCAATGGAACATCAGCAGCACCAGGGCGGCGTACTCCAGCACGTGAAGGGACCGAAAAAGAGCCGCCTCGCCCACGATGACCAGCGCCACGCCGACGTACATCGGGTTGCGGATGTAGCGATGCAACGCGGTCGTGACCAGAAATTTCGTCGGTGCGATCGGCGCGGGAGTGCCGAGCCCACGCACCGCGAACTCCCACGCGCAGCGCAAATAAATCGCAGCGCCCATGGCGATGACTAGTGAGCCGATCCACGTCAGCAGCCCACCTTGTGGCCTCCTGAAGCCGCCCACAAGCAGCGAGGGCACATAGACGGCCACGGTCCCCGGTACGAAAATGGTGAAGATCAGGGTTTTGATGATCGGTCCCGCGGCATTGCTTGCCATAGCTAGCTGCCTGCCCTGCCCCGCGTTGATTTGCGTTTTTCCGTGCGCGCCGCGTCCAACCGCACCGCCAACGTGTCAAAGGCCGGTGTCGGGCCATGCCAGCGCAACTGCTCCACATCGTCAAACAGCGGAAGGTCGGTGCGCAGCGTCGCCAATTTCCGAAACAGCAAGGCGTGATCCCACTCGCGGATCAGTGTCGCGGCAAGACTGGATGCACTGGTTACATTCACCTGCCAATCCCGCCAGTCCTGCGGAATGGACTCCAGATGAAGAAATTTCCCAAGCACCGCCGCCGATGACTTCGCTCCCCAACCCTGCAGTCCCGGATATCCATCCGCGGAGTCGCCTACCAGCGCCAGGTAGTCCGGAATCGAATTAGGCCCTACGCCGAACTTCTTCACTACGCCTGTTTCATCCAGCGTGACATTTGTGCGCCGGCTCAACTGCACAATGTGCGTACCCTGCACACACTGTCCAAGATCCTTATCGGGAGTGCAGAGCACCACGCGCTCGACTCTCTTATCGCTTGCCGCCAGGGCCGCTCCCGCCGCCAGTGCGTCATCGGCTTCGAACTCCACCATCGGCCACACGATCATGCCAGCCGCGGCCAGCACTTCCTCCAGCAGGAGAAACTGCGCCAGCAGATCCGGCTCCACGCCCTCGCTGGTCTTGTAGCCCTCCCACAGATCGTTGCGAAACGATTCGACCACGTGGTCGGTTGCGACCGCCAGATGCGTCACGCCGTCCTTGAGCATTCCCAGCAGCGAGGCGAGCACGCCGCGCACCGCCGCGACTTCGCGCCCTTGAGCGTCGCGCGCCGAAGGCAGAGCGTAGTAGTGCCGGAACAATTCGTAGGTTCCGTCGACCAGATAAACTTCGATGCCGCTCACCGCACAACCCTATAAGAGGAAAGCCGAGAGGATCAACGGGTATTGCGCGGTTGAGCCGTTTCCCGCTAATCAGTGCGTCATCCCGAAGCCCTGCGTTTTCTCCAGCAGGGCGAAAATCTGGCTGGCGCGCACCGCTGTGGCGCTTCACGCGAGATCCCTCGCTCCGCCTGAAGAACGGCTGCGCTCGGGATGACGCCTCCGATACGAAGGCGTGCGAAATTTTCAACCTGAGGCACTACCCGCCCGCGACAGCCCGCCCGCCTTCCTGTAAAATCGAACAGACGGAAGGAGATCGCAGCCACGAGCTTCCGACGTGGATTTTCCGGTATCATCCCATCCACAATCCATTGGCAGAGAGATTCAGCCGGACTGCGCTGCGCACATTGATTTCAGGAGAAACCGAACATGGCCGTAGGCGCCAAGATTGCCAAGACAGCAGACCGCAAGAAGGTGATGGACACCACCAAGAGCACGGATTGCCCCAAGTGCGGCAAGCCCACCCGTATCGTCAAGCGCGTGAAAGACCGCGAACGCGGCGTCCCCGGCGGCATTTACATTTCGTGCTCGGCATGCGAGTTCTTCGAGAAGTTGTAAGAAACTGAACTCCCACCAGATTTCAATCAAGGTCCAGTGCGATAGCGAGAGCTAAATTCAGCTCGTCAATTTTCTCGCGCGGGAGTGACCCGATGAACTGCGTGAGTTCCGATTTCGAGATGCTGCGCAGGCTGTCGCACATAATCCAGCTGTCGTGCTTTAGTCCCTCGTCGGTCCCGACTGGAACCTGAGTCGAAAGCCCGCGGCCCCGCGTGTAGATGGGAGCGCAGACGACAGTTGAATAGGCCGAGTCGGCCAGATCTTGCCGGCTCACGACAACGTAGAAACGATAACGCTTGGGATCATCCTGTTTCGGCTTATGTACTCGAAAGATGTCTCCGCGTCTCATTTTCCGGGCTCAGGTCAATCTTCTTCCGGTGCCTGATCTTCCAAGCCGTCTTCGGCGTCCCGGTTCATTTCATCCGCATATCGATTGAGAATTGCCAGGTCACGCGCTCGCCGCTCGGACTTCTTCTGCTCACGGATATACTGACGCAAAATATCCTCGATAACTGCGGACCGCGACCGTTTTGTGCTGGCCAACCGATCAATCCCATCCAGAACGTCGGGAGACAGTGTAACTGATGTCTTCTCTTTCATACCACCATCATACTACCAAATCCTGCCCGACTTGACAGACCTGTCTGACAGTTCTAGATTGTTCTGAAGGAGCTAACGTATGCGAACCATCGAAGTAGAAGACGACGTTTTTTCGGAGCTGGAAAAAGCGAGCTATTTGACCAAGATGCCGGTCCCTCAGATCGTGCGAGGCCTCGTGATTAGGCAGGACCCCAAGCCTGCAGGGAAGGAGTTGGAACGGCCTCCGGTCACCAATGCACCGTCGCTGAGCCCGCGTGACAGGAAGATCCGCGATTACGCCCATAGCCCAAGCTTTTTGGCAAGTCGGAGCGTCATGGATCAATTTCTCAATCTTCTGTCTTTCCTTCACAGAGAGAATCTCGACAATTTCGCAATCCTACAGTCGATGGAAGGGCGAAAGCGGAAGTACATCGCTAGGAGCGAGCAAGAGCTGGAGAATTCTGGCAATAGTGTGAACCCGAAGAGAGTCCCGAACACGCCCTACTGGGCAGTTACAAATAACAGTACTGATAACAAGAAGCTGCTTCTGAGGCAGGCGCTAACGTTGTTGGGCTATGGTGCCGAGACGATCCGTGTGGTTCCGGAATGCCTGCGCTGATTTCCTACCCGCTGATCTGCCCGAGAATGGCCCGCGCTTCTGCCGCGGGATCGGCGGCCTCGGTGATGGGCCGTCCCACCACAATATGACTGGCGCCCGAGGCGATCGCTTCGGCAGGAGTGACGATGCGAACCTGATCTCCGGCGCTCGTGCCCGCTGGCCGCACGCCCGGCGTCACAATAGCGAACATCTCCCCTAGCTCCGCCCGCAGAGTGGAAGCTTCGCGCGCCGAAGCTACGACGCCGTGGCAGCCGTTGGCCAGCGCGATGGTCGCCAGGCGAACCACGCTGTCCTCCACCGTGCCGCGTACGCCGATACTTTCCAGGTCGTGCGCATCCAGGCTAGTCAGCACTGTAACGGCCAGCACCATCAGCCCGGGGCGAACCTTGGCCGCATCCACTGCCGTGCGCAGCATTTTGCCGGTTCCCGCGGCGTGCACCGTCAGCATACTCACATCGAGCTTGGCGGCTTCCGCCACGGCTGCGCCGACGGTGTTGGGAATGTCGTGGTATTTCAGGTCGAGAAACACGCGCCGTCCCGATGCTACCAGATCGCGCACCAGCTGCGGGCCTTCGGCGGTGTAGAGCTGCATGCCGACTTTGTAGGTCAGCGCGGAGTCTCCCACCGCCGCCACAATCTTCTGTGCGGCGGCGGCGGTGGAAACATCCAGGGCAACGATCAAACGCTCGCGCGGGTCGTGGCTGCGATAGCTCACGCCGATCTCCGGGATGCGATCCGCTACCGCTGCGTGCATCCCGACCAGTCTATGGTTTTTACGGGAGTTCCGCCAGTGGGGGACGATTCATTGCAATCGTCTGGTAATGACGTTTTGCTTGAGGGACATCGACCAGATCCAGGCGTACCCGCTGCAGTCCGCGTGCACGGAATTGCAACTCCTGGGCGGCGCCGTATGACAGATCGATGATCCGTCCCGGCACGATCGGCCCGCGGTCATTGACCCGGACGACAACGGTCCGGCCGTTGCGCAGATTCGTCACCCGCACGTAGGTTCCCAGAGGAATCGTCAGCGACGCCGCGGTCATTCCGTACATGTCGTAGGGTTCGCCGCTAGCCGTCGGTTTGCCGTGGAAGTATTCGCCGTACCAGGACGCCGTCCCAACTTGATACGGCTTCTTGCCCGCCTGTTTGCTAACTTCAGGTTTACTTCGTACTGTCTTAAGTGGCGCTGGTGTCGCCTCCGAGATGTTCGGTTCCTGAGCCGCTCCCAGGCCGGCGACCACAAAAGCGAGCGCCAGTCCATGAGCCATACGTCTTTGCATTCAGTTCTCCTCGCATACTCAAAAGTGTCCTAGCCTAGGCTGTACTGTTGGACGTGATTGTGAAATGCTATCGGCAGCCAAATGCACTGTCAAGCCGAAACGGGAATAGATCGATGACCTCCTAGTAATCAATATCTTACGTAACTTGTTAATAATTTAAGAACATAGCAAGGAGCCCCTTTGTTTCGGTATGGTTACGTGTTTATCATAGAGTAAATAATCGGACTCGCGACGTGCGGTAGAAATTACAAAGGCATTGGAATCAATTGCCTACAGGGTTGCATCGAGTCAACCTACATGGAATCATGTACTTACAGTTCTGCGGTGGAAGGCGGCTCAGAGGATTTTTTTCTGGACCCTAGCACCGAAAGTAATTTCCCAGTCTCGCCGATGTGAGATGCTGGGCCTCAGAATGGGGTACCATCGAATTCATTAAGACGGAAGTTCATGGCCGAGAAACCGCCAGTTGTACTCACCATCGCCGGATTTGACCCCTCCTCGGGAGCCGGGATCACCGCCGACATCAAAACCATCGCCGCGCACGGGTGTTATGGCGTGGCCTGCATCACGGCGGCGACTGTGCAAAGTACTTCAGGGGTACGCCGCGTCGAGCCTTCCGACCCCGTCCTGGTGATTGACACATTGGAAGAACTCACTGCCGACATCGAGATTGCCGCCGTGCACATCGGCATGCTCGGGTCGGGCAAGGTTGTGAAAGCTGTTGCCGACTTCCTTTCCAGCGCCCCTCCGGGCCGCTCCGCCAAAAGAAAGGCGCGGCTGCCCAACATCGTTCTCGACCCTATCCTCAAATCCTCTTCCGGGGCCGACCTGCTGGACGCCGCTGGGACCCGACTGCTGATCGAGCGTCTGATACCTCTTGCCGATGTAGTAACCCCGAACGTGGATGAAGCCACCGCGATTACCGGCCTGAAGGTCTCTGACCTTGAAGAAATGAAGACGGCCTCGGCCAAGTTACACGAGATGGGAGCACCCGCCGTGGTCATCACCGGCGGCCATCTGGAAAAGGCCATCGATCTGCTCAGCTTTACCACCAAGCGCGGAATCGAACAGGAAATCTTTAAGGCCGAACGCCAGCGCTCCAACTTCACGCACGGCACCGGATGCGCCTTCGCCACAGCCATGGCGTGCCATCTGGCTCTTGACCGGGGCCTGGCTGAAGCTGCGCTTCTGGCCAAAACCTACGTCACCGCCGCCATCACGTACGGACATCCGCTGGGCAAGGGCACCGCGCCCGTCCATCACCTCTACCGCATGAGCCAGGCGCGTCGCGCCGCTGGATCCGGTAGCGAATCCTGATGGCTTTTGGGGAGTGTTTGAAAGGGCACGACTTCAGTCGTGCCGCTCAGCGGCTCATAACGAAGTTGGGCTTTAGTCCTTGAGGACCAGTGCTAGTCGCGGGGAGATTTCTTCAGCAGGATTCCCGCCACAAAGGCTGCCGTCGCGGCCAGCAGCCACTCGGCACGGTAGAACTGAATCGCCTGCCAATCGACGTAGGTTTTCGCTGTCAGCAGGCCGACCAGTAGAGCGCCTACCACGCACGCCAAGCCGATGATGAAGGCGATCAGCGACGCGGTAGGCAGCCCGACCCAGCGTTGAATCTCATGGAAGTGCAGGTAGCGCAGCCACGAGGGGAGCGACGCCGAGCGCAGCCTGCTCTGTACTTCGCCCGACAGCGTGGTGACCGTCGAGCGCAACCGCCCTACCGCCAGTTCCCAGTACTTGGCTAGCGCAGCAGCGTCGTGGCCTGCATCGGCGGAGAGGCCTTCGGGACGGCGCCCGCCGCAGGTGTGGCAGAATCGGGAACCCAGCAGGAACTCCGTGCCGCAGCGCGGACAAACCTCCGCGGGCATCGGCACTGCCTCTCGAACGCTGTCCTCAGCGACGAGGGGTAGGGGAGGGCTCCAGAACTCTTGCTCCGATTCGTGCGCGACTTCTGACATAGCTATACTCGAGTCTTGCGGGGGAGGTACTCTCGCTCAATGGCACTCCGACCACCAAACTAGCCGCGGTATAACTCCCTTATACGTAATCATTTGCAATTTCGGCCGCAACTTTTGCCCGCTCGCACGAGCAATAATTACGTTCGCCAGCGAGTAAATGTGCGCCAGTCACGAAGGTACATGCGACTGTTGCGACAGACAAAACAAAGCGCGGCACTATTCTCTGCGGAAGACCCGAGCATCAGGATCCCCGGATAAGTCATCCTATATAAAGCGCCGCCTAGTCCGCCGAGCTCCATTCGACGGTCGCCATTTCGGCGAATAGGGCGCGGACTGCTCACCCGAGCCTTCCGCAACCTGATCCGCACGGTTCCGGATCAGTCTGTGGCTGGGGAAATGGTAGCGTGCGGTGAGAACTTTGACAGGTAGCGATGCGGGTACAGGGATGACGCTTCTGGTTCTGGCCCGGTAGAACGCAGCGTTCTCGTCATTCCGAGCAGATGCAGAAACCTGCTTTTCTTATGATGCGCATCGCAAATCCCAATAGGGTCGGGGCACTGTGCCGACACTTCGTTTAAACTAGAAAAACCTTTCCTGTAATGAATCCGGCGAAGACGAATCCGACGAGAAGACAAGCGCAGAATCGTCCCTGGGCGAGGACCCTTGGCCGCGTCCGCTTGGTGGGCTTCCTCCTTGCGTTCGTCATCGTTTGTTCTCTGCTGTTCTGCGCTTCTTCCCTCGCCTCGGGTCAAACCCAACCCGCAGCCGATGCCCCGCATGGGGCGCCACATGATCCCCAATCCGACGCCGCGTTCGACCACTTCTACAACATGGAGTACGACCGCGCCATTCCGGAATTCGAGAAGATCGTCGAGAAGCGTCCCAAGGATCCCTTTGCCGTTAACCACCTGCTGATGGCCGTCCTGATGCGCAATCTCTATGAAACCGGCGGCATGAACACCGGCGATTATTCGAACGACAGTTTCATCGGTCACGCCCCGCGCCCGACCGACCAGAAGGTGAAGGGTCGAATCAAAGAACTGGCGCGGCGCGCCGAGGCGCTCGAAGATGAGCGGCTCAAGGAAAATCCGAAAGACGTTGACGCACTCTACTGCCGCGGCGTTACCCGTGCGCAGTTCGCCGTGTACACGGGACTCGTCGAGCGCGCCTGGTTTTCGGCCCTGCGCAACGCGGTGGGCGCGCGACACGACCACGAACATGTGCTTGAACTAGCTCCCGATTACGTGGAGGCAAAACTGGTCGTGGGCACGCACAACTACGTCGTCGGCAACCTCCCCTGGAGCGTGAAAGTCGCCGCCGCTCTGGCCGGATTGAGCGGGTCGAAGGAAAAGGGCCTGGAATATCTGCGGGAAGTGGCCCAAAGCAACGGCGAAACCAGCGTGGACGCGAAAGTCATGCTCAGCCTGTTTCTGCGCCGCGAGCACAAATACGACGAAGCTCTCGGCTACATGCAGGATCTGGCGGCAAGATATCCCAAGAACCATTTGTTCCTGACCGAAGTCGCCAACCTCGAGCGCGCCGCCGGCCGTCTGGACGAAGCCGAAGCGGTGTATCGGAAAGTGTGGCAGAACGGCCGGGAAGGGAAGTACGACAAACTCCACTACGAAATGGCGGCGTGGGGCCTGGGCGAGTTGTTGCGGAGCAAGCACGAACTCGCGGCAGCGGCCACTGCCTACGAGCTGGTGAATGATGCGCCGAACCCTGATCCCGACATTGTGCAAAAGGCCAACCTGGCCGCAGGAGAGATGTACGACCTCTTGCAGAAGCGCGATCTGGCCATGAAGCGCTACGAAACGGTGCTCGCCGGCAACGCCAATACCGGCCCCGCCGATCAGGCCCGGCGCTACATCAAAGAAGCGTATCGGGAATAGGGAACTCCGGCCTTAGAATATGCGTAGTCTTAAGTGGGGGCTAAAGCCATGTATTGCAACCACTGCGGCAAAGTCATTCAGGACGATGCGGCGGTCTGCGCCTATTGCGGCATTCACGTGGGCACATCACGGGCTCGCCTGAAACTGATGCGCCCGCGCCAGGGACGCAAGATCGCCGGAGTGTGCCTCGGCTTTGCCGAATATTTCGACGTCGACGTCACGCTGGTGCGCGTTGTCTGGCTGATCGCATCGGTCACGACGGTCATCGGTCTGCTCTCCTATCCGATCGCGTGGATCATGATCCCGGAAGAACCTCTGATGCTCGATGCGCCGAAGAACGCGCAGCAGGTCACGAACCCGTAATCTTCGTGGAGCGGCGGACGCCGAGGGCACTTGTCATCCTGAGCAAGCCGGCTTTTATTTGATGAAGCTTGCGCAGCGAAGGATCTGGGCGAGCCGCGCGAATGCGGCGCGCTGTTGGCGCCGCACCTACCGCGCGCTTGGCTCGCCTCCCTGGTAAACCCATTGGGCGGTTTCGCCCTCTACACCCCTTCGCCGAATCTGTGTTCTAATCGCCCGCATGTCGCCGATTGCCAGCCAGCACATTCGCAGTGGCGATGCCGAGATCTCGTATTGGAGCCTCGGCGATGGCCCGCCGGTTGTGCTGCTGCATTCTTTTCCTGCCGATCATGAAATCTGGCTGCCCGTGGCTCACGAACTGGCAGTGCGATATCGCGTCGTCCTGCCCGATCTGCGCGGGCACGGCGAGTCTGAAGTGGGCGAAGGTCCCGCGACCATGGAGAAACATGCCGCCGACATCGCCCGCGTCATGGACGATGCGGGCGTCGGCCGCGCGCCACTGGCCGGAGTCTCCGTCGGCGGCTATGTGCTATTCGAGTTCTGGCGCAGATATCGTGGACGCGTTACAGCGCTGATCCTGTGCAACACGAAAGCGCCCGCCGACGGCGCAGAAGCTCGCGCTGGCCGCCTGCAGGCTGCCAATGACGTCCTTGAGCGCGGCACCGAGCCGTTCTTCGAATCGATGATCCCGCGCCTGCTCGGCAAGACCACGCGCGAGACCCGGCCCGATCTGGTCGAGGGGGCATTTCGCATGATGCGCCGCATGTCTGCCGACGACGTCGCCCAAGTGCAGCGCGGCATGGCCGCACGCCCCGATTCGGTCGAAACTTTGAAGACGATCAATGTCCCCACGCTGCTCGTAACCGGAGACGAAGACATCCTTACCGGAGCGAATGAAGCCGAACTCATGCGGCAAAATATCTCCGGCAGCCAGTTGCGCGTGATCCCGAAGGCCGGGCACTACGCGCCCTGGGAGCAACCGGAAGAAGCGGCGGGGATCCTACGTCAGTTCTTGGACGTACTCTAAAGCCTGGAAGAGCACTGCGCTATCACGATGCAAAGTGAGCTGCGAAGGCTCGGGAAGGGACAGCTTTAGCCGTGCCATAAGGTTCCGCCATCGACTCGGGCTTTAGCCCCTGTGGCAACTGCTCTAAAATCGAAGCGCCATGAGAAAGCTGACCCTCGCGCTGATCCTGCTCTCACTCCAGTTACCTGTCTTCTCACAACCCCAGACAGCCGCCCGCCCGCACATTCTCGGCATCGATCACGTTGCGTTCTACACGACCGCGCCCGAGGGCGTGAGAAAACTCTACGCCGATCTGCTCGGCCTCGCCGCGGCTGATCCCGTCGAGCCCGGAGGCATGATCCGCTACATGGTCGGCGCGCAGTGGATCGGCTATAGCCCGGCGCCCGACCAGAAAGCCACGGATCGCATGGATCACGTGGCATTCACGACCGACAACATCGTCGCGCTGCGACGTTATCTCGTGGGGAAAGGAATCAAGCCGTCGCAGGTGGAAGGCCACTCCGATCACAGCCTGAATTTCACGGTCGACGATCCGGAAGGGCATCGCATTGAGTTCGTCGAGCGTGGGCGCAACGTGTTGTCGCCTTCGCTGGGTGCCGTTTCGCGCCGCATGATTCACACCGGCTTCGTCGTCTATCACAAAGACGCTGAAGACCGCTTCTATCGCGACATTCTCGGCTTCCGTCTCTATTGGCACGGGGCCGACAAGCCCGGCACGCCCGACGACTGGGTCGCCATGCAGGTTCCCGATGGCACCGACTGGCTGGAATACATGCTGAACCAGCCTGAGCACATGGATCTGCAGCTGACCGGGGTGATGAACCACATCTCTCTCGGCGTTGCCGACATGAAGAAAGCCGAGCTGGCGATGGAAGCGCGCGGCTGGAAGCCCCATGGCGACGAGCAAGCCGAGGTCGGCAAAGACGGCAAATGGCAGCTCGACGTCTTCGACCCCGATTTCTCGCGTGTGGAATTGATGGAGTTTAAGCCCGTGCAGAAGCCGTGCTGCAACGACTTCACCGGACCACATCCGTCCGAGTGAATCGTTCCGAGCATGACGCTGCTCAGATCTTCAGGAAGATCCGTTTCCGCCACAGCAGCCACAGCAGCGTCCAGCAAAGCAGCACTGCACCGATCGAATAGACCAACGACGCATTCGCCGCCCCTAACCCCCGAGATACGAGCCAGGCCTGCGCGGCTTCGTGCCAGTTTATCGTGGCGCCGTTCGCGCTCTTCACCGTGAACGTGTACCCAGGGCCGTAAACCAGAGAATCGGCAACATAGCCCACGATCGCATTCATTCCGAAAACCAGAAAAGGCATCGTCCACGCTCTGCGCCAGTTCTTGATTTCAATCGCCCAATACAGCAGAGCAAGAAAGACCAGAGCGAAGCCGCCGGTCAGCAGTGCGAACGAACTCGTCCAGAGATTCTTGTTAATCGGGAACCACCGGTCCCAGACCGGTCCCGCTGCCAAGCCGAGGATGCCAACGCCCGCCATGCGCAGCACCTTCGTACGCTGGCTCGCTTGCGATCTGAGCCATTCACCAGTAAGGAGGCCCATCAGCGTGGTTCCGATAGCCGGGATTGTGCTGATCAAGCCTTCCGGATCACGTACCTCGTTGTAAAGGTGCCCCATCATCAGCTTGCGATCAAGCCAGGCGACGAGGTTGCGTTGCGGATCCATGAAGGGAATGTCATGCCCGGGCACACCTAAGCCAGGCACCGGGACGAATCGCAGAATGGCCCAATAGCCGGCCAGGCAGGCAATCAGCGCGATCAGTTGTCCGCGCCAGTTCGACCACAACACCAGAATTGCTGCGGCCAGATAACACAGGGCAATGCGCTGGGTGACGCCATAAAACCGGAACGCGTGCCAGTCAATGCCCAGGATGGGAGAGGCATTGGTCAAGAATCCGATCGCAATCAGGAGCAGGCTGCGCTGAACGACGTGGGCAAAAATCTTCGCGCGGGACTCGCCGCGCCGCAGGCGGGCCGCGAACGACATGGCCATCGAGACGCCGACCAGAAACAGGAACGACGGGAAAATGAGGTCGGCCGTTGTCCAGCCGTTCCATTCGCAATGCTTGATCGGCCGGTAAGCCAGGTCGTCGCTGCCGGGATTGTCCACGAGAATCATGCCCGCGACCGCAAGGCCGCGGTAGACATCAATCGACATCAGCCGTTGCGAGACTGGTTTCGACTTAGTTGTAACGGGAGCATTTTGGGTGAGTGTAGTAGTGGCCATAAGGAGATGAGTCAGTTTCGCGATAAATATAGACCTACCCCGGTCACGCTGTCATTGAACTGGCCTCGAGCTTGCACTTCTGTCGCGGCACCCGGAAGGGAGAAGTAACGCAGGCACTCCTTTTGCTAGAATTTCCTCGCAATGACAATTCCAACCACTGAAATAGTTCTGGCCTCTCCTCAGACCGTAGTCAATGCCAAGGGCGACGGCGCCGCGGTCGACGTCAGCGCCGCCGGCAATCGCGTATTTCTCGTAACATTGTCTATCACCAGGATCATCGAGCAGGAGTCGCTCGACGTAAGCATCTATGGCTCGGCCGATGGCGCTTCCTGGGATGCGAAATCGCTGGGCGCATTTCGGCAGGAGTTTTACACGGGAGAGTATCCGCTCCTGCTCGACCTCACGGCGCATCCCAACGTGAAATTCGTTCGCGTCCATTGGGAAGTGGCGCGCTGGGGGCGCGGCACCGAAACGCCCATGTTCGAATTCGGCGTGACCATGAGGGAAGTCCCGGCTGAAATTCTGAAAGAGGCCACGGCCGAAGCCAAAGCGATGGCCTGAGATTGGTCACGTTCCATCCGCTATATTGATGTCAGCGTGAAAATTGATGTCAGCGTGAAAACCGAGTCCCAGGTCGTGGTGCGCCCGGCGCGCAGCGTGCGCGGCACTGTGCGGTTGCCCGGCGATAAATCCATATCGCACCGCTACGCCATGCTCGCGGGAATGGCCGAAGGGCCGTCGCGCCTGGAGAACTATTCGACCGGCGCGGACTGTGCCAGCACGCTCGGCTGTATGCGCGCGCTGGGTGTGAAGTGGGAGCGAAAAGACGGCGCTCAGAACGTCATCGAAGTACAAGGCCGCGGCCCGATGCTCCACGCTCCGGATCGCCCGCTCGACTGCGGCAACTCTGGCTCGACCATGCGTATGCTGAGCGGGTTCGTGGCGGGGCAGAGATTCACTAGCGAGATGATCGGCGACGAATCGCTCTCGCGTCGACCCATGGAGCGCGTCATCAAGCCGCTTGCTGCCATGGGAGCGCAGATCGAATCACGAGAGGGCAAGCCGCCCCTGCGCATTCATGGCGCAACGCTAAAAGCCATCGACTACAAAATGCCCGTGGCCAGCGCGCAGGTGAAGTCGTGCCTGCTGTTTGCCGGACTTTTGGCCGAGGGCGAGACGCGCATTGAAGAACCGTTGCGCACGCGCGATCACGGCGAGGTCGCGCTGCGGGCGTTCGGCGCTCAGGTCGAGCGCTCGGGCAATACGGTTCGTATCCGCGGGGGCCAGCGGCTGCGCGGCATTGAGGCGCGCATTCCCGGCGACATTTCGAGCGCCGCGTTTTTTCTGTGCGCCGCGGCGTTGTTTCCGGATTCCGAGCTCACCATCCCCGGCCTGCTCATGAACCCGACGCGCGCGCGCCTGCTCGACATCCTCGCGCAGATGGGGCTGCGCATCGCAGTGACGCAGCTCGATGAAGTTCATGGCGAACTGGTGGGCTCGCTGCGCGTGGAAGGTTCCGGATTGCAGGGAACGACCATCACCGGCGCCGACTCCGCCGCTCTGATCGATGAAATCCCGGTACTGGCGGCGATTGCGCCTTACACGGATCAAGGCATGGAAGTGCGCGACGCAAAAGAGTTGCGCGTGAAAGAGTCTGACCGCATCGCCGCGGTCGCGAACAATCTTCGCCTGATGGGTGCGCAGGTGGAAGAGCGCGAAGATGGACTCAGAATTCCCGGCGGCCAGACTCTGCGCGGGGCCGAACTCGATTCTTTTGGAGATCACCGCATCGCCATGGCCTTCGCAGTGGCCGCTTTGTGCGCCGAGGGTGAGACTCTGATTCGGGGTGCCGAATCAGCTGCGATCTCCTATCCCGCTTTCTTTTCCACGCTGGAAGAGGTCGCGGTGCGGTAGCTCCCAGGCCCGCCGACAATCGATCTCTGGCCATTTTCCGCAAGCGTAACCTGCCGGATGATTACTAAGGTGATCTGTTTCGTCAGGTCGCGGCATTAAAAAATTCCTCACCAGCCGAGGACTGTCCCAATTTCCCAGCGCAGTCCTTTAGGGGTTCATTTTCCATTCGGAGGTACGAGAATGCGTTCGAAAACGTTGGTGTGTTTGGTCCTGGCTCTGGCGGCGACGGCTTATGCCAAGGATCCGAAACCGTATCAGACGGGAAAGCTCTTGCAGATGGATTCTGTTCGTTGCGGCACGGCGGAGAAGGATGGACAGAGCCTGGCCGGTGAAATGCTCGGAACGAATTCGACCAGTAAGAAAACGGAAGAGGTGCTATGCCAGGAATACGTGCTGCAGACTGCGCAGACCACGTACCGCATTCGGCCGCGCGACGAGAAGCACCCAGTGCTGCTGCCCGTCGGCAATACGGCGCAGTTCCGTCTGGAGAAGGACAAAATGCTGCTCCACGTGGAAGAGCTTGGCGGCAAGGATCGCGAATACGTTGTGGTCTCGATGACGCCGCGCTCTGACAGCAGCGCCGCCGACGCCACTCCCGCGCATCTGGATCATCTGCAATAACCGCGCTGCATTGAAGGCATCCCGAACGGCGTGAATGCTTGGTTCACGCCGTTCATCTGTCGTACGCCACTGCCATCCGCGGGACTGTCGCACACTCCATTCTGTGACTCCTGTCACGGCATCAGGCCCGCTTTCCGCTCATAGTGAAGGGTGGAAAATTCGAACGCTTTCCGCAGACTGACAACGGGTCCAGTAGATGGTTATCCGCCTCGCTACGTGAACCCATGGGTCGTCACGTTTTCCGTGATGTTGGCGACCTTCATGGAGGTGCTCGACACCACCGTCGTCAACGTTTCCATCCCTCACATTGCTGGCAATCTGGCATCGACCAACGAGGAAGGCACGTGGGTGGTCACGTCCTACCTGGTTTCGAATGCGATCGTGCTGCCGATTTCCGGCTGGCTGGCCAACTACATCGGGCGGAAACGACTGCTGCTGATCTGCGTCGGCGGGTTTACGCTCACATCACTCTTCTGTGGCCTGGCCAATTCTTTGGCCTGGCTGATTTTCTTTCGCGTGCTGCAAGGCCTGACCGGCGGCGGGCTGCAGCCGCTGGCGCAGGCGATTCTGCTGGAGACTTTCCCGAAAGAGCGACACGGTCACGCGATGGCGGCGTTCGGCATCGGAATTCTGCTGGCGCCGATCCTCGGCCCCACGCTCGGCGGGTGGATCACCGACAACTACACCTGGCGCTGGATTTTCTATCTCAACCTGCCCGTGGGTATCCTTTCTCTGTTCCTGATGAACCGCTTCGTCTTCGATCCGCATTACGTCAAGCGCAGCGGGGGTCGCGTGGATCTGTGGGGCATCGGGTTTCTGGCGCTGGGGATCGGATCGCTGCAGGTGCTCCTCGACACCGGCCAGCGCAAAGATTGGTTTTCTTCCAACTACATTCGGTTTTTCGCCGTGTGCTGCGTCATCGGCCTGGTTGCTCTGGTCATCCGCGAGCTCATAACCGATCATCCAGTCGTGGATCTTCGGGCACTCAAGAATCGCTCGTTCGCCGCGGGCGTATTTCTCATCAGCCTGCTGGGATTCATCCTTTACGCCAGCCTAGTTTTGTTGCCGCTGTATTTGCAGACGCTCATGGGTTATCCCGCGTATAACTCGGGTCTGGCGCTGTCGCCCCGCGGCATCGGCGCTCTGCTATTCACTCCTCTAGCCGGGCACTTGACTACCAAGACAGATCCGCGCCGTTTGCTTGTGGTGGGTTTGATTCTCGGCTCGATCACGATGTTTCAGCTCTCCGGCCTCAATCTTTACGCGGGTTTTTGGGACATTCTGTGGGCCCAGGTTCTGCAGGGAGTCGCACTCAGCTTTCTGTTCATTCCACTCATGGCGCTGGCGATGGCGCGCATTCCGCCGGAGAAAATGGGAAACGCCACAAGCATCTTCAACCTGATGCGCAACATCGGCGGCAGCGTCGGCATCGCCATTATGACAACATTCCTCGCGCGCCGAACGCAGCTTCACCAGAGCCATCTCGTGGCCAATGTCCGGCCGGGCGATGTGAAGACCCTCCAGATGCTCCAAGGCATGCGGGCAAACTTCCTGCTGCACGGCGCAGATGGTGTCACCGCTTCACGCAAAGCGCTGGCGGCGATGTATGGCCTGGTTCAGCTGCATGCCGCCATGCTGGCGTTTGTTGAAGCCTTTTGGGTAATGGCCGTGGTGTTTCTTTTAATGCTGCCCTTGCTGTTGCTGCTGCAGTACACAAAGCCGGTGCCTGCGCCGAGAGCCGCGCCCGGGCGCGGCGAGGTCGTCGTTCCTGCGGATCTCTCAGAGGTTCTGGACGATTCCTTTCAGCGCGCTTCACCACAAAACCAGTACGTAACCGAGGAAGAGCACCATCTGGTCCCGCACTAATTTGGAAGACCTGCCGGCGGCTCCGATGAATACCAGCAGCCCAAATGCGATGATCGGCAGGCTGCGCCTGTGATACAGTAGTGCCACTACAAGCCCTGGGCCGTGGGGGCCCGGTGCTGGTCCTTTTCGTTCGATCCCAGTTTTCGACTACCAAAGGAGTGATCCATGCCCACTCTCCGCGAGCTGGTGAAAGACCGCAAAGTATTTTCCGTGGAAGCCTCCCGCACTGTGCTTGAGGCTGCCCGCTACATGATGGAGCACAATGTCGGTGCGGTGCCCGTGCTGCGCGATGGTGAGCTAGCCGGCATTTTGTCGGAGCGCGACATTATGAACCGCGTGGTCGCGGTCGGGCGCACTCCCGGTACCACCGCCGTCTCCGAGGTCATGACCGCGAATCCGCGCGCCGTTTCCGCCGACGAGAGCATCGAAGACTGCCTGTTCATCATGCGCGAATTCGGCTTCCGGCACCTGCCGATCGTGGATGGCAAGACTCTGAGGGGCCTGGTCTCGCTGCGCGACGTGCTTATGCATCAAGCCGCCGAAATCGAGCGCCAGACGCGAAAAGCGGCGTCGTAGGTCCACTTCGGCGCCGCTTGCGCCGTCCTCAAAACCGCCGGTTGGTGCCGGAAGCCATGTCCATCACGGCTTCGCTTCTAGTTCCTTCAATCGCGCCTTGGCGTGTTCATTGTCGGCATTCAACTGCAGTGACTTGCGGTAGTTCGCGATGGCGCCGGACTTGTCCCCCGCTGCCTCTTGCGCCTCGGCCAGACTGTCGTAGGTGTTGGCGCTCTCGGGGTACATGGCTACGTTCACCTTGAGTACGGCAACCGCCTTTGATGGATCGACATCCATCAATGCGTAGCCCCAGTGGTTTACTGCATTCTCGTCCAGTTTGAACGCGGGGTTAGTCTTTTTCACCCTTTCATAGATCTCGGTCGCCTTGTCAAAACCCTGGGCCGCCAGTTCACGGGCAAAATCCGGTATATTCGCCGCCGGGTGCAGAGCCTCGCGCGTATCCACAGTAAGCAGATGCCGGGGAACAGAATTCTTGTCCGGATCGTTTTTCAGGAATTGCAGCGCGGTCGCATCATTCTTCAGATAGGCGTTCAGAAACTGGAGCATATCTCGGGCCATCCAGCCGAAGCTCTGGCAAACCTCCGCCGGGCTGCTCTCGGTGAAGTACTGGTCCTCACGAAAGCGGATGAACCACGAGGCAAATTCGGCGTGGATCATGGTCGGCGATTGCACAAAGTAGTAATCGTTGTATCGCAGCTCGTTCATGAAGCTGTAGGATGTGCCCCACTTCAGCTGGTTTAGCTCCTCCATTGTGTAGGGCTTTGAAGACAAATAAAGAAGCGGAGCGGTGAGTTTGTTGGGATCAAGGAGTTTGACCTCTTCCGCTTGCTTTGCCAATTCTGGCCTGTACCGAATCGCGCCATCCAGGCCTACGAGCGCCGTAATGCGGTCGTCGTTCATGGCTGCGAACACGTTTGTCAGCCCTCCCCAGCTGTATCCGGCCACCGCAACGTGCGATAAGTCTGCTTCCGGAATCTTCTGCAGGTAGCCGATCAGGAATTCGATATCGCCAACCTCGGCCGCAATTCCCTCCAGATCCTGCGTCATGCCGTGCGAGTGTGCGCCCATGGACGGACTGGCCACAACGATGTAGCCGTGGCTGGCCAGATATTCGCACAGGTCCGAATTCTCAAAGGCCGGCGCGCTCAAACTTGGAGCATAGACGACGACCGGAAAATGCCCTGGTTCGGCACGCACATCCTGATAGGCTTTTGTGACCTGGCTCTTCTCTCGTTCGTAGTTCTTCAGGAAGTAATCAGAACGAAGCTCCGACATCACTTTGGCCTCACGCTTTTGCTCTTCCAGTGTGAAGTTGTCCTCGATGGCCAGCAGATCGAGATAGCGGCCGTAGAGCATGGGCTTCGCACTTTTGTCCACTTGCGCCGGATACCAGATGAGCGTTTGAATCGGCCTGGCCCGTTCGCCCGTAACCAGATTGCCCTCCACATCCACACGCCGATAGGACCGCGTGTAGTCATACTGCAGGACAACACGAAATCCGACGGTGTAAGGCCCATAGGGCGCCTCCATGGTGAAATTCGACTTTGGCTGTTGAGCAAGGGCGAGACAAGAGGAAAGGACAGTCAACACCAGGATTCGCTTCATCAGAGTTCTCCTGTGTGTAGAGAGACGCGCACAACTTAAGAGACGAAATTGCCGCCGCCATGCGAGCAGGGGCGCGGCGGCGCGTTGGCATTGTACAAGAGCCGAACCTGCTTCACTGCCGCCTGCGTAACATCACTTCTCCCGGCGTCGGCGGGAGCTTGAAGGGAAATTCGAACACTTTGCCATCCAGAGGCAGGCGCAAAATAAATTCCTCCTGCCGTTTCCATCCGCCGATCCACCGGCTCGAAACGCTGAACAGAACCCAGCCGCTGGTTTCAGGATTCCCGGGCCCCAGGCGCGCCGGCCGCAGACTGTTCTTGGTGACAAATTCGATCAGCTGAGCAGAATCTTTCTGGAATGCGCGCACGTAGGCCTCTTTTTCCTCTTTCTTCTCCGGGTGCTTCTCGACCTCGCGCGCGGTTTCGTGATCGAGTTCGTCGGCGTCCGTCTGAATTTTCTGGGCGAAGGCATCGGGATCGAGCGCCGGCTGCACGGTCTGAAAGTGTTTTACAAATTCGAGGGAAACATTTTCCAAACCAAGTTCGAGCGCTTCCTGGCCGCGATAGCGCACGTTGATCAGCACGCCGAAAAACGGTTCGTGCCGGCGATGAACTTTCTCCAGTTCCTGCGAGTCGACAGCCACGGTGACGCCGACGTCGCCGGCCCACAACCCATAGTGATATTTGCCGTCGTCGCTGCGGGAGAATGTGCAGCCCGGATGGTCCTCATCCCAGCGCACAGCCGGAATCGGCTTGTCTTTATCCTTGGCTGGGTCCCTGGCGAGCCCAGCAGGGGAAGCAGAGGCGAGCGGCAAGGTCACGGCTAGCATCAACACCTGCGGGAGGCGAGACCCGAGCCGGAGCATGACTCATTGTACGGGTGCGGTGACCGTCAATGTGACAGACGGAGCAGTGCTGCCCGTGCCGGAGTTGCTCGAAACGACGTGATTCACGTCGACGCCAGCGATCGTGAACGTATACGTGTTGGCGGGCGTAATTCCGTTCGGAGTAGTTGTAGTCGTGGTGGTGTTGGTGCAGGCGGGCATCAGCAAAAACGCCGCGCTAAGAACAAGAAATGACAGCAGGGTCCACGCCTTCCTCGATCTCTTTCCGCCGACGCCCAGGCTAATCAGCGCCAGCGCCGGTAGAGGCAGCCAAAACGCATAAACGGGCCGCCAATGCGGCACCGCCCCCGTGGTAACCGGTCCAAACGTGGTGATGGTCAGCGTAGAACTGGCGACTGTGCCGGGGACAGTGGGGTTCGGCGGATTGAAGGAGCAAATGGGCGGCAGCGTCACCAGCGGTGTGATCGAAGCGCAGGAGAGCGTTACGCCACCCTGTCCCGCTGCATTCACCGGACTGGTGTAGCCGTTGAGAGGATTGATGTTTATCACTCCCTGCGCACCATTGCCCGCGGCCACGCTGCTTGGCGCCACGGGGGTCTTCACAGTGATGGTGAACGATGGCGTAACCGAGAGCACGGTTACGTTTTGCGTCAAGGTCTGGTGTGTGGTTGAAGGCCCGGTGCCAACGACATACACCGAATAAAACCCTGCCGACGCCCCGGTTGCGTTGATGGTGGCGATCGCCCCTCCCGGCACATCGACTGATGTCGGACTGATTTCACAAAATCCCGGCGGCACCGATTCCTGCGACGTCACTACGCAACTCAGGCTCACCGTGCCTGTAAATCCGTTCTCAGCTCCAACCGTAATCTGCGCGTTCGTATCGCTGCCAGGCAGCACGGCGGACGGCTGGAATCCCGTAATGCTCAGCGTGAAATCGGGCGTCTGTGCGCGCACTGCAGGAGGCGACGCCAGCAGAACGTAGAAAACCAGCAAAAACGCCACGCAGATGGCGGTCAATTTCGAATTCGCCAATTTCGAGATGGAAGTCGATGACTCGGATTTCAGCATGGGTACATTTCCACTCACTACCTTCGATTCCTCCGGCCACAGAAAAGCTGCCCGGCTCCGCCGCCGGAGGCCGCCCCTGTCCCTGGGAATCGATGTATCGAATCCTCCATAGTACCATCCCCATCGCGGATGGAGGAGTTCAGCGCGCCGCCTGTGACACGCAACTTCTCTGGAAACGCTTCCCGCTGGAAAACACAACGGCCGCCCTCCCAAAAATGGTGACGGCGGCCGCTGCTGTGTGAATCGTTGCTAGTTGACCGTCAGGGTGATGGCCGGCGAGCCAGTCACGACGGTCGATCCGCTGGTGCCCGTGACCGTAATCGTGTAGGTATTAGCCGGCGTGCCTCCGCCGCTCCCTCCACCACTTTTGCTGCTACTGCTGCAGCCGGGCATCAGCAAGATCGCGGCCAGCAGCAAGCCGAGCATCAGCCATCCGAATAGCTTTTTCCGGTGGGAAGGCGTGCTTCCCATCCCGGTGCCCAGAAACGCCAGCCCAACCGGCAGCAACATGGCGTAGAGCACGCCGCTCGAATGGTAATCAAGTCGCGCGCTTGCGGCCGTCGTGGCCACATTGAGGGTGGCTGTCGCGGAGCCATTGGCCGGGGGTGTTACCGAATTGCCCGGGTTCGAGAACGAGCAGGTTGGGCCGTTGGTGACGGATGGCGAAACCGTGCAGGCCAGCGCGACCGCCGAGTTGAACCCGAAAGTTGAAGTCACCGTGATGGTCGCGGTCGCGGAAACTCCGGGACTACCCGAAGTCGTTGACAAAGCTCCGTTCGTCACAATGAACGAGGGGGAACTCGTGGGGGTTTGGGTGTAGTTGACCACAAAAGCATCGGCCACACCGGCAACCCCGTTGCCGCCAATGGTGGGCTGCTCGGGATTTACCGTCGGGAAGTTCGAAGAGTAGGTGTTGCCAGTAACGTAGAAATTCGCGCCCGCGTTGTCCACGGTGATGCCGCCAACGGGACTCAAATTTGCGAGGTTGGTTGTGGAGTCCTCGTTTTGCGATCCGCCCAGAAACGTGGAGAAAACAAACTGCGATCCCCCAGAGTTAATCTCGGTCACGAAGGCGTCATTGCCACCGCCTATGGTGTCCTGCGTTGCGTTCGCAAGCGGAAAGTTGGACGAACCGGTTTGTCCAGTCACGTAGACATTGTCGTTTCCGTCCACTGCGATGCCGCATCCGGCGTCATTCTGGCTGCCGCCCAGATAGGTGGAGTACAAGAGCGCGCTTCCGCTGGGATTGATCGCGGTGACGAAAGCGTCCTGACTCCCACCGCCATAGGTTTCCTGAATCGGCGACTTGGTGGGGAAATTGGTCGACGTCGCGAGACCGGTGACGTAGGCATCCTGCGAAGAATCGACCGCGATGGCCAGACCCTCATCCGCGTTACTTCCGCCCAGGAAGGTCGAATAAACAAACGCCGTTCCGCCGGGTTGGATGACGGAAACGAACGCGTTCGACTTCAAGGCAGTACAGCTGCCACAAGTCTTCTGGAACGCATTCGCAGTAACGGGAAAGCTGGAATTGTACGTAACGCCCGTGACATAGGCGTTATCCGACGAATCGATTGCGACCGCCGAAGCGAGGTCGCCAGTTCCTCCACCGAGATAAGTGGAGTAAACCACAGCGCTGCCCGAGGAGTTCAATTCAGTCACAAAGCCGTTAGAATTGCCCGCCAGCGTCGGCTGGAGCGCACCTGGTTGTGGGGCGATCGGGAAATTGCTTGATCCCGTTGATCCCACAACATAGGTATTTCCCTTGCTGTCCAGCGCGATGCCCTGGGCAACATCGTCGCCGGTTCCACCCAGATAGGTGCTGTAGACAAGCGTGCCTCCGGAAGACGAGAGTTCGAATACGAATGCGTCGAGGCTGCCTCCGCCGTAGGTTTTTTGATACGCGGTAGCCGTAGTGGGGAATGGTGTCGTTCCTGTACTCCCGGAAGAAGTCCCGCCCGCCACATACGCGACACCGGTCGATGGATTCACGGCGATGGCATTCCCGCTGTCGGTGCCGCTGCCGCCCACGTACGTCGAATAATCCAGGGACGCCCCACTGGGTGCGAACTTGGTGACGAAGACATCGAAGCCGCCGGCGTTGGATCCCTGCTCCGGACTGACCGTCGGGAAATCGGTGGACATGGTCTGCCCGGTGACGTAAACCGCGCCAGTGTTGTCGACTGCAATGCCGTACCCGTCGTCCTCGGCCGAGCCGCCTAGGTACGTGGCATAACTCACGGAGGGATCGATCACTAGTTCGCGGTTGTTGTCGTAGCTGCCCAGTTCGAAGCGGACGCGGTTGCTCGCCTCAAGAACAAAGCGCGACTCGACCGGCTCGCGGCTGCCGTTTTTCTCCTGATAAGCCACCGGCCGGTGTAACAGCACATCACCCGCGTCGGAAGACAGCAGCAAATTGCCCGCGCCGTCAGTCGCGATCTTGCTTGCGCCAGCAAAGCTGGCTGTAATCGGAGAAGGATTGGCTCCGGGAGCGATGATGAAGTCAAATTCCAGTTGGCGCTGCTGGCCGTGGAACGCGACATCGATACCCGGGTAGACCTGACGGTACGTGACCGCGGAATACTGCTTCACTCCTTCCTGCCACTTCGCTGGGTCATTGCCGATGTAGTAGTTAATCGTGCCTGGCAACGGATTTCCGACAGTCACCTGCGCCCGCCGATTTCCTCCCACGAATTGCATGCGGATGGCGGCTGATGTCTGGTGCTCGGTGGTCGTCGCTGCGAGATGTCTGGCCTCAGGGCTGAACTTTCCAACCCATGTTTGACCGGTTGAAGTTTGACCGGTTGAGGTTTCACCGTCTGGCGAAGAGGAGTGCACAGCGAAAACTGCTTCGTTCGCCGTCAGAAAAAGCTTGTATCCCTGGCCGCGCGCCATGTACTTCACGCGGGCGTCGGTCTGGCCTGCATTGGCTTCGAATGCCAGCGGCAGGGCGGCAAAGTCGGCGCGCACACGGGCGCGCGTGGCCGGCGTGACGGTTTGAGATAGCGACGCCGACGACAACGCGGCCATTTCCGTGTTGCGGCCTGGCAATCGATGATTGGCGGAGACATTCTTGCCGCTCACGACGACAGCGACAGCGACCAACACGACAAGAGCTACGATCCAACGGGCAACTGCGATGCTTGCTGGGACTGATGGCTTGCGCACAACGAGCCTCCTCTGATGGGACGAAACCTGAAACACCTTTCTCTGAAAATAAACTCGGCTACGGCAGAAATTTCCCTTAGCCGCACTTCAAGTTAGCAGCTTTTTTCTGTCAGACCTAGACTGTCTGAATTCCGAGGGTGCAAGATTTTGCAGTTTAGTGAACCTCTACTAAACGAACCTGGGCTTACGCATCTCCGCAATGACACAAATGCTACGTCAAGCTACGACAAGTTGCAATTGAGTTACCACTTGGGTCGCAGCCTCGTCAATTACTTCACGGGCGGCAGGTAAGGAATGTACCGCGCGAACAGCCAGCACAGAAAAAAGACGACCGGAATGTGCACGATCATCTGTAGCACGCCGTAGCCCACAATGTCGCGTGCCTTCAGCTTCAGTATGCCGAGCAAAGGCAGCATCCAGAAAGGATTGACCAGGTTGGGCAGGGCCTCGGACGCGTTGTAGATCTGCACCACCCATCCCAGGTGCACGTGGTGCAGGTTCGCCGCTTGCAAAATGTACGGCGCTTCGATGACCCACTTGCTGCCGCCCGAGGGAATGAAAATGCCCAGTACCGCCGAATACATCGCGACGAGCAGAGGATACGTGTCATGCGTGCTGATCGCGGAGAACAGTTTCGCGAGCGCATCGCTAATTCCCGTCCCAACGATCATTCCGAAAATCACTGCATAAAACGGAAACTGGATCAGCACTCCGCCGGTCGCCGGCACGCAGTTCGCCACCGCGCGCATGAAGCGCTTGGGCCGCCAGTGCAGCAGGAGTCCAACGGTAATGAAGATCAGGTTGTAGGTGTTGAGATCGAGGGCGGCCAGTGCGCCTTGCGGCGACGTGCGGAAAACGTCGATCAGGTACCAGCCTAGCAGCGCTGCCACCAAAATCGTCAGCAGCGGACTGTATTCCAGCCATTCGCCGGGCTTGGTCTTGGCCTCGAGGCTGGAGTGAATCGGTTCATACTGAAGGCCGTAGGATTCGGCAGTCCGTGCATTCGCGGCCGAAGGTGTGGACAAATATGCGATCAGCACCGAGAGTACGATAAGCACCAGCGTAGTTGCGATGCTTTGCCACAGAAACAGCGTTTGTGTCAGCGGAATCAATCCGCTGATGTTGAACAGTGACGGAGGCATGGCAGTCTTGGTCGCCATCAGCATCGCCGCGGACGAAGACAGGCCCATCGCCCAGACCGCGCCCAGCCCCAAATATGCGGCTGCGCCCGCGGCGCGATAGTCCATGCCTTTGACGCGATGCGCCATCTCCCGCACCAGCAACCCGCTGAAGATCAGGCTCAGTCCCCACGAAATCAGCGACGTCAGCATGGAAAACAGCGCCACCATGGCGACTGCAGTCTTGGGGCTTTCCGGAACCGCCGCCAGCGCGCGGATGGCGCGATGCGCAATCGGCGTCGACGCCACCACGTACCCCCCTATGATGATCATGACCATCTGCATGGTGAAGGGCACGAGCGCCCAGAAATTCTTGCCGCCCTGAATGGCAAGTTTGGCGGGGCTTTCACGAAGCACAAGGCCGGTGACGAAGACCACCACAATTCCGACCAGCGCAAACACCAACGGGTCCGGGAACCATTTTTCGCTCCAGTTCGCCAGGCCCAGGCCGAGGCGCACCAGATGTTTCTCGGTCTGTGCAGTATGTACAGTCTTGTCATCTGCGGGCAAGTTCATGGGCAGTCCTTTCCGACGACCTGCGTGTGATCTGTGGCGTCTGTGCTGCAGCTTTGTTGAGAGTCGGTTCAGCAGCGGCATTCTAAGCGAAAATCTGGCGGGCGGTGCAAATTAGTGGCTCGGGAAAGCCGCACGTGTTCAACATGGCGCCAGACCTTGAGGGAGACGTCGCGGCAGCCAGATCTGGAGAACTCGAGACAGTCACGCTCCCCGCGCTAGGGCCCGGTTGTGGCGCAGGCCCTCCGCCTTGGTGTTTTGGCCGAAGCGAGAGGGAAGAGCCGTTGCGTGGGGTGTAGTATTGGTCCAGTTCTTCTTGGGGCCTGTTTTTGCTCGTGATTCTAATCACAGATTGCGTCCACGGCTGTGATATCAAGCAACGAGTTTGCCTTCCCCGTGCGTTCATTTTGAGGCGTTTGCTGTGGTTGCCGGGATACGCAGTTCTGCCAAATCAGGAGGACCGATGAATTCGAATTTAGCCGAATGGGCCTACATCTTGGGATGCGTGACGGCGGTTGCGGCGCTGATTTTCCGCTCGCTCTTTTTCTTTGCCATTGCGCCGGGCGTGTGGATCTGTGAAAACGTGGGGATCAAGCCATCGACCCTGCTGCTATTCAGCGTGTTGTGCTTCGTGTTTTCGATTGCCACGCGCGGGCGGTAAAGGCGCCCGCGGGGATTTCGAACCTGACCGAAAATGTGGGCTATCGGGAGAGCGCAAGAAGGGATACGAGGGCGTCGCGCGCAATGCTATAAAAAAATTTCGGAAGGAAGTCCTTGAGGGCTGGTGCGCGAAGTGCCACGCTATAGAGACAGTGTGATGGTATCGTGTAAAGATTGAAAATAAATGACTAATACTATTTCACTTGACGTGTGTGGCAAAATGCCGTACACTGTCGTTGAGAAGTGAGGTGAGACATGGCGACGGCATATGCAGTGAGAAGCGAGCGATTAGATACTCGTGTGACTCGCGAAGAGAAGGAGACAATCGAAACGGCTGCCAATCTGCGTGGCACCTCCTATTCTGACTTCGTGAGGATGGCCGTGAAGGAAGCTGCCACGAACACAATACGCGAGTATGAGCTCCTGACGCTTAGACAACAGTCTCAGAAGGTTTTTGTGGAAGCGCTCCTAAACCCGCCTAAACCTAACGAAAGGGCCGTTGCAGCTGCCAAGCGCCTTAGGCAGGAGACCGCTTGATTGTCTGATCTAGAAAGTCGCAAGTTTAGTTTCGAGCCGTTCGATAAGTCCAAACACGATCGAACGGCTTTTTCTTGCGAGCACGAAGCCCTCAATACCTACCTGAGGGAATACGCAAGCCAGGAAATCAAGAAGCGTGTTGCGGCAGTCTATGTGCTGACCCCAGACGGGACGACCATTGCAGGGTATTACACTCTCTCACAGTATGCAGTTGATGCAGGCGACCTGCCGGAAGACGTTGCAAAGAAACTAAGGGTGCCGAGATACGAGAAGCTTCCCGCGACGCTGCTTGGGAGACTAGCTCGAAGTGTGGAATTCAGGGGCGCAGGAATCGGGGAAATCCTGCTGATGGGTGCGCTTAAAAGGGCCTTGGAGCACAGCCGGAATGTCGCATCACTCGCTGTGGTCGTAGATGCAAAAGATGACAAGGTTAGAGCGTTCTATCTGCGCTACGGATTTATTGAATTACCAGAGCATCCGAACCGACTTTTCCTGCCCATGCAAACTGTCGAGCAGTTGTTCCGCGACGATGAGTGATTTCTTGCTTCTAGTTATCGACCTCAGAAATGCACAATGGGCCCCGCCAGATCCTAAGTTGAGGCGCATTGCGGGTGAGCGAAGCGGGAGCCCGCAGCCGAAATCCTGAGCGCATTGGGCGAAGCACGTTGCGTTTGCGAGCAATTGTTGGTGCGAAAGGGGGGACTCGAACCCCCATGGGTTTCCCCGCCAGATCCTAAGTTCACGGCGCACGAAAAATCGACAACTTGCACGGAATGCGATCAAGTGTGACCAAGTGCTACAAATGCCACGCCCAACAAGGGTTTCCGGCGATTCGATGACACTCCGTCGCACTTGGTAGGGTTTGGTGGTGGGCACAAAACTGGGCACAGTGGTCTGGGGTGAACCCTTCGGGTGAGACAAATCGAATTGGCACACTCGCGCTCTTTCGTTAGTTGAACCCCTTCGTTGAGACAGTTAGTCATGGGCACATTGGCTCTTTCATGAAGCCGCCTCGATGATTTGTTCAGCGGGGATGAGGTCTGGAGCAGGGGACGGCGTTTGAGTCCCCGGCTCCAGCATCCCCGTAGAAGA
>JASHPH010000180.1 GCA_030038255.1 Candidatus Sulfotelmatobacter sp. | reverse complement strand
TCGAAGGAAATCCGCAACATTTCGCGCGCCGAGAAGGTTCTGAACGAAGATCATTATGGTCTCGAGAAAATCAAGGAACGCATCCTGGAATTTCTCGCCGTGCGACAGTTAGTGAAGAATCCCAAGGGGTCGATTCTCTGTTTCGTCGGCCCTCCGGGCGTAGGCAAGACTTCTCTGGGCATGTCGATCGCCAAGGCCACGGGACGCAAGTTCATTCGCATGTCGCTCGGCGGCGTCCGCGATGAGGCCGAAATTCGCGGCCACCGCCGCACCTACATAGGCGCCCTGCCCGGCCAGATCATCCAGATGATGAAAAAGGCCGGCACCAAGAATCCGGTCTTCATGCTCGATGAAGTCGACAAGATGTCGATGGATTTCCGCGGCGACCCTTCGGCAGCGCTGCTCGAAGTGCTCGATCCCGAACAGAACTACATGTTCGTGGATCACTATCTCGACGTGGAATATGACCTGTCGCAGGTGTTCTTCATCGCCACGGCCAACGTGCTGCACACCATCCCTCCGGCTTTGCAGGACCGCATGGAAGTGCTGCGGCTGCACGGCTATACGGAGCAAGAAAAGGTCGAGATCGCCAAGCAGTTCCTGATCAAGAAGCAGATGGTTGCGGCGGGATTGACCGAAAAAAATCTGAAGTTCAGCGAAGAGTCGATTCTGGCGCTGATTCGCTCCTACACGCGCGAAGCGGGCGTGCGCAACTTGGAGCGCGAGATCGGCAACGTCTGCCGCAAAGTCGCACGCAAAGTGGTTAAGGAAGGCAATGGCTATACGGTCACGATCACCGACGCAAACGTTGGCGACTTCCTGGGCGTGATCAAGTTCCGCGACACGCTGGCGCACGAAAAATCTGAAGTCGGCCTGGTCACGGGCCTGGCCTGGACCGAAGTCGGAGGCTCGATTCTGAGTACCGAAGCGACCGTCGTTGACGGCAAGGGCAAGCTCACACTCACCGGCAAACTGGGCGACGTGATGCAGGAATCAGCTCAGGCCGCCATGTCGTACGTGCGTTCACGGGCTCACCGCCTCGGCCTGAACCGTGATTTCTATCGCAATCTCGACCTCCACGTTCACGTGCCCGAGGGTGCGATCCCGAAAGACGGCCCGTCGGCAGGCATCACCATTGCCACGGCGATTTCGAGCGCCCTGAGCAAAATTCCCGTGCGTCGCGATGTCGCCATGACGGGCGAAATCACGCTGCGGGGAAAGGTTCTCCCCATCGGCGGTCTGAAAGAAAAGCTGCTGGCCGCGCACCGCGCTGGACTCTTCGAAGTTATCCTGCCCAAGGACAACGAAAAGGACTTGGCTGAAGTACCCGAGAATCTGCGCAACGCCATGAAGCTGCACTTCGTCGATACGATGGATCAGGTGCTGCAGATAGCCCTCGAAGCGCCTCTGCCCTCGCGAGTAGAGGAAGCTGCGCAGCCCCTCGCACCGCCGCTGACGACCGGCACTGCCGAGGCTCCGACGGCGCATCAGTAAACGACCTCAGTCCTTGAACCTGCCCTGAGCCAGCGCCGCGGGCCGAAGTGTGCGGCTGAGGTCACATTAGCGCTTTGGGTTTCAATTCCGAGGTCGCGATTCTCCTCTTGCGACCATGCAGGCCCGCCCAAATGCTGCTTGCCAATGCCTGGCGTCGGGCTGCAAACTTGAGCCGTCGCACGGTTCTCCGCAGAGATCGTGCCTGAGGTGCCTTATGACCGTTCCCGTTCGAGGCACGGCTGCCCTGCTGACGGCAGTATTGATTGTTGCTGTTACATTCATCTGGCTTCCGGCCTACCGCTGGTTCTTTCTGATCAGCGTCGGCATTGGCATTGTCATCGCCGGGGGAATTCATGTTTGGCACAAGCTACGCCCTGTCCGCGAAGAGGACATCGAGAAAAAGCGGCCGCTGGGGTTGAGCTAGTCGTCTGATCTTGCATATTCACGATGCCCATCCCTGGCACACACTCCGTGTTCGCGTTCCCGTGGTTGTTACCACTCACACAAATCGCGCTTTGTATCGTCGTGGTGTGGCCGCTGCGCGCCACGCTCACCTACGAGATAAAGGATTCTGTCCAGGCATATCGACCGCAAAAGGCTCTGCCGCGGAAGCCCCCTGAAGACAATGAGCCCCACATTGTCGTCTTCGATCTTAGCCCGCAAGAGCGTCGGAGCCTTGAGGCTCTTGAAAGGCGAGAATGGGTGCCTATGGTGATGAATCTTCCTTCGGGACTCCTGCAAGTGCCTTACGCAGCCCTCAAAACACCTAAGCAAGAATGGGTTCCGAGAGGGATGGACTTCAAGACGTGGCGGGTGATCAGCTGGCCGTTGATCGGAATCCTGTTCTGGTGGAGTGCAGGCCGCGGGCGTCGAGGCATTAATTACAGCTAGGCAACGGTTGCTACTCCCGCGCATAACCTGGGCCGAGACGGTAGTTGGGGGAACGCTGTCTCTGTTTTGCGCTGCAGCTGCAGTTTGCTTACCGCTTTATGGCGGTACGGACGAAGACTTCTCGGTGGGACTCTGGATAGCAGGATCAGGAACCTGGGCCATCTTAGGAGGAGTAATAGTCGCAGCGCGGATCGCACAGTGGAGAATCCGCAGACAGGCTGGGCTGACCAAGCCCGTTTAGGTTTTTGCCGTCTTAATGCCAGAGGCCTGCTTCGAGTCGCATCGGGATGTCGCTGACAGGCCCACGCCGCTTGCCAACTCCTCTCGCCGCATTGCAAACTTGGGCATGAGGGTTCTGGCACGATTCCTGACGGCGGCCACCGATGTCAAGCACTTCCCCGCTCCCAGCCTGCCCGAGATCGCCTTTCTCGGCCGCTCCAATGTAGGCAAGTCGAGCGTCATCAATTCGCTGGTTGGAACGAAGTTAGCGCGCACCAGTTCGACTCCCGGCCGCACGCGCAGCATTAATTTCTTCGAGATCCGCTGGCCGGGAAAACCGCGCCCGGAGCTAATTTTCGCCGATCTTCCCGGTTACGGATACGCCAAGGTATCCCGCGAGATCTCGCAGGAGTGGCCAAAGTTCATCGAGCCTTACCTCAACGAGCGTCCCACGCTGGCGTTGTGCGTCGCGCTGGTAGACGCCAACATTCCTCCGCAGCAGAGCGACCGGCAGTTATTGAGCTTTCTCAACGCCTCAGGGCGCGACTTGCTGGTGGTGGCGACCAAGAGCGACCGGCTCTCAAACAATCAACTGCACAACGCTCTGCGAACGCTGGCGCAAGAGTATCCTGCAGCCCAACTGCTTCCCTACTCGGCCAAGACTGGCGCCGGGCGCGAGGAACTATGGAAGCAACTCCGGCAGGCGGCGCAGCGGGTTACGATGGCTGAGGCAGACTCACTCTAAATTA
>JASHPH010000179.1 GCA_030038255.1 Candidatus Sulfotelmatobacter sp. | reverse complement strand
GGAGACCGACTGACCATGGCCTATATAATTACTGATACGTGCATCAAAGATTCTCTTTGTGTCGAGGTCTGCCCCACCGACTGCATCCACCCCAAGCAGGACGAGCCCGATTTCGAAGCGGCGACTCAGATGTATGTCGATCCCGAGGGCTGCATTGACTGCGGCGCCTGCATTCCCGCCTGCACTTCGGATTCAATCCACGCCCTGGAAGATGTGCCCGAGGAAAAGAAGGAGTTCATCGAGAAGAACGCCGTCTACTACAAGAAATAAGTTTCATAAGCCGGACTTTGCCCTTGGGCAAATTCCGGAGGTGCAGCCTCCCCGCCCCTTCGAAAACCCGCGAGGGGCGGGCCTGCTTTGTGCGACCGAAAGGTTTGACTTGCGGCACGCGTGGTCGCTATCGTTGCGCGCATGAATGTCGTCAAGGCGACGCGCCAGTTTGAAGACTGGCTAGGCAAGCGCACCGATCTGGTCAAGAAAGATCTCCGCCTCAAACACCAAAACATGAAGGCCGCAGTGTTTCCCTTCCTGCGCGCCACCTACTATCGCTGGGCACAGGTGTGGCCCAAGGTCTGTCCCGAGCTGGCAAGAGCCCCGCAGGTTCTGGCGGTGGGCGACTTGCATGTCGAGAACTTCGGCACCTGGCGCGACATTGAAGGGCGGCTGACCTGGGGCGTCAACGACTTTGACGAGGCCTTTCCCATGGCCTACGCGAACGACCTTGTCCGTCTGGCGGTGAGTCCTCATCTCGCCTGTGAAGCCGGACACCTGCAGCTCAAGCACACCGACATCTGTGACGCCATTCTTGAAGGCTATCGCGAAAGCATGCAGGAACACGGCAGGCCGTTCGTGCTTGTGGAAACCCACACCTGGCTGCGGCAGATTGCCGAGAGCGAATTGCGCGATCCAGTTCAGTTTTGGGCGAAGATGGATGCCCTTCCGACCTTGAAAAAACCTGCGCCGATCAGCGCCATTGACGCCATTGAGCACCTCATGCCTGCCCGCGACCTCCAATATCGTTTGGCCCACCGCGTCGCCGGTCTGGGGAGCCTTGGGCATGCCCGCTACGTTGCTATCGCTGACTGGAATGGCGCGCGCATTGCCCGCGAGGCCAAGGCACTGGTCTCGTCCGCCAGCTACTGGGCCATGGATCACGGCGGGCCTTCGGAAATTCTCTATCAGGCGATCATCAGCCGCGCCGTCCGCTGCCTCGATCCTTTTGTCCAGTTACGCGGACGCTGGATTGTGCGCCGCCTCAGCCCGCATTGCTCTCGCATCGAACTGGCCGACCTGAAGGCACAAGGCGAAGAACTTCGGCTGCTGCATGCCATGGGATGGGAGACCGCGAATATTCATCTCGGAACAAAGGCCGCCCGCAAGCCCATCCTGCGCCACATGGACAAGCAGAAAGGGAAGTGGTTGCACTGGGCGACGGAGCAGATGTTGGAGGCAGTCCGGCAAGACTGGGACGTGTGGAAGGATGACGGCTATATCTAAGATCCGCTAAACCACAGATCGCCTAAGCCACACCGCTTCGCGTAGCGGCAGCGACGGTACCCACACCCACAACCGGCCGACGCAAAGGGGCCAGCACGATTCCCCGTTCCCGGTCATAAATCAGAGTCCATTGCGCAGCGCACTCGTTGCACAGCCAATAGTGCTCGACATGCCGTTGCTGTTGCCGGGCGCGAACGAGGGATGGCGGGACTGGCTCTCCCGATTTGGTCAAGCGTTCGGTTTCAACCAGGAATAGCTTTCCTTCTCTCAGCTTGAGAAACGGTTTCGAACATTGCGAATTGGCGCACTGACTGAGCATGACTTGACTGCCTTTACTGTGCTCCCCATCAAGGTGGAGCAGACTGGATTGGTGAAGTCAGAGCACGTTGCTTGCCACAGGACATTACGCAGGAGTTAGTTCGATTTCCGGCAGTGAGCCGCCTTAGTCGTTCTTGCACTTCTCCCGTTTCGCCGAATAGTCGGCAGAAAATGCCGACCACTCGTCTGGCGTTGCCTTGCTCACGCTGTGCGGGGCCAGCTACTATCAGTTCTTATGCCGAAGGTGCTGCTCTGTCCACCAGATTATTTCGATGTGGTGGATCAAAAAAATCCCTACACGTCGCGGGAATCCGCAGTGGACCGCGTGAAAGCCCGCAAGCAATGGGACGCGCTCTGTAGTGTCTTGCAACAGAGTGGATGCGAGATCGAGACGATAAAGCCCGCAGAGGGGCTTGAAGACATGGTTTTCGCCGCGAATCAGGTCTTCGTGGGCGAAAAAGAAGGGTACGGGAGATTCATCGTCCCCAGCCGCATGGTTCACGAATCACGGCAGCGCGAAGTGCCCTTCTTTGTGGACTGGTTCCGCAATCGCGGCTACCAGGTGATTGGTCTTGATTGGGGCAGCGATTTTCTCGAAGGCCACGGCGATCTGCTCTGGCATCCGGAAGACTCCCGCGTATATGCAGGCTATGGTTTCCGCAGCACGCAGGGCGGTGTCGAGAAATTTGCTGCCGCGATGTCCAAAATGGGAATCTCGGTCATACCTCTTCAATTGGTCGACGAATACTGCTACCACCTCGACACCTGCCTCTGTCCGCTGAACAACGAAGCGGCATTGTTGTTTCCGGGAGCCTTTTCGGCTGTGGCTCTCTCCGCTCTTCACAAAAGCTGGAAGCGGATTCATTTGCTCACCGCCGACGAGGCCCACCGCTTCATGGGAAATGGAATCGTAGCGGGCAGCAACTACATTACGCCATACACAACACCCCAGCTGGAAGCGATTCTTCATCAGGAGGGGTTGAGAACCGTTACCGTCGATACCTCTGAGTTCGAAAAATCCGGCGGAAGCTGCTTCTGCATGAAAGCGTTCTTACCGGACGGCGGCTGATTGTCCGTCTTCGTCGTTCCGACTAAGATGTCCCCTCGGAGGTCACGCTGAACGAGACTCTGGTGCGCAGCAGTCGTTTCCCGGGTTTGCGAGCGCTGGCCTGGGACGGCGATATTGTTTACGCTTCCCGCCATTACGAATTGCTGCGCGCACGGGTTCAAAATCCTTCCGCAGTCGCTTGGGAGCCGGTTGCATTGTTCCGTCCCGCCTGGCACCGACGGCTATCCGTGAGGAACCGCCTCACCGCTCGCCTGTTTCGAGATGGTTTTCATGCCCTGGCGATTCTGTCCTCTGGCGCGCAGGTTGCGGCGATTCCCGGGGCGATTACTGCGCGCACCACCAACGACAATGAATTTCGCATCACCCATACGCTCACTCGAGGCACGCGGCCTCTGCACATCACAGCCGTGCCGGGCGGCGCCGTTTACTGGGGAGAATATTTCGACAATGCCGCCCGAGACGAGGTCCACATCTACGGTTCGAGCGACGGTGGAAGTACGTGGAGCGTTGCCTACACTTTTCCCAAGGGCGCCATTCGCCACGTGCACAACATTGTTCATGACCGATGGGAGAATTGTCTCTGGGTGCTGACCGGGGATTACGGCGACGAATGCCGCATCCTGCGCGCCGCCTGTGATTTCAGCCGCGTCGAGACCGTGCTGCAGGGCAACCAGCAGGCTCGCGCGGTCGCGCTCGTTCCCACGCCCGAAGGGCTCTGCTTTTCTTCAGACACGCCGCTGGAATCGAATTTCATTTACTTTCTCGACCGCAAAGGAATGCTCTCGCGGCTGGCCCCG
Source organism: Candidatus Sulfotelmatobacter sp. (assembly GCA_030038255.1). Taxonomy (GTDB): domain Bacteria; phylum Acidobacteriota; class Terriglobia; order Terriglobales; family Acidobacteriaceae; genus Sulfotelmatobacter. The sequence continues at coordinate 23,169 of JASHPH010000179.1, read as the reverse complement.
ATCCGCAGTTCGTCGATCTATGGATGCCGCGTCGGCGAGCGCATTTTTTTCTCCACCATGGTGGAACCGAGCCAGGTCAACCGCGATCGGACTGTTCGAATTTACTGTGGTGCGAGCGAAGGAGACTGGCGGCCGCTTCTCGCGTGGAAAAAAGATCGCTGGCCGATGGGCCTGTTTCAGTACGGCAACGCCCTTCTCCCCGACTGAGACAATACGATTTCCTGCCTGGCCGTGACTACTGTCGCGGTGGAGGGCGACGATCTGACCACCTCACTCTACTCCGTCGGCGCGTAGACGCGAAGCTGCACGGATCATGTGGGGACAGCCGCCCTCGGCTGTCCGGTCGAGCACAGCTCGACGTCACGACTTGCCGTAAGATGGAATGCTCCTTACTTGCACCTTTGCCTAGTCTCAGCTACTATCGCCGCATTCTAGTGCCTACCTTTTTGGCGGCAAGAGCCACCTCACGTTCTGGCATGAAACGCCGGCGGAAAATCCGAATGCAATTCCGGGCGAACTGAGTGAGTACCACATGCAGTTCGCTGAAAAGGCCGACTACAAGGGCGTTTACGACGAGGCTGGCATTCCGCTGCTCGACTATCACGGCAAGATCGGCGTGCAGTACAACCCCATCGCGATCGCGCAATATGGCCTCGGCAATTACAATCTCTTCCGCCGCAACGGCGATCCCGCTCGCCGCCAGAAGTTTTTCTTGACCGCGGATTGGCTGTGCTCACACCTTGAAGCCAATGCTCACGGGCTCGCGGTCTGGAACCACCACTTCGACTGGGAGTATCGCGAAACGCTGAAAGCACCATGGTTTTCGGCGCTGGCGCAGGGACAGGGAATTTCGGTTCTCGTGCGCGCCCGCAAGGAGTCAGGAGATTCACGCTATCTCGAAGCCGCGCAGCGCGCGTTGGCCAGTTTTTACAAGCCAGTCGCAGAGGGCGGCGTTGCCTTCACCGACGATCGTGGCGATCTGTGGTTTGAGGAGTACATCGTCTCGCCCCCCACGCACATTTTGAACGGATTCATCTGGGCGTCGTGGGGTGTTTACGATTATTTTCTCGCGACGCGAGACAGTTCCGCGCAGGATCTATTCTCGCGCGCGGTGCAAACGCTTCTGCGCAATCTGGATCGCTACGACCTGGGATTCTGGTCGCTTTACGAACTGGCCGGAACTCGGCTGCCCATGGTGGCCAGTGCCTTTTATCATCGGTTGCACATCGTCCAGTTGCGGGTGATGCATCGTCTCACGCGAGAAAGCGAATTCGCCCGCGTTGCTGACTGGTGGGAGAATTACACCCGCAGCGCGAGCAACCGCACGCGCGCTCTTCTCTACAAGAGCGCCTTCAAACTCTGTTACTACTGACTCGATGAATTTCTCGGAGGTTGCGGTTGGTGATTTTCCGCAGAGGTCGTGCGATCCGTACGCTTAGCTACAACAAATTGAGATCGTAGCTCATCGGAATAACGATGTTGGTCATGCCCGTAAGGCGCTGTGCGCGCTCGATTGCGACGGGCCCCTGCGGCGTCACTTTCGCCAGGAATTCGGCATAGTTTTCGAACCGCTGTTCCGCGTGAAACCGCTCATGCCGCCGCACGCCGAGGCGCTCCATGACCTCCGCGCTGTGCTGGACCTTGTCTTCTTCAGCGCCGTAGTAGATCCATTCCGAACCGGGCGAATGGTCGATCACCACGACGTCGTTGGCCAGGGCTTTGGCATGAGCTAGCGCCCTCTCGGGATCGGCCATCTCGTGCAGACAGAATTCAAAATAGACGACATCGCCTCGCCGTTCTACGTCCTCAAACTTGCTGCCAACCACCTCTACCGAGGCCTGCAGCCCCTGGGCGGCAACGCTCGCCGCGAGCTCTCGGAGGGCCGCAACGTCCTGATCAATGGCAACAATTTTTCTTGTCCCGGCCGAGGGAGTCAGCAACTGCTTGACACCTGCGCCGACAAAAAGCACAACTTTGTTCTTGAAGTCGTAGAAGTGAAGAAGATTTTTGGTAAGCCGCGCGTAATCGGTGGCCAATGTTGCACCTTATGAAACCACAGATTCTGCGAACAAGCTTCTCAAGAATGCTGGTGCGGTGTCGAGGGCTGCTCTCCCGCGGTGACTCTCGCCGAAGGCCTCTACGCGACTATGCCAAACCGGCGTTGATGCGATAGCCTCATTATTCGCGTGAAGATCCTTTACGTCTCGCAATATTTTCCGCCGGAAATGGGAGCACCCGCGGCGCGCGCCGCCGAACTGGCTTTTCACTGGGCCCGAAGCGGTCACCACGTTTCCGTGCTGACGGGGTTTCCCAATCACCCCACGGGAGTCGTACCCGCCGAGTGGCGTGCACGCTTGCGCCGGCTCACATACCACGAAGAAGTCGGACGTGTAAACGTCTTCCGCACCTGGCTGTGGCCCTTGCCCAACCGCAAAGCACACGAGCGCATGCGGAACTACGCGTCTTTCTGTCTATCCGCAGCCCTGCGGGGACTGTGGCTGCCGCGGCCGGACGTGATTATCGCCACGTCGCCGCAGTTGCTTGTGGGGCTGGCCGGCTGGTGGCTGGCTTACGCGAGAAAGATTCCGTTGGTTTTTGAAGTGCGCGACTTGTGGCCGGAATCGCTGACCGCCGTCGGAATGGGCAGTGAAGACTCCCTGCTGCATCACACGCTGGGGGCCATCGCCAACTTTCTCTACGAGCGCGCCCATCGCATCGTGGTCGTCTCGCCTGCATTCCGCGAGCATCTGGTCGAGCACTGGCGCGTCGCCGCAGAAAAGATCGCCGTGGTCGAGAACGGCGTCGAGACCAGTCTCTTCGCGCCGGCACCGAAGTCCATGTCCTGCGCTCTGCGCCACGAACTTGGCGCCGAGAACAAATTTCTAGTTTGCTATGTGGGTACCATGGGCATGGCTCATGGACTGGAAACTCTGCTTGATGCTGCCGCTGCCATGCAAACCAAGAATCCGGACGTACTGTTTTTTCTCATCGGCGAAGGCGCGGAGAAAGAACGCATCAAAATGCTCGCTCACTCTCGCGGGCTCGCGAACGTGCGCTTTCTCGATCAGCAGCCGCGCGAAAAAATTCCAGCGTTCATCTCTGCGTCGGATGCCTGCCTCGTCCTCTTGAAGAAGACCGACGTGTTCAAGACTGTCATTCCCACCAAGATGCTCGAATTCATGTCGTGCGCCCGCCCCGTGATTCTTGGTGTGGAAGGGCAGGCGCGGCAGATTATTGAGGAATCCAGCGCGGGGCTGGGGATTGAGCCGGAAAATGCCGCTGCGCTCACGCAGGCGATCCGTCAACTGGCCGCGAATCGCGATCTTGGTGCGGCCCTCGGACGAAACGGGAGGGACTACATTCTGCGGAATTTCTCCCGCAGCTGTACGGCAGAGAGATATATCCAGGTTATCGAGCAGCTGCGGGGCGGATGTGAGAGTTACGGATGAACCGTGTAGATGCTGACGGCTGTGGCCGCCGAGATCGCCGCACTCATAGTTTCTGCAGCCAACACGCGGCCGCCGCTGACGGGCACGAAGAGAATGTCGTCGGCCTGCAAGGTTACGTCGGGTACTTTCGCCTCCAAACATTTTCTTCAGCTGGATTCGGGTCTCCGTCATGCCCGACGGAGTTTTGCGAGTGATGCGCGCGCCGCTCATCTTTGCCGTGTGATTCGTGCCCCCGGCCAGAGCCAGTGCCTGCAGCACGGTGAGCGAGCCGTTATCCACCAGAAGCCCGCTGGGACGGCCCACGTCGCCCACCACGTAGACAATCGGCGCTCGGGGCACGTTAATGGTGTCGCCGGGCAGTACGTCCACGTCGCCGGTCAAGTCGTCGGCAAGGTTGCGGGGAAGATCGATCCGGATGGGCTCCGGCTGCCCACGCCGAATGATGGCGATCTTGCGCGAGGCCAGCGCCGTGAAGCCTCCCGCCTCTGAAATCATGGTGTAAAGCCTACGATCCACCACATCGGGGTAGATGCCGGGCTTGGCCACTTCACCCATAACCGTCACGCCCTGCGAGGCAGCTTCATCCACGAAAATGGTCACATGCGGGTTGCGCACAAACCCGCCATCCGCTAACCGCTTCTCGATCACTGCCTGCGCTTCTTCCTGGGTCAGCCCCTCCACGTGCACGTAGTCGATCAGCGGCAGGTAGACGTCGCCAGAGTTGCTTACGCGAGCTTTGGTGGCCAGTTCGGGCACGTTGTACACGCTTACTTCGATCAGATCGCCCCGCCCAAGCTTGACCAGCGCGCCCGATTGGTCGGAAGTATCGGTCGATGGAGATGGAGACTGAGTTGCCGAAGTTTGCATCGAAGAAGTTTGGCCCGAAGGAGTCTCGGGAGAGGCTTGTGTGGCCGACTGCGAGTTAGCCGCCGCTCCTGATGCGCTGACAGCTGCTTGCGAGGCCGGCTGCGCCGCCTCCCGCGTATTGCTCGGATTGTTTTGGTTAGCCGGGACGCCCGATTGCCGAGCGGCCGCCACGCCGGCGAGGCAAGATGTAGCGAAGAATAAGAGAACGCAGCAGACCTGGCGGGTCCAACTCGATGTACCCGACTTCATCGGACTCCCCTGAGGTAGTGAATCACAAGTTGGAGAGCAGTGTAGCACAGGCGCACCGATTGCGGCCGCGTCAGAACGGCCTGCCGGATTGGTTTTCCACAGCTTTTTCCGGTGCGAGGATTGAAGTCGTGCTTTGTTGCTGCTAGAGTCAACCCACCACAACGTCAACAGGTACCAGTTCACTAACTACTTAACTCTGGTCATCGCTGCAATACTTGAACGAGCGCGGGCTGCCATGATCTCTGAGCGAGACCTCTGCGCATTCTTGCCCGCCGAGGTGGCGTAGTTGACCACTATTTGCTTAGGCCTGTTCTTTTCGTCGCTGCTGCTGGCTTTCGTGCTCACGCGGTACGTGCGCGACTTTGCCACCGTTCACGGCTGGGTAGCCGTGCCCACGCAGGAGCGTCACTTACATTCCAGCCCTCTGCCGCGACTCGGCGGCGTCGCCATTTTTCTTTCGTTTTCCTGCTGTATGGGCCTGGCCGCGGTCTGGGCCTTACGCAATCCGCAATTGCACTCTCCCTTCTTCCTGACGCGGATGATGACCATCCTAGCGCCGGCGGCGTTGGTGTTTCTATTGGGTGTTTACGACGATCTCCGTGGCGCCGGGCCATACCTCAAGTTCTCGGTGCAGGGGATTGCCGCCGCCATGCTTTATATGGGCGGACTGCGCATCGTGAACATTCCTGTGCTATTCGGCGACCGCGCGCTGCCTTGGTACGTCGGCCTGTCGTTCACCGTGGTTTGGGTGCTGGCCATTACCAACGCGTTCAATCTGATTGACGGCCTGGACGGCTTAGCTGCTGGATCGGCTTTGTTCTCGACTATGGTGGCGTTTGTGGTCGCGTTGCTTCACGGACCGCCATTGGTTGAGTTGATGACGATCGCGCTGGCGGGCGCGATCCTGGGATTCCTGCGCTACAACTTCAATCCCGCTACGATCTTTCTCGGCGATTCCGGAAGCCTGCTGATCGGCTTCCTGCTCAGCGCCATGGCGTTAGATGGCGCTCAGAAAGCCCCGACCATTGTCGCGGTTGCGATTCCGATCGTCTCCTTCGGGCTGCCGATTCTGGAGACGTCGCTGTCGGTCATTCGCCGCCTGATCAGCGGCCGCCCGGTCTTTACCGCCGACCGCGAGCATATCCATCACAAGCTTTTGCAGCACGGGCTTACTCATCGCCAGGTCGTGATCTTGCTGTACGGGGTCTCGGCCGTCTTCGCGATGCTGAGTCTGTTCCTGCTGTGGCCGTCCGGCAGTTCGCTCGGCCTGGTGCTGGCTGTGTTGGGCATCGGCATTTGGATCGGCGTGCAGCACCTCGGCTATCTGGAGTTTGGCGAACTGGCCCGCGTTGCGCAACGGACGCTCGATCAGCCACAGATATTCGTCAACAATCTCGCGATTCGCCGGGCCACCGAGGAACTCAAAGTCGCGCGTGATTTTGAGCAGGTGCGCAAGATTCTTCTCGCGGCTTTCGGCAGCAATGACTTTGACGGTTTTGAGCTGAAGTTCGAACTGCTCCCGGGCGAGCCGGTTCTTTTCGATGCGGCGGATTCAACCGCGCGCCGAAACGTGCTCTCATTCCGCTGGAGCAAGCCCGGAGCGGCCAAGGCGCCGAATGCCGAGGCGATCTGGACCATCGCGCTCGAGCTTCTAAGTTCTGCCAATCGCCGGCGCGGAACCCTGTTCGTGCATCGTGCGTATTCCCCCCGGGATCTGCAACTCGATGTGAATCTTCTGACCGCGTCGTTTCCCACCGCGCTCGCCGACGCGCTCGATCGCACGCTGGTATACTCGGCCCAGGTGATCCCACTGCCCGACCAGGAAGCGCCGCTCATTGTCGCGCAAGCGGGATAGTTCCCGTCAGTCTCAGCAGACCAGCTACAATTCTGCTCACAAACCGCGATGAGAATTCTTCACGTCGTTGCCGCCAGGCCGAACTTCATGAAAGCGGCGCCCGTCCTGCGTGCACTAGCCGCACATAAAGACGTCCAGCAAACTCTGGTTCACACCGGGCAGCACTATGACGACGCCATGTCCGGAGTTTTCTTTGCGCAGCTTGAGATGGCTGCGCCGGACTGCAACCTTGAAGTCGGCTCCGGCACTCACGCGCAGCAGACGGCCGGAGTGATGCTCGCGCTCGAGCCCGTCCTTGTGGAACGCAGGCCGGATCTCGTGCTGGTTTATGGCGATGTCAACTCCACCGTGGCAGCCGCGATGGTCTGCGCAAAACTGGCCGTACGCGTGGGGCACGTGGAGGCCGGACTGCGCTCGCGCGATCGCAGCATGCCCGAAGAGATTAACCGCCTGCTCACCGACCAGCTGTCCGATTTGCTCTTCACGCCCTCGGCTGATGCCGACGAGAATCTGAAACGCGAAGGCATTGATGCCGCAAAGATTCACCTGGTGGGCAACGTCATGATCGACACACTGATGCGCCAGCTGCCGATGGCACGCGCTCATTCTTCGCCGATCAATTCGCCAAACACACAGCCTTACGCCCTGGTTACTCTGCACCGCCCCTCGAACGTGGACGATCTGCCCTGGCTGCGCGAGTTGTTGGCCACGCTTGAGGACCTGAGTGGACACCTTCACATCATTTTTCCCGTGCATCCCCGCACACGTGGACGCCTGGAAGAGTTGGGACTCAACTCTGTTTCCCTGCGTAACAACCGCGCCCGCCTCCATCTGATGGATCCCCAGCCCTATCTCGAGTTCCTCGCCTTGCAGCGCCATGCCGCGGTGGTGATTACTGACTCAGGCGGGATACAGGAAGAAACGACTTTCCTCGGCGTTCCCTGCCTCACAGTGCGCGAGAACACGGAACGGCCCATCACTTTAACGTTGGGAACGAATCAACTGGTGGGACGGGATTTGCGAAAGCTGCGCACGGCCGCCGCGGAAATTCTCGCGCAGGATTCGACTCGGAAAGGTTCAACTCGGCAAAGTTCAACCCGTGCCTTTCACGTGCCTGATCCGAATCGCGTGCCTTTGTGGGATGGACACACCGCCGACCGCATCGCGGAAGTTATCCTGCGATGCCGGAGCTAATCGAATGTCGGCCCAATTAGCAGGGTTGAGGGGGAGAGTTCTGCTTACAGCTTGGCGCTGGCGTAGGAGTTGATTTCGCAGTTCAGGCAAACTTCTTCAAAAGCAGGTGCTGTCCATTGCATGTGATTATCCCCACTTGTTCAGCGGATATTGTTCGGCGGATATCCCGCGAACATTTGTGTAAGGATACCCAACATCCGGGGTTAAATCAACAGCTCTTTGGGGAAATGGCGCGACTCACCGCGTCCCGTAGGGCCTGTGACGTGAACGTGGTACGTAGTTGCAAAATTCTGCACACTAAGAGCCGCAAACGCATTTCGCTCCTCGTTTTCCACACGGAGAACCAGTTCCGTTACTTTCCTGTCTTTCCCTTCCTGTTTACCTTCAATGGCACCCATGGAAATGAGGATTCGGCAATCATGTTTGGCAAGACCCGTTTTGGCAAGAGCATTTATGGCACGGCCTTCAAAGACATCAATTTTGTTCCCCTGCCGACTGCAACGATCTGCGTTCAGTGTGAGCTAATCAGCACCAACAGCCGGACTTATTGTCTCGCCTGCGGAAGCCAGGCGGTGATCGGACTATCGCGTGTGCTAGGCGGATCGCTCAGCCGCGAACAGACCGCGCACCTGATCACCGATGCCGAACTCGACAGCCTCGTTCGCGACCTGTTGCGCACCGTTCCAGATCCAACTGCCGTGAATGCGGATTGGGCCTCTGACGATCGTTCCCGAGTGCCCTCGCTCGCCTTGCGCAGCCAGCTTCGTGTGGCCAGTGCTGCTCATCCCGTATCTGGTTTTCGGGCTGTTTCCATTCCCCAAGAGATCGAGATTCAGCCCGCCGAGCTTGATCTTGAGCCCGCCATCAGCGCCATTACCGAGCGCGCCCAGCATTTGACCGGCGCCACCGGGGCCGCCATCGCCTTGCGCGCTGGCGACGAAATCGTCTGCCGTGCTCGCGCTGGCCGAACGGCTCCCGATCTCGGAGTCCGCCTGCAGACCGACACCGGCATCTCGGCCGAGGCTGTGCGCTCGGGCGAAATCATGCTCTGCCACGATGCCGAGCGCAACCCCCGGGTCGATGTGGCCAGCTGCCGCCGCCTGGGTGTTCGATCCATCCTGGTCTCGCCGCTTCGCCATTACCGGCGCACGTTGGGAGTCTTCGAGGTGCTGTCGTCCTCTCCCGGCGCCTTCGACGACCGCGACGTGGCAACTATGCAACTTCTTTCAAGCATGATGGTGGCTGCCATCTCCCGCATCTCCAGCCTGCGGCAGGCCCGAATTTTCCGGCCGGCGGTCTGACCGCCGCCGGCGGTTCGACGCTAGTGCCCGGATTGGGTCAGAGTCGTCCTTTCCACTTTTCTTCTTTGCTTACTTTTCTGGAATTCCGGGCTAATATGGTGCAGAGCATTTCGGGCCCCTATGGCGGTTACGACGGCGTTGCGACCAACTCTTCCGAACCGTCGCCGCCGTGTGCGGCACAAAGTACAAACGCCCGCCTACGCCAGCTTCACCGCACAGTCGAGAGGACCGATGCTCGATCTCCACGAGATCCTCAACATCAGTGAAGACGGCGTTGCCATCCAGTGCAGTTCCCGCCTGGAGCCCGGACGCAGCTTGCACCTTTGCCTTGATCTCGCCGAATGTGCGGCTCCCGTGCAGACCATGGGTCGCGTTATCTGGTCTGACGCCACCGCGCGCGCCGGCCTGTGTTTTTCCGAACTGCCTCCCGCTTCGTTGTTGCGTTTGCGCGAATGGCTTTTTCTGAATGTGATGACCGGTGCCGCCAACCGAGAAGAAATCGCTCTAACAGCGCCCGTGGCTGAGGCTCCTCCTCTGCCCAACTACACCGACACGCTCGCGGCGTTGACTGCGGTACAGCGGCAGGTGGAAGCGCTGGGCTCGGATCTTTCGGGCGCTCTGCAACTCGTGGCCGATCGCGCCCAAAATTTCTTGCGCGCTTCCGGCGCGGCAATCGCACTCGCTACCGAAGTCGCGGACGTGATGGAATGCCGCGCCAGTTCCGGGACGGATGCTCCGCCGGTCGGGGCGCGACTGCAGGTGGGCAGCGGCTTCTCCGGTGAGTGCGTGAAGAGCGGGAGATTACAGCGCTGCGACGATTCCGAACTCGATGCGCGTGTAGATCGCGAGAGCTGTCGCGCTTTGGGTATTCGCTCCATGCTGGCCATTCCGCTGCGCCTGGGAGAAAAACCGGTCGGAATTCTTGAGGCATTCTCGCCTCAGCCGAACTCCTTCACCGACAGCGACGGGCGAGTAATGCAGCGGCTCGCGGACACAATCCTGGCAGCGGTCAATCGTGCCGCTCGCTCGGAAAATCCGGCACCGCAGGCGGCTGCTGTCGAGCGTTTCGCGCCAAAGCCGGGCAGCGTTCTGTTTGCTTCCGCGCCGGAGCAGAACGGGAACAAACCGGCTGCGACTCCCGAACAGAAAAGTTCCCCCGGATTCAGCGTGCTGCGGTCGCATCTGATTATCCTGATCCTGGCAGCCTGCGTGGTTTTTCTTGCGCTGGGCTATCTGTCCGCGCAGTGGCTCCAGACGGACGTCGCACCATGGCTGCAAACCAAACTTCACGCACGCGCCCACACCCAGCTGGAAACCGTGCTGGCTTCATCGTCAGCCTCGGTGAAGCCGCAAGACACAGCGTCCGCTCCATCGGTTGAAACCGCAACCTTGGACCAGCTGAAACAGCTGGCGGAGAACGGAGATGCCGCGGCTCAGAATTCCCTCGGTCTCCGCTATGCTACGGGGGACGGCGTGAAACTCGACGAGCGCGAATCCTTCCGCTGGTTTACCCGAGCTGCGGAGCAGGGCAACGTCGCTGCCCAATCCAAGTTGGGGTCGCTTTGCCTGAGCGGACGCGGAGTTCCACAGGATTACAGTCAGGCATATTTTTGGATGGCGCTGGCCCGCGCCAGCGGCGATGAAACCAGCAAAATTCTCGCTCCCATGGCGGAGTCGCACCTGACCCGCGATCAGATCACCTCGATCGAACTGCAAGCGAACCGCTGGCTCCAGCAGCACCAGTTTCCCGCCAAGCCGCCGGCTGGCCACTGAAATCGGGGGCCCTGGGAGCTAAAATAATCGCAGAGGCCTATCGTGCCGACGCTTCGCGACATCCTCGATGAGCGAGTCCGCGAGGCCGACGTTTCTCTCTACAAGAAGCTCGACAAGAATCGCGTCCGATGTTTTTCCTGCGGCCACTGCTGTCCCATCCCTGAAGGCCAGCCCGGCGTTTGCAAAGTCCGCTACAACCGCGGTGGCACGCTGTATGTGCCCTGGGGATACACTGCCGGAATGCAATGCGATCCCATCGAGAAAAAGCCCTTCTTTCATGCCTATCCGGGTGCGCTAGCGTACAGCTTCGGGATGCTGGGCTGCGATCTGCATTGCGCCTATTGTCAGAATTGGGTGACGTCGCAGGCCCTGCGCGATCCGAATGCCGTCTCGCCGCCTCTGCAAGTCTCCCCGGAGCAGTTGGTGCGCGATGCACTCGAGCAGGGCGCGAAAGTTGTGGTCAGCACTTACAACGAACCGCTGATTACCAGCGAATGGGCCGTCGCTATCTTCAAAGAAGCCCGGGCCGCGGGACTCGTCACCGGATTCGTCTCGAATGGCAATGCCACGCCGCAGGTGCTCGAATACATTCGACCATGGATCGATCTGTACAAGGTCGACCTGAAGAGTTTCGACGACCGGCACTATCACGAACTCGGCGGGCGCATCGGGCCAATTCTCAACAGCATTCGCCTCATCCATCAGATGGGGCTGTGGCTGGAAATCGTTACGCTGCTCATTCCCGGCTTCAACGATTCGGCCGAGGAACTGCGCCGCCTGACTGAATTTGTCGCCGGCGTTTCGCGCGATATCCCCTGGCACGTAACTGCGTTTCATGCCGACTACAAAATGACAGACCAGCGCGATACCAACGCCGAGGACCTGCTGCGCGCCGCTGAAATTGGCCGCCAGGCAGGATTGCGCTACATCTACGCCGGAAACCTACCCGGCCGGATCGGCAATTGGGAAGACACGCGCTGTCCGCAGTGCGGCGACACTCTGATTCAGCGCCACGGCTATCTGATCGAGGACTACCGCCTCACCCCCGAGGGCCGCTGCCCGCGCTGCTCGCAGCAGATTCCGGGCCGCTGGGCCGCTCAGTTCGACGGCCAGATCACCGACCGCCCGTTTTCCCCACACAAAAAATCAAAAGCTGGTCGCTCGCCATTGTTTACAATCACAGGTCGTTAAAATTGCTGCGCAACTCGGAAACTGTTTCGTTCATGCGGAAAGCGATCATTCTTTTTGCGGGACTCTGCACGTCGCTGCTCATTTCGTGCTCTCCGCGCGATTACCTGACGCGCCGTCTCGCGACGGACCTGCTCGCCGCCTCCGATGCGTTCAAGACGCCGCAGCAGTACGTGTTGCAAACCGGCGTCCTCTCCAACAAGGAATACGTCTCGCCTGAATACCTCGTGCTCCAGCATCACGGATGGATCTCCGCCAGCGCAGCCGCTTGCGGGCCGGGCCTTGCTCCCCCACCGTGCTGGGAAGTGCTGCTGACTCCGTCGGGTGTGGAAACGGTGCGGCCGCTGGTATCGGCAGAAGCAGCGGACAAGCCATCATTCGTCATTTCCGTGGCGCGAAGAAAACTCGTCAGCGTCACCGGCATCAGCCGTGAGGGTAACGTCGCCGACGTCGACTTCACCTGGAAGTGGGTTCCGCTGAACGAAATCGGTGCCGCTCTCTACTCCGGCGACCTGCGTTACAAATCCACGGTCGCGTTTCGCAATTACGACGACGGATGGCGAATCGTGCAGAGCTCTACTGCCTCTCAGACGCTCGACGACGCGCTCAAGAGCGCCGAGCCTTTGCCGTGAGCGACTCTTCACCAACAGCCGAGCCCGACTGGCTGGCCACTGCGGCGGCCTGGCTTACCCCGCGACGCCTCCGCGCGCAGGCCGTTCTGCTCGCACTCTGCGCTTGGGGAGTGTGCGCCGCCGATTTTGCCACGCCCGGGTTCTTCGATCGCGCCGGGAATCTCAAATTTCAGGACTTCCTTCCCCTTTACGTTTCCGCACGCTGGATCGCCGCGGGCCGAAGCGCTGAGCTGTACGACCAGGGTGTCGTGGCATCGGAAATTCGCACGATTGTCGGTGAACCCACCGGCACGCGCTTGCCGAATCTCTACGGTCCACAGGTAGGTCTTGCTTTCGTGCCTCTGGCGCGTTTGTCGTTTCCGGTAGCAGCACGCGTCTGGGCCACGTTCAGCATGTTGCTCTACTTTGGTTGCGTCTGGCTGATTTGGCGTTGCTGCCCCGATCTGCACAAGCACAGTGGCATCGTTGCTATTGCTGCCGTCGCGTTTCCCCCGGTATTTCACTTCTTCGTTCGCGGCCAGATTTCAGTTCTGGTGCTCGCTTGCTTTGTCGCGGCATTCCTAGCGTTCCGCTCCGGTCGTGCGTGGCTGGCGGGAATTGCGCTCGGACTGCTGGTTTTCAAACCGCAGTTTCTGGTTGCGGTTCCACTGGTGCTACTGCTGGCAGGCGCGTGGGAATCATTCGGCGGATTGGTGCTTTCGGCCGCCGCGCAGCTTGGGTTCGCGTGGATGTACTTCGGCTCCACCGTGATGCGCTCGTATTTCGATACACTGTGGCACATCTCGCGCTGGATCGGCTCCGCCGAGCTTTCCCTCGCCCCGATTCAGATGCACTCCCTGCGCTCATTCTGGACTCTGCTCATCCCTTGGCCGGAGCTTGCGCTGGGGCTGTATTTGCTGAGCTCGCTCGTGACTATTGCCGTCGCAGCTGCCGTCTGGAAATCTGCCTCGTCAATCCCTCTGCGATTTTCTGCATTGATTTTTGCTGCGGTGCTCGTCAATCCGCATCTTTTTGTTTATGACCTGCTCGTTCTCGCGCCCGCGTTGCTGCTGATCGTGGACTGGATTCTCCGCAATCCTAACCATTCATCGTCAAGCGCTCTCCGCCTGCTCGCTTATCTCGCTTTCGCTCTGCCGCTGTTCGGCCCGTTGTCCCGCTGGACTCGCCTTCAACTTTCAGTGCCGGCATTCGCAGCGCTGTTGTGGATCCTGTGGCGCCACTCATCTTCCGCGGCGGCGCAGGAGAACTCGGTTCATAAACTTGCCCCGAACGAATCCCACGTTGTATAACGCTTCTTCTCACCAGGAACCCTATGCAAATCCATAAAACTGTTTTGGTCACTGTCATAACGTTGAGCTGCACGTTTGCGCCGATCGCCCAAACTCAAGCCCGGAGCCGCATCCAGACCCAGGTTGAGGGCAACGTCCAGAGCAAAGCGCAGAACGCCGCCAAGGCGAAACTGACTCTCGATGACTTTTTCAACTCGGTCGGTTTTACTGCACTTGAAATTTCGCCCGACGGCAAAGAGGTGGTTATCTGCACCGAGCGCGCTGATTGGGATCAGCAGATCTTCCGCCACGACCTCTGGCTCTATCGCGACGACGCCAACGGTGGCACGCTCATCCAACTCACTCAATCTGGCCGTGATACCGAGCCCAAGTGGTCGCGAGACGGGCGCTGGATCGCTTTTCTCTCCGAGCGCAAAGCGTCGGCTGAAAAGTCCGCGAGTTCCGACTCAGAATCCGATTCCGATTCTGATCCAAAGGAGCCACCCGCCCAGATTTATCTCATCTCGCCCGCCGGTGGCGAAGCCTTCGCCGTAACCCAAGGGGAAGAAGAAGTTCATGCCTTCGCCTGGTCGGCTAACTCGCAGACCATCTACTTCGCTACGCGCCAGCCTTGGACCAAGACACAGAAGGACGGCTACAAAGACGAGTGGAAGGACTCGGTGCAGTACCGCACTGCAGAGCGTGGCGACTCAATCTTTGCCCTCGATCTGGCTGTCGCTCTTGCCCGCCATGCCAGCGCTCCCGCCAGAGCAGAAAGGAAGGAAGGGGAGTCGGAGGAACAGCCAGACATTACTCCCGGCACCGTCCCTATTGCTGTCACTCCGCTACGCATCGACAGCCTCATCGCATCGCCCGAAGGAGGCAAACTCGCCTTCCTCTCGAACGCTATCAACCAGCGCCAGGAAAGGTACGAAGATGTGGAACTCTACGTCGTGGATGTAACGGGGTCCCCATCGTCCGCCCAGAGCCTTATTACTCCTCGCCGCGTCACTAACAATCAAGCCTTGGAACTCCACCCTCGCTGGGCCAGTGACAGCCGCCATATCTTCTTCACGGTCGAAGAGGGAGATCCCTTCGGCCCTTATCGCGATCTGCAGCCGCATTTGTACTGGGTCGATGTCGCCTCCGGCAAAGCCGAGCAGTGGGCCAAAGACTTCACCGGTCAGATCGTAAGCTATGGCCCCTATGGCAACGGAGTCGTAGTCACCGCGCGCCTCGGCACCGAGGTACAGACGTACACAGCGGCAAATCCCTCCGACTCGCTGCACATTTTCGCCGGAAAACAAGGTACATACGAGGAACTCTCGACCGGAGCGCGCACTCTGCGCGTGGCCTTCGAATACTCTTCATTGACGCAGCCCACGGAAGTTTACCTGGCAGAGGGGCCCAATCTGCTCGAGAGTGCTCACGCCATCACCTCGTTTAACAAGCTTCTCGCCGAGCGCGATCTCCCTCAAGGCAAACCCTACCAGTGGAAGGCCGACGACGGCACCACCGTCGAAGGCATGCTCATTTATCCTCCGGGCAGGTTTGAAGCGAAGCATCTGCCCCTGTTCACCTTCATCCACGGTGGTCCCGCTGACGCCGACGGCAATCACTTCGAAGCCGACTGGTACCAGTGGGCTGCGCTCGCTGCCACGAACGGATGGCTCGTTTTCGAACCCAACTACCGCGGTTCCACCGGATACGGCGACAAGTTCCTGATGCAGATTGTCCCTGAAATGCTTTCACGCCCAGGCAAAGACATTCTTGAAGGTGTGGACGCGCTGGTGAAAGACGGCATCGCCGATCCGGATCACCTTACGGTCGGCGGCTACAGCTATGGCGGATACATGACCAACTGGCTCATTACACAGACCACGCGCTTCAAAGCCGCCGTCACCGGCGCGGGCGCGGTCGAGAACGTCGGCAACTGGGGCAACGACGACATGACCGCCGACGACGCCTACTTTCTCGGCGGGCGCCCCTGGGAGGCCCAGCAGCGCTATCATGACGAAGCCGCCATTTTCCAGATTAATAAAGTCAAAACGCCCACACACATGGTCGCCGGCGCGGACGACATCCGCGTCGCCGTGCTGGAGGACTATCTGCTCGAGCACGCGCTCTACTCGCTCGGCATTCCCAACAAGCTGCTGATCTTTCCCGGCGAGGGCCACTCGCTGGCGAAGAACCCCTGGCATGGAAAGATCAAGGTGCGGGAAGAACTGAAGTGGCTGCAGAAATACGGGGGCGTGCCGACGCAATAATCGCAGCACAGCCGGCTTATCAGTTGGAAAGGACGTCCCTCCTGCTAACCGCCTTTACACATCTCGTTGACACATAATCCGTGTCCACATATAATGTGTCCATGAACGTTACCCTTTCCATCGATGACCAGCTCGTCGCCCGTGCCCGCAAGAAGGCAGAAGCTCTGGGCAAAAGCCTCAACCAGCTGATCCGCGACTACCTGCAGACTGTCGCCGGCGGAGATGACGCCGAACGCAGCATAGAGGAGTTCAAGAAACTCTCCGGTCAGGGCCATTCTCGCGGCTGGCGCTTTAATCGCGACGAGATTCACTCACGCTAATGCCCGCGCGTAGCTTTTTCGACACCAACGTCCTCGTCTATGCGGACGACAAAGCTTCTCCTGCAAAACAGCGGCGAGCCGTCGAACTAGTCGCGGAGCACAGACGCGTCAGGACTGGCGTCGTTTCCTTGCAAGTCCTTCAGGAGTACTTCGTTACGGTCACCAGGAAGCTACATGTGGACGCTCGCGTCGCCCGCAGGAAGGTTGAACTTCTTGCCGAATTCGATGTCGCATCGCCCGGCGTTCCCGACATACTTGCCGCCATCGATCTGCACCGCCTTCACGGACTGTCCTTCTGGGACGGGCTTATTGTCCGGGCAGCCCAGCAGGCGGGATGTTCCGTTCTGTTCTCAGAGGATATGCAGGACGCACGTGAGATCGAGGGAGTGCAGATCGTGAATCCGTTTCGCTAGCGCGGAGACGTCTGGTCGCCGGACAATCCTCCGTCCTTTCGAGGCCATTCGTGGTTTGCGATCATGTGCAGTGCTCGTTTCGCTTCCTGGCGGACCGGATAATCGTCGGTAATCCCGCTCTCGGGGATATTGAGGGGATCATGCTCAGCCAAATCAAGAAGCGTGGAAACAAAGGACTCCCGGTCGTAAATCCGCTCGACGCTGTGTACCGCGGCCATTCGAACGACGAACTCGTGATCCTGTAAACCGGATTGGATCAGTTCGTTGATCTGCGCACGCGCTGCTGCATCACTTTCTTTAAGAAGCATCGTCACACCGACGCTCAGCGCCTCCGAGCGCATCAAGGGGTCGGGATTGTTCAGTTGCTCCAGCACTGGGTCGAGTGCCTTCCGGCCGTATTTCATCAGCGCGCCTGTAGCCATGCCCCCTGTCGGCATCGCTCCTACGAGCGCAGGAATCGCGCGGTCGTCGTCCAGCGCTGCAACCAGTCCGATAAGGTCGGATAAAATTCGTCTTCCGCACGTTCCGCTTCGTTATTCTCTGGTTCAGGTGTCGCAGCTATGGCAGGGTTGCGGGCTGAGGATTTCAGATCCCATATGCGCGTGTTTTCGGCGGCAAGGGACTGAATCAGCCCCAGTCGCACAGCGCCTGCAAGTTGCGGATTTCGGCTGAAAAAACTGTTGAGGCCGCGGCTAACCCGGCGGAGTCTCCCGATTCTTGAAAAATAATCGCCCACAGATCTTGCAAGCCAGCTTGGCGAATCGATCGATCCGGGCTTTGCATATGGGTAATCGCGGCGGATACCTTGCGAGCTTTTTGCTCACGCGCCGCTTTGGCTACATCGGCGACAGTGGGCGACAGCGCATCATCCTGAGCGGCACTCTGGCAGCAGCCAAAAGACAAGAGAGTCGCAAGTAGAACGAACTTGAGCACTGTTCTACTTCCCCGCGCTCGCCAGCTTCACGCCCTTCGACGACGCCGCGTACCGCGCGATGCCTTTGTACAGCGCTTCGGCGATCTCTTCGCGGTAGCCGTCCGAGCGCAGCTTCTGCTCGTCGGTAGGACTCGAGACGAACGAAACTTCCGCCAGAATTCCGGGCATAGCGCTTTCGGTCAGCACCACGAATCCGGCCTCTTTGACGCCGCGGTCGCGCAGCCCCGGATTCTGCGTCGAGAGCGTGCCATATAGCGACCGCTGCACACTCGCCGCCAGCCGCCGCGACTGCTCGATGCGCTCATGCAGGTCCGCGGGCGAGAGCGTAGGCATGATCGAGTTCTTCGCCCCAGCGCTGGGGGCATTCTTTGCACCGGGCTCTTTCGGCCCGGCCTCTTTCGAGCCCGGTGCGGAGAATGAGTTCGTGTAGTAGGTCTCCACCCCGCGGGCCGAAGGCAGGTCGCTGTAATTGGCGTGGACCGAGACGAACAGGTCTGCCTGCGCCTGGTTGGCGATATCGGCGCGCTGGTCGAGCGGGATATAGTTGTCGTCATCTCGCGTCAGAATCACATCCCATCCCAGGCGGCTCTCCAGCAACTTGTCCAGCCGCTGCGCGATCTCGAGCACCAAATCCTTTTCCAGCAGCCCGCCGCGCCCGACGGTGCCCAGGTCCCATCCACCGTGCCCGGCGTCCACCACGACTCGCATCTTGGGCACGCGTGCCCGCAGTTGCATGTCTTCTTTCGTCGGAGGGGGAACGACGATCGCAAGCTTGTTTTCGGTTGCGTTCGGAAACAGATTTACCGTGGTCTTCGGCGTTGTGCCCACCTTGCTGACTTCAACCACCAGGCGGTAAGGGTTCGGCTCGAGACTGACGGAAAAATTCGAGTCGGCTTTGGTCTCAAGAACAATCCGCGTCATCCCCGCGACGGGCTGCGCCACGCGAACGCGGTTCAGCAGGGCATCGCCAACGTCAATCGTCTTGCCCGCAAGGTCGGGTGCGAGCTGCGTGTCATGCAAGTCGAAGTAGATGCGGTCCGGACTCGCAAGCCGGTGCGCTTCGTACTGAACTTGATCTTCCAGATCGAGCACCACCGTGGTCGAATCCGACGAGGACCAGTGACGAATGCCCGAAATGTGCGGGAACTTCGACAACTCTTGCGGAGTGGCGGGAGAGTACAGTTGAGTCTCATCGGAAGTCGCGTCCGGATTGGCGGTGGCGCCGGCTGCGGAATTGCCCGCTGCCGTGGCCGCTGTTGCATCTTGCGATGGCGCAGGCGCTGCGGGCTTCGTGACTTTGTCACTCAGCAGTGCGACGTGAGCCAGTTGCGCCGTCCTTACTTTCCACCACACTCCGCCTGCAAAAGCGGCGGCGACCACAATGCAAACCAGAAGCACCAGCACGCCCGGGCGGCGACTCTCCGGCTCCGGCAGAGTATGCGAGATTTCAGGCTCTGCGGGTTTTGCGGGGGCGAGAGCGGTTTCCGATGCGGCAACTTTCTCAGCCGGTTTCGGTACGTCGAGAATCGGCGCAGCAGCGATGGTCGGTTTCGGATGTTCTGGCTTCGCAATCTGGGGGATTGGCGGGGCCGCGGGCTTCGCCGGCAGAGTTGCAGCTTTCGAACCTTCTGCCCTGGAAACCTGCACAACTGGACCTGGCGGAGGAACCACGGGCGCGACAGCGGACTTTGAGGCGGCTTCCGGCGTTGTTGCTTCGAGCTTCGCGGCTGCGACCTGCGCTGACTGCGCGAAACGATCCTCATCCTCTGGCTTCAGCGCGCCCAGCACAAGTTCGGCCAGAAGGCTCAGATTACGCACGTCGCTGTCATTGAACGCGAACGGCCACGAGGAAAACGCCTCCAGCAGCCCAATCACGCGCCGCCTTCCGCACAACGGCACGGCGACCATGGAACGCGCGCCGAGTTTCCGGCAAGCTTGCAGATTTACACGCGGGTCAACTTCGGTATCGTCGCAATTGATGATCTGCGCCGTGCGGAAGCAGGCCCCGGAGAATGCCGAGTCGCGATCGATGCGCGCCCCGATGTCGGGGCGCACCGTCCCCGCGGCGGCGCGCAGCACGATCTCGTCGTTTTCCGCCAGCGCGATCGCTAGGCCGTCCGCCCCTGTTATGGCGACCGCGCGCTCGGCAACCAACTGCAGCACTTCATCGAGGATGAACTGCTCCTGTTCTTCGAACTCAGGAGCCGGCGAGGCGTCGAATCCCTTATGCCTCGCCGCCAGAGCCTTTCTGTGGCGCACCTGCTGATGCAGCGCCGAAAACGCCAGCAGCGCCTGCAGAGCATCGCGTTGCGAGGGCTGGGCCAAGGGACTGGGCGAGGAGTGATCCGATCCCGGAACGGATTGCGCTTGCGACGGAGTGTGCGCCGCGCTTTGTTCGCGCGGCCATGCTGGTACGCCGGGCTCAGGCACACCACTCTGGGGTGCACTGGCTCCCGCGTGCACACTACTCCCGGGCATGTCCGGCTTAGAGGAGATCGTCGCCATCAGGACACACTTCACTTGTAAGTTAACGGTCTTTAAGGCCATATGCAATTACCTGGGGGTGCCCCCTTGGACATGTCCTTCGGTAAGGCCGCTAGCGTTACGCCTTCATCCCGAACCTCTGCAGTTACTCATTTTTGTGGATTCGCGCGGGATAACATTGCGAAAATAGCGGCTCGACCACCGGCGATTTTTTCAAGGCGGTGTTTATGGACGTGGGATTCTCCGCGCGACCAGCGCGGGTTCGCCACCGGCATGAACTGCACACGCTGACCTACGTCACACTCGACCAGGCCAACGGCGGAATCATCCGCAATATCACTCACGAAGGCATCGCCGTGCAGTTGGTGGCAGCCGTGCGCCCGCGGCAGCAGATGCGCGTTTGCTTCGAGTTGCGTCATCCCCGTCTGCGCGTGGAAACCCGCGGCGAAATCGTGTGGGCGACCTTCTCCGGACAGTGCGGCATTCGCTTTCTCGACCTGCCCCCGCGCATGGCACGGCAAATCGACGAATGGATCTTCAGCAATCTGCTTGAGGATATCTCGCTGCGTTCCCGCCTCGATCAGCCCGCATGGGATGATCGATCGCAGCCCGGATCCACACTTGGTGTTCGCACCGAAAATGACGGGCTCATCGTGTCCGGCGATCCCGTCAAGGTCATCGAACTACCCCTGCGTCATGAGCCAGAGCATCCGAGTCGCGATCAAGCGCGCAGTGACGACCTGAACAAAGACGTGCGCTCGCACGCGGCCGAGATGCCAGAGCCTGCTCCGGCGCTCGATTGGCTCTCGCAACCGCTATCCGGCCGCAGCCTCGCCTGGACCGTCAACTCGCTGGCGATCGTGGCCGGTCTGCTGTTGTTTGCGCTAATCTTTCTCAGTGTGACTCGCGAACTCCCAAGATGGCCGTTCGCTCTAACCGCCGGTGCCGCCATCCTGGTGGCCGCGCTCTATTGGGGGCTCTTCAAGCTGTTTGGAGGATCAAGCCCCGGCGCACGCTTGGCGCGCCTCGCGGGTTACCACTTGGAAGAGGAAGAAGAAGAGGTAAAGGGCACGCGCTTTCGCTAGCGGTTCTAGGATGACAAGTCGGTCAAAGTTCTGTGTTAGCAGGAGCGATCACTAACCGCTGATTAATTTGCCAGGAACTGCTGCGCCAGCCACAGCTGCAGCATGCGCTCCTGCCGGGAAGCAATCTTCAGGAAGCGAATGCCCATATTTCCGCGCTGATCCTGCCAGGCTACTTCCCCCTGCGCCTTCATTTTCGATTTGGCGCCCGGCAGATCAAAGGCGACCCGCAGCGGCTGCTGGATCTCGATCGGATTGTCCGTGCGAATCTGCATTCCGCCCTGGCTGATGTTGACCAGCACCGCGTCCTTTCCCTTGCTGCCTTTGCAATTCAGCGCCACCGGCACTTCCAGGCCGGCGCGATGGTAGCGCAGACGTCCGTCGAGAATCATGTTGCGCGCCGCTGAGAGCGTGCGCACCGCCTGCTCCACCGAGATCGGCTTGGCGAAGGCGAATAGCGCACCAGTATCGTCGAGCCGATAGTTGCAGCCTGGCCCGCCCATGATCACGAGCGGCACGGTTCTCGGCCGCCCGTCTTTGCCCCGCAGTTCGCGCTGCAGCTCGCGCAGGAACTGAGAGCTTCCGTTCAGATCGCAATCCACGATGAGGGCGTCGATTTTCGATTTGTTCAAGCGGGCCATGGCGCGCTGCGGCTCTTCTTCAACCGCAACGTCCATGTGAAGGCTGCTCATGATGCATTCCAGAACACTGACTTCCTGCCAATCGCGGGAAACCACCATCGAGGAAAGTGTCATGCAAGCACTGTAGCGGCGAGCGTAATCGCACCCTAGATAACCAACGTAATGAGGCTCCGGAAGTCGCAAGCGCGGGATAGGCGTCGAGAGTGCGGAAAAGGAAATCACTGAGTTCCAAAAATGTAATCGGCTGGTTACAACAGTTGACTTTTGGCTATCGCTCAGCGAGAGTTGGCTATGCTTCGGACTGCATTCATGGTTGTGGCCTTACAAGTGGCTCTAATTCAGACTGCACTCACTCAGGATCGCACTCTGATCGCCGAAGGCGACTATGCCGCTAAGAGAACAGATGGAGACAAGGTTCTGGCGCACTGGAAACTCTGGCAGCTGAGCACAGGCGGATACGAAGCCGTCGAGTCTGGTGCCAAGTATGTGACTATTACGCAGACGTTTCGCTTCGATGCGAGGTTCATGCCGGTCGGATATTCGTTCCAACTCGGCCCGCTTCCGAAGGCTGTGACTGACCAGTACCCTAAAGCCCCGACCCTCTACCCCATGGGGGTTTCCTGCGAGTACCAACCGCACGAATTGCGCTGCGAAAGCGATTCCAACGGGCACCATTCTGTCGCTTCCATACCCGCCGAAACACCTTACGTGTTTATACCCGGCGAGTTGTATTCCCTCGATTTCACTTGGTTCCTGACGGGCGTTGTGCACTTGGTGGAACGCAACGACTCCGGAGACGGCGTCGTTAACGTGTACGCGATGACGGACAGCGACACGAATCATAATGAGATTGCTCTAAAAGCCGACGCGCCCATCCACCTGGTCTTCACCGGGGAGGAAAATGCATTTGTAATGGGCAAGATCCAAGAAGTAAGAAAGTACGAAGGATGGGGAGGGTCAGAACTCTCAGTCCTACGTGTAACCGCACAGGGATTGGTCGCACTCATCAGCGGGAAATCAAGTCCCACGGTCGGATTCGCCATGAGCAACTATACGGAGCAGGTTCCCTGGGAGTCTCCGTTTCATCCCGTGCGTCATGCTGCACCGCCCTCACCAAAATGACAACGGTCGGCGATAAATCGCCATCTCTGACAATGTCGGCGGCGTCAAGTTCTTTTTGAGCGCACTGCAGCATGCACTCGGAGAAGAGCGCCATTTCGCTCTCGCTGAAGAACTGCCGTTCCAACCAAAG
>JASHPH010000178.1 GCA_030038255.1 Candidatus Sulfotelmatobacter sp. | reverse complement strand
CTCAGGTGGCTCCCGTGGTGAGCGAAGCGAGGACGCTTGATCGCTTCATCGCCCCGCTGCAGGAGAGGCTGTGGGCCTTGGCGCGCAACCTGTGGTGGACCTGGGACCCGAATGCCTCCAGCCTGTTTCTCGATCTCGACCCGACGCGCTGGAACGAACTGAATCACAATCCAGTTTCGCTGCTGGCGGAATATCCGCTGGCAAAACTGGAAGCGCGCGCGGCGGAGACCATGCTCCACAGCCGCGTGAATTACGCGTATCGCCGTCTGCTGGAATATCTGGAAGCGGACCAGACCTGGGGCACGCGGCACGCCGGGGTGCTGCGGCCGCATCCGGTGGCGTACTTCTCCGCGGAATTCGGCATTCACGAGTCACTGCCGGTTTATTCCGGCGGCCTGGGAGTGCTGGCCGGTGACCACATCAAGAGCGCATCGGACTTGGACATCCCTCTGGTGGGAATCGGGTTGTTTTACGGGCAAGGATATTTCCGCCAGCGCCTCGACCTCGGAGGCTGGCAACGAGAGGAATATCTCGAGACGGACGTGAATCAATTGCCGATGGAAGTCGCCATCGGCGAGGACGGCAGGCCGGTCGTCGTGGAAATTGAAACTCGCAGCGGACGAATTCTGGCCAAAGTCTGGCGAGTAAAAGTGGGGCGACGCGACCTGCTGCTGCTCGATTCCGACGTGGAAGGAAACGCTCCCGAGGATCGCGAACTGACTTCGCGCCTGTATGGCGGAGATTTGCGCATTCGCATTCGCCAGGAGCTGTTGCTGGGAGTGGGCGGATTGCGTGCGCTGAAGGCTTTGGGCATCTCTCCCGGCGTGCTGCACCTGAATGAGGGACACAGCGCGTTTGTCGTGCTGGAAGCGATTCGCATGCGCATGGAGGAGGAGGGCATCGGGTTTGACGCTGCCGCTCCGCACATCTCTCGCGAGGTGGTCTTTACCACCCATACTCCGGTTCCGGCAGGGCATGATCGTTTCCACGCCACTTTGGTGGAAGAACATATTGGGCCGCTGCGTGAAAAGTTGGGACTTTCACAGGATGCGCTGCTCGCGCTGGGCCGTGAGAATCCGCGCAATGCCGACGAGCTGTTCTGCATGACGATTCTCGCGCTCAAACTTTCGCGGCGTGCGAACGCGGTGTCGTCCCTGCACGCCGAAGTGTCGCGCGCCATGTGGACAGGAGTCTTTCCGGGCAAAGCCGAAGACGATGTTCCGATTGGCCACATCACCAACGGCGTGCACGTTCCATCGTGGCTGGCGCCGCAGATGACGCGGCTCTACGATCGCCATCTCGGAACCGGTTGGCACCAGCGCAGCAGCGAGGGGAAAATCTGGCTGGGGATCGAAAACGTGGACGACGGCGAGTTGTGGGAGACGCACCTCAACCTGAAGTCGCAGCTGATCGAGTTCGTGCGCAAGCGCGCCGTCGAGCAGGCCGAGCGTCGCGGCGAATCGCTGGAAGTTCTGCAGCGCCTCGAGCGGGTGCTAAGCCCAGATGCGCTCACCATCGGGTTCGCGCGCCGGTTTGCCACTTACAAGAGAGCGAATCTGATTCTGACGGACATCGAGCGGCTGGCCACGATGGTGAATGATCCGAACCGCCCAGTGCAATTTGTATTTGCCGGCAAAGCGCACCCGCTGGATGAACCCGGCAAGAGGATTCTGCAGCAAGTCGCCGAGCTGATGCGCGATCCCAAGTTCCGCGACAAATTTGTTTTCGTCGAGGACTACGACATCAACGTGGGCCGGCACTTTGTCCAGGGCGTGGACGTGTGGCTCAACAATCCGCGTCGGCCGCAGGAGGCTTCAGGCACGAGCGGCCAGAAAGTCGTGCTCAACGGCGGGCTGAATCTTTCCATCCTCGACGGTTGGTGGGCCGAGGCCTACGACGGACTGAATGGCTTCGCCATCGGCACGGGCAGAACGCACACCAATACAAGCGTGCATGATGCCCGCGATGGAGAGGACCTTTTGCAGACTTTGCGTGAACAGGTGATCCCGCTGTATTACCAGCGCGATCGTGACGGCCTTCCACGAGGATGGATTACGCGCATGAAGCGCACGATCCGAACTCTCGGCTGGCGCTTCAACGCCGATCGTATGGTGATGGATTACGCGTTGAATTGCTACGTTCCTGCCGCGGGAGGAACCTCCAGCGACCTGCGCGCCATGCCGTGATTGCTTGGGATGGAGGGAATTTCTAGCGAGCGGCAGTGGCGTCGGGGCGAACCAGCAAGGCGAGCCTGGGGAAAAGAAAAGAACCTGCGGCGTCGTCGATCACGTTGACCTGGCACGTGTAGAAGCCCGGTTTCAGCTGGCTGAGCGGCAGATCGAGCTGGAAAACTCCGGCCTTGCGATCACGGGCATTCAACTCTGTCAGTTCGACCGGCGCGCTTTCGAACACCTTAGCCCTGCCGCGGAAGAAAGCCACGTTCGTGAGCAGATGAATGCCCGGTTTGGCGGCTCCCGCTTCATTTTGCGGCGCATTCGACTCGCCCGCTTTCGACTGGCCTGCCCGTGCCGGCGCCGGATCGTAGACCTCGTAGTACAGCCGCAGATCCTGCGCCGCTGAAAAGACATGAGTCACGTTCGGAATTATTTCCGAGCCATCCCGAATCAGCGGGCTGGGAAACGCGCCGTTCTTGGCCGGCTGCAATTGACTGGCAAGAATAATCGAACTCATCTTCAGTGGCTGCGACTTGAGATCAGGAACGCTCAAGTCGGTTTCGAATGAACCCATGCGGCCGGTCTGATTTTCCCGGACCACAAACTTGAGGTGATACTTGCCCGGCGGCAGGCTGAGGCCGGTGTTGTACTGCACATTTTTCTTTTGTACCTGCGAGGCAGTATCCACCGCGAGTTTGACGGTGTCGCGAACGCGATCGACAGGATGGTGCTCGCTGTCAAACACTGCCCCGATCACATCCAAAGTTGCCTTGTCGCGATCGCTGCTGCGTGTGAAAGGAATTTCGGAGCCGGGCACGACGAGCGATATCGGAATGTAGAACTTGTTGGGCTCCATGCGGAAGTAGGCCAGGCCGAGATACAGCGGCAAATCCGTGGTCGGCAGTTCCGAGGAGAGTTCTTGTTCGAGCTGAAGCTCTTTATCTTCCTTCGTTGAGTGCTGATAATCCGCGGGAGCATAGTAGCCGCGGCGATAATCGATCTTCACGCCGGGAATGTTCACCTTGACCGTGATGCGGCGGTATCGGCCATCCCGCGCGGGATTCGAGCTGTGATAACCAAGAAGATAATACGTCGACGTGTCCTGCTGCACTCCTTTGAAGACTTGGCTGAAGTCATTGGAATCGAGGAAGGCGCGTCCGCCGGTGTCGCTGGCCAGCGTGACCAGCGTTTCTTGGGTCGTGAAGTTGGAGTTCAAGGAACTGATCATGGACTGGCCAGAATAAGCGGAGGTACCGCGCAGGCTGGCGTTTTGTGCCTCGCCGCCGGCGACGAGCGCCTGCAAACCGCGCATGTCCATGGTGTAGATCGCCATGTTCGCGCGCACGGCGGCGTTGGTGGCTGCCCGCAATTCTGACTGGTTCTCGATTCCGGTCCGATCCATGCCGCTGGAAAAATAAATGAGCGATTTTTTCTGCTGAACATGAGCAAGTTTTTCCGCGACCGAGCGCAGCGCCTCCAGCCGCCGATCAGTGTTGAAAATGTTGTATTCCGTGTCGTCTGCGGTGAAAGGCTGGCCGGTATCCGGAGTCCCTTCGGTCGTGCCGGTCGTGCCTTCCTCATAGCCCTGCCCGGCTCCTGTGCCGAAAGCCTGGATTTGCTTCTTGAGCAGGTCGTGGTCGGAAGTGAAATCCTGGTTGACGAGCAGTGAGCTGCCAAGAGAAACGATCGCGACCATGTCGGCTGGAGCCATTTGCGTGTCGACGTAGTGCTCGGCGGATGTGACGCCGCGATCGATCTCGTCGGGTTCCATCGCGGAGAGATCGAAAAACAGAACGATCAGGCGACGGTCTTTAAACTGACTCACGGCATTTGCGGCCGTAGCCGGCGCATTCGCGGCAGGCACTAAAGACAGCGGGCTGGGCAGCGGTTTTGTTTGAGCAACATCCTGGGTCGCGACCGCGTCCACGTTTTCGATATCGAACGAAACGACTCTCTGCGGCTTGTTGTCTTCGAGAATCGTGAAATCCTCAGGCTTAAGGCCGCGGACAAAATCCCCATTCTTGTCGCGCACTGTCACGTTCACCAGGACCAGATCGCTCTCTGCGTGAAAAACGTAGTCGGTCTGCTGTTGTGCAGGCACCGAGGGACTGAGGAGAGCGAACCCGAGCAGAAGGGTCAACCGCTTGTTGGTTCGTCGCTTCGCGAGTGAACTCATCTCGATTTCTCCAGATGCAACGCCTCAGAAGCGGAAGCGCGCGGTCAGAGTGATTTGCCGCATCGCGCCGACTGCAGTAACACGTCCAAAGGTCGGCGAGTTGAACGTCGTATCGATCGACGAGTAATTCGGTATGTTGAAGACGTTGGTCGCCTGTGCGCGGAACTCGAGAAAGCGCGACTCCTGCAGTGGAATGACCTTGGTGAGCGCCATGTCAAACACCTTGCTGCCGGGGCCGATGATGCTGTTGCGGCGCGCATCACCGTATTGGCCGGTTGGCGGAGCGACAAACGCCGCGGTGTTGAACCATTTCGCGATCGAGTGATTCGAAATCTGGATTGATTGTCCGGGAACCACATCCGGCCGCAGCGTACCGTTGGTGCCCCCGTTGATCTCACTGGCATTGGCCAGGAACCTCGGCGTAAACGGGAGCCCAGAGGTAATCGTCCAATCGCCGCTCCATTGCCAATCGCCGAAGATCGCGCGCATTGGGGTGTTCTCGGTGAGCCAGCGCTTGTCGTGACCGAAGGGCAGCTCCCATAAATAATCTGCCGTGAACTTATGCGTCTGGTTGAAGCTCGAGAGTCCGCGCTCGGCGCCAAGATCGAACGGATTTTGGGCGACGCTGTTGACGCCGCTGCCCGCCGAGGCAGTTGTGCCGCCGCCGGCAGCGCCGGTACCGCCCGCGCCAAGTCCAGGACTGCCGCCGCCGCTGGTTGCTCCAGCGCCGATGGAAGATGCATTGTCGATCGACTTGGAAAACGTGTAGAGTCCGCCGATGGAGAATCCGTTCGACAGTCGTTTGCGCAAACGCAGTGATCCGGCATTCGCTTCTGCGTCGCCAACCGAGTTTTCAAAGGTGAAGGCTTGCACGTCCGCAATCCGTGTTTGAATGCCGAGCGGCGTGATTGTCCGGTTCGGCGCTTCGAGAATGTCGAGGTTCGTGCCTTTCGTCCCGGTGTAATCAATGTTCAGCAATAACGTTGGACGGAGCTGTTGCTGGATGTCGAAATTGCGAATCTGCACGTAGCCGAAGCGGTAGTTGGGGTTCACCGCGTAATTATTTGTGATACCGCTGGTCAAAGACGATGGGAAGCCATCTTGCAACGTGAGTTGTCCAGCAGTGGGTTCGAGCGTGCCATTGCTCAACTCCATGACTTGCGGCTGGATCGGCGTTTGCGCCGTCGAAAACGGTGGCTGGAAGGCCAGGCGCTGCACGATCGTCTGATAGGCTCCTGTGTTGTAGTTGATGCCGTAGCCACCGCGCACCACTGTTTTGGAGAACGGCTTCCACGCAAACCCAACGCGCGGCGCAAAGCCTTTGCGATCGGGCCGCACCAGGCTGTCGGGAAGACTGCCGCTGTACGGGCCGACTTGCCCCGGCAGAACAATCGCGACCGTGGGCGCGCCCAGCGCGGGATTGAGCACGCTAGGCGAGAGATCGAGGTTCGCAATCAGATTGTTCAATTCCGACAGCGGCGAAACATATTCATAGCGAACGCCCAGATTCAGAGTAAGATTCCCGCGCATCTTCCATTCATCCTGCGCGTACAAATCCCAGTAGTTGCCGCGGAAGTGATAGTTGTCCTGGCCGAATTGCACGGAAGTTGTCTGCGGATATCCCAGCAGGAAATCGGCGAAGTCGTATCCCGTTCCTGCAACTTGCTGCGCGGGCTGCCCGGGACCGGCGCCCACGAATTCGGATGTGTTATAGCCCGAGAATGTAAAAGAGCCGCGCGCGTTGCTGCTGGTTTCGGTGTTGAACTGCACGCGGCGGAAGTCTCCGCCCCACCGCCACGAGTGCTTGCCGTGCGTCCAGACGACGTAATCGGAAAATGTGTAAGTCTGGTTGCGCAGAAGCTGCGGATTCGTGTCCTGCACGCCTGTGAAATCGGCGAACGAGAGATTCGGCAAGCCCCAATCGAATGGATTCGTCGAGACTCCGGTAATCCCCAGACCGGAGTCAATGTCGTTGATGAAGGCGTAGAGATTTTGCGTGCGCGTACGGCTGCGATTGAAATCAAACCGCAGGCTGTTGGTCAGCTTGCCGATGCTCTTCACATAGGCGATCGGCACGTCGAAGCTGCGCACGCTGGTGTTGCCGCCAACACTGGGAAACGGATTGGTGATGGTCGAGCCCGACCCATGATAGTGAAAACCAAAAGTAAGATTGTTGCGCGGAGCACCGCGGCCGCCTCCGCCAGGACCACGGCGTCCGAACGCTGGTGTGGCGCCGATGGTGTGATTGACGCGTACGTTGAGGTCGTCGCTGTTGTTGTTGGCTGAGGTCACGAAGTGAAAATTTTGGTAGTCGCCGGGCAGATTCGGCATGGGAATGTACTGCAGCAGCCCCTTCGCGGCAGAGTTGATCTGCGGAATCGTGTTGCACGTCGGATTGCACGGGAATGGCGCATTGGTCAGGGGATTGAAAATCTCGACGGGCTGCCCGGCTTCCGGGCCCGATGTATAAGTGGTCTGCGAAAAATTCCCCTGCCGCTCCAGCAGCGTGGGCACGGTGGAAAACTGATCGAAGGGATTCTCCCCGCGCCTGCCGTTGTAATTGACGAAGAAAAATGTTTTCGCGCCGCCATGATAAATCTTCGGGATATTCAGCGGCCCACCGATCGATCCGCCGAAACTGTTCTGCTCGTACGCCGGGTTGGTGGGCGGTTCGCCGAGAAGGGCGTAGGGCGCGGCATTGAACGCGGAGTCACCGATCCCGTAGTAGAGCGATCCATGCGGGCGATTGATGTCGAATCCGCGCCGCCCCAAGATCGCCACCGCACGCCCGGCGCCACCGCCAAAGCCTCCCGGGCCGCCAAAGCCGCCGCCTCCTAATCCGCCAGGTCCTCCGAAACCGCCGCCTTGCTGGCGCGCATCGTTAATGCGCTGCTGCAGTTCGTCTCCGCTCATCGAGTTGAATGGATTGGAGGCATTGCCGGAAACGGCAATCGACTCCGTTGCACTGTTCGGGTCGATCCCGGGAACGGGCATGCCGGAAGGCACCACATCGCTCAGCGAGTTGCTGCCTGCATCCTGACCGGACAGGCTCTGCAAGACCTGGAGCGTCTGGAATCCGCGTTGCGCGACGGCCAGGCCGCCCGGCGCGCGCGGCTGAGTGGCCTCGCGCGTGCGCGAGAGAAGGGTCAGTTCGAAGTTCGCGACGACGTCCCGATGGGAAGCGTCGATCACAACCTGCGCCGTGCTATTGGCAAATGCGGTCATTTCCACCCGCACGGTGTACGTGCCGTTCGAGGGAATCGCGGCGGAGTAAGTGCCGTCGACGTCAGTCCAAGTTGAAACGATCGGGGAGATATTTGCACCGGAAGATTCGGGAGTGGATGTAGCAGACGCTGGCACGGAAATGACGACAGAAGCACCGGGAATCGGCATATTCCCCGACTTCACCATGCCGTGAATCGTGCCGCCGGCAGGTGGAGTTGACGGCGTCTGGATTATCTGCGATTGACTCGCGTGAGCCGGCGCGGTTTGAGTTTGTGTGGGTTCGGGCGCGGTGGTCGCGTTCTGGGCATGCGCGCTCTCGCGGCCGATCGACGATGACAAGCCCAAAAGGAGAAGCCAGATGAGTCTACTCTTTCTCCGTGCACTGATCGGCAATTTCTCCGCGATCGACACCTGTGCCACCCATGCCGCAATCGTTTCTGCCGCGACCGCTCCTGCGATCTCCTACTCTGATCATAGCTTGAAGCTTTCAGAGCGGCGGTAAAGTTTTGTCTGTTTTAACCGGGTTATGTAGTCGGATTTTCTGACGAACATTCGGCTGAGTTGTAATCGAGTCAAGCCCGGGTTTATGTGGCTGCGGGGTTGCATCCGGAATGCGTAATCGCGTCAAAATCTGGTAAAGATTCGTAAAAGTCGAGCCGTGGTCACAACTCCGGCGGCATAATCTGGTTCATACTACCGAGAGAGGTTGAGTTTTTCACTGAAGGAGATCCTATGCGTAAACATTGGTTCATCGCACTGTCGCTCTGCGCGTTGGCGTTCACGCTTACCGCTGGGGCAATCGCGCAAGATAATGCCAGCGGCAGTCAGCAACCTGCTCAGGGTGGCGAGCCCGGGCAGTGGCACGGGCGTGGTCACATGGACCCGGAGAAGCGGACGGAGCGGCTGGCGAGGGAGCTCAAGCTGACCTCAGACCAGCAGGCCAAGGTGCTCGAGATCCTGAAGTCGGAGCACTCGCAAATGCAGAGCCTGTGGTCCGATTCCTCCGCTTCGCAGGAGGATCGGCGGGCCAAGATGATGGACATCCACAAAGCGTCGAACGATCAGATCCGCGCACTTCTGGATGCCGATCAGCAAAAGAAATTCGACGAGATGCAGATGAGACAGGAAGAGCGGCATCATCACGATGGACAGGGTCCTGGAGCGACTCCGAATTAATCCGGCGACAGATTCGCCGAACTGATGGTTCGCTGAGCTGA
>JASHPH010000177.1 GCA_030038255.1 Candidatus Sulfotelmatobacter sp. | reverse complement strand
ACAACCAAAATCCCTGCGATCTTGAAGCCGGACTTCACTTGTTCGAGTGCAGGGCGCGTGTCACGGATCATCTTCAAAATGCTACACCTTAAGTGCATCCTATGGAGGCAGAATCCCAATTTGAGAAGGTCAACTGGCGTAACATCCCCATAACACTCACGGACCGAGGCGAAAAGTCAGCAGTCCTCGCAACTGCGTTTCATCGCTCAGGGTATATTGATCTCAAGCGGGCAACGTGCCCGCGGCGTGACTCCATGAAGACGTTGAAAGTCTCCCTGATCGCAAGCGTAATTGGAATCGGAGCCTGGATGCTGGGCCTGATGCGTGCGATCTGGCCCGCCCATCCTCAGCTGGCCGCTTTCTTCCTGACCCTGGGCATCACGTTCGTGTTGATGTACGTATGGCCCGAACCGGAGAAATAGCCGCAGGCCCGGCGACGCTCTGGAAACCCAAGCCGAGTACGCGAACTCGCAGTAAGAGCTTCGGCGAGATGGCACCGGCGCAAAGCCCATGACTCGCCGAACAAGGTTAAAGCTCAACCTCGGCGATGGTGCCTGGCCTATTGCAGCGAACTCGCCACGTTGGAAAAGACAGTATTGGCGTTGGATCCAATCAGCTGAATCGCCCCCACAACGATCACCAGTATGACCGCCAACATCACCGCATACTCGGCGATGTCCTGACCACGGTCGTCACTCAAGAGTCTGCTCGCGAGAACCGGCATAAGCGCCTCCCGTGCATTAAGCCCTGACAAAGGGCGCGAGCACGTCCCGTTCAGGTTTTTCCTTTGCCAATATCTTACGCCTGCCCGGCAGGTCCCATTTCTATCGGGAGTGCATTGCCCGACAGGGCAAAGTCGACGAGGCGCAGGGTCGTCATCAGCACGCGGCTTCATTGACTTGATTCCTTGGGCCACGTAAGATTCGCGCCAGTGCTGGCCGGAGCGCCCGTCGGCTCGGGAACGATCAGCCAAACGATGAACCTCCACGTAATGACCGTCCAACTACGATCGGCCTAACCTCGATCGGCCAGACAGGCCAGACTATGATTGGCCAAACATGATCGGCCAAACTATGATCGGCCAGACCATTTCGCGTTATCGCATCGTGGAAAAGCTCGGCGGCGGCGGAATGGGCGTGGTGTACAAGGCCGAGGACACCGAACTTGGCCGCTTCGTCGCGCTCAAATTCCTGCCTGACGACGTTGCCCGCGACCCGCAGGCCCTGGAGCGTTTTCGCCGCGAGGCGCGCGCTGCCTCTGCTCTCAACCATCCGAATATCTGCACGATTTATGACATCGGCAAGAGTGGCGAGCAGATGTTTCTCGCTATGGAGTTCCTGGACGGCGCGACATTAAAGCACCGCATCGACGGGCGTCCCATGGAACTGGAAACGCTCCTGTCGCTGGCCATCGAAATCGCGGACGCGCTGGAGGCGGCTCACAGCAAGGGCATTGTTCACCGTGATATCAAGCCGGCGAACATTTTTGTCACCGAACGCGGCCACGCCAAGATTCTCGATTTCGGTCTGGCCAAGGTTGCGCCTACGGCCAGTTCGTCGAGCCAGATCGCCGCCGCCAACACGCAGACTGTGGACGAGGCGCATCTGACCAGCCCTGGGACCATGGTCGGTACCGTGGCTTATATGTCGCCCGAGCAGGTGCGAGCCAAAGAGCTGGATGCGCGCACCGATCTTTTTTCGTTCGGCGTGGTGCTGTATGAGATGGCCACGGGCGCGTTGCCGTTTCGCGGAGAGAGCAGTGCCGTCATCTGCGAGGGGATCATGAACCGCGCGCCGGCGTCGGCGGTGCGTTTGAATCCCGTGCTGCCTGCTGAGTTTGAGCGCATCCTCGAAAAGTCAATGGAGAAAGACCGCGCCCTGCGCTACCAGTCGGCCGCCGATCTGCGTGCCGACCTGAAGCGGGTGCAGAGGGCCGCGGAATCGGGACGGTCGGTCCCGGTTGCATCCGAATCAAGCTCGGGGGCGAAGTCCGAGGCGCCGAAGCCCAGTGCTTCGAAGCGCGGCCTGCTCGCCGGCGTGGCGCTGCTGGCCGTGCTGGTCGCTGCCGGCGGAGTTGTCTGGTATCAGAAGCGGACACATTCTGAGGCCGCGGTGGTGAAGCCTTCGGTTGGCGTTCTGCCTCTGCAGAATCTGAGCTCGGAGCCGGACAGCGCGTACTTCAGCGATGGCATGACCGACGAGATCACCACTAAGCTCTCGAAGATTCAGGGCATCGATGTCGCGCCACACTCCACGGTGGCGGCAGCGCAAACGTCGGGCAAGAGCGCGGCGGAAATCGGCAAAGCACTCGGCGTCCGCTATCTGCTCGAGGGCAACGTTCGCAAGGCGGGAGATCAGGTGCGCATTAACGTTCACCTGATCGACTCCACCTCGGGCTTCCAGGTCTGGGCCGACGACTTCACCGGCGAAATGAAAGACGTCTTCTCCCTGCAGGAGCAAACCGCGTTGAAAATTGCGCAGTCGCTCAACCTCAAGCTCTCACCTCAAGAGCAGGAGGCCATTCAGCATCGTTACACGGCAAATCCAGAAGCCTACGACGCCTATTTGCGCGGGCAGGCGTTGGTCCAATATCCCGATGATCCCGAAAAGCTCGAAGCTGCACAGCGGGCATATCAGGACGCTCTGAAGTCGGACCCGAACTATCCTCCGGCGCTCGCGGGGTTGGCATGGACAGAGGCTCAGATCTATCGCATTTTCGACTCACGGCCATCTCACCTGCAGCACGCCGAAGAATATGCCCAGCGCGCGTTGAACCTTGATCCGCAGCTGCCCTTGAGTCACGTGTCCGAAGGGGCTGTGCTCATGGACAAGTATGACTACGGCGCAGCCACGGAAGAATTTCGGAAAGCGACCGAGCTCGATCCCAAGAATGCCCATGCTTGGGACATGCTCTCGTGGTCACTGTGTTACAAGCAGCCGCCCGATCCGGTGACCGCGGAGAACGCTTCGCGACAGGCCTTGCGCCTGCAGCCCTCGTTCATCCCGGCTTACTACCATCTGGGTCGCGCTCTGCTTTTGCAGAAGCGCAACGCCGAGGCATTGGCCACCTTTCAACGTGAGAAAGAGCTAAGCCCGAACGGCACCATGGCGGACCTGGGAATAGGACAGGCTTACCTAGCAGAAGGAGACTACGATCGGGCTATAGCCTCTCTGACGGCAAACGCCGCGCCGGTCGCGATCAACTATTTCTTTCTGAGCGCCGCGTACGCAGCTCGCGGGGACAAAGAAAAAGCTTTCGATAAGCTACAAAAGGCGTTTGACATGGGATTTCATGATTTTGCCGGGCTCGATGCGAGCCCGTACTTTGCTGCTCTGCGCCAGGACCCGCGCTACCAGCAGATGGTGCAGCGCTACCGGAAGTAGCCGCTCAGAATCACTGCATTGTTAGCAGTGCCGCCATCGTCTCCACGCCATCCCACAAATTCTGCAGGCGCAGGTTCTCGTTGGGGGCGTGCTGATTGTCGTCGTAGTTGGCGATGGGTACGGTGATGGTGCGCGTCTCGGCAGCGCGCTCCATCGCCCCCAGCGGAACGCTGCCGCCCATGGTGGGCAGCAGAACCGCGGTTCCGCGCGCGCTTTCCACGGCGTGGATCACTTCTTGCGCGATGGGGAGGTCCATCGGCGTACGCACGGCGTTGTAGCTGGCCTGGTCGCGCGCCACCTTCGCGACCATAGCATGCGATGTGAGAATCTCCTGCGTGGGTTCGGTGTCCACGATGAAATATCCACGCGAGCGGATGTAGTTCACCACGCGCTCCTGCTGCTCGCGCCAGTCAATGCCGACAACGAGCCGCAAATCGAGATCGGCCGTCGCGGTCGGCGGAATGACATTCGCGGCATGAGCACCAATCTGGCCGGAAGCGAATCCGTTGATGTTCAGCGAAGGCTGATTGATCAGTTCGAGCAAATGCTTGCCCGAGCCTTCCGTATGGCCGAGCCAGAAAGAGTTCATCAGCATGGAATCGTTCACAGGCGCGCGAGCCAGCGCTTCACGTTCCAGCGGCGACAGCGACGCGATGCCGTCATAAAAGTGCGGAATGAGAACGTGGCCGGTCTCGTCTTTCATGCCGGCGAGCAACTGCGCCAGCATCATTGCCGGATTCGGCGTCCAGTTGCCGTAGTGGCCGCTGTGCAGGCCATGATGCGGACCGTAGACGGTGATCTCCAGATGCGCATCGCCACGCGCTCCGAAGACAACGGTCTGCTTCCCGCTCTGATCCACCGGTCCGTCGCAGACCAGCCATACGTCGCCGTGAACCAGGTCGCGGTTAGCATTGAGAATCTGCTCGAGATGCGGCGATCCCGCCTCTTCTTCGCCTTCCCACACGAAACGAATGTTCGCCCGCAACGGAATCTTGGCCGCGCGCAACGCGTCGAGCGCGGTCAGTTGGGCAAAGATCGCAGCCTTGTCGTCTCCCGCCGAGCGGGCAAAGATGCGGGGCTCTCCGTTGACGCTGCGAACCGTGGGGCTGAACGGTGGGATCTCCCACTCCGACGGAGTCACCGGCTGGCCGTCGTAGTGCGCATAAAAGACGATCGTGTGTTGCGCGCCCGGTGTGGTGATTTGCCCGTAGACGACCGCAGGCGCATCGGGAATCGTCAGCAGCCGCGACTCCACGCCGCGAGCTTTGAGCAGATCGACCAACAGGTCGGCGTTCCGCTTCAGCCCCGCAGGATCGGCCGCGACGTTTGGAATTGCCAGAAACCTGGCGAAATTCTCTGTT
This sequence comes from Candidatus Sulfotelmatobacter sp., assembly GCA_030038255.1. Lineage (GTDB taxonomy): Bacteria > Acidobacteriota > Terriglobia > Terriglobales > Acidobacteriaceae > Sulfotelmatobacter. The sequence continues at coordinate 1,988 of JASHPH010000177.1, read as the reverse complement.
AGTTCGGTCTGATGCGCCGTCGTGTACTGGCGGGCGGCTTCGACTACGCTTTGCGGTGGAACGGTCTGTGCAGAAAGGGCCGCGGCGGCACACAACAGTAGCGAGCAGCGAAAGTGTGACCTGGAAAACATCGCCACATATACTATACCCGGCTATACGCGGCTTCTCTTGCGGGCTTCCACGCCCGTCTCACCGTCACGGCACTATCAGTCTTCGACGAAGGCCTTCAGGCGGGCCAGCGCCTGATCCCATTGCGCGGAGACCATATCGAGATATTCTCTGATTTCCAAGATCGGCTTGGGATCGAGCTCAAACAAAGTCTCCCGTCCTTTGCGCACGCCGTGCACGATGCCTGCGCTCTCCATCGTTCGCAAATGCTTGGTGATGGCCTGCCGGGTCAGCTTCGAGCCGCGGGCGAGTTGAGAAATGGAGTGCGGCCGTCCACTCGAGAGCTTACCAAGCAGCAGCAGCCGCGTCTGGTCGCCAAGCGCAGAAAAAATGGGCGCAGCGGAAGGAACAGCCAGTGCTCGACGGGTGGCAGCGCGGCCACGCCCTCTGCCCGATCTACTTCGAAACATATTTCTCGATGTTCTTCATCTGCTCCGTCCAGCCGCCCTCGTTTCTGCGGAAGCATTCGTCGCGGCGGTCGCTCGGGAGCTTGTCGAAGCCGGATTCGGTGACCACCAGCAAGGTGCCCGTGGCCGTCTTTTCCAGCCGGAATTCGACCAGTGTGGTCGGCTCGCCGGTGTAGTCCGGCGAGTAATCCGCTTTGTCGAGAGACTTGGGATGCGCCCAGCGGTAGGAAAACAGCCGCTCCGGCTCCATCTTCTCGACCAGCGCCTCCCATTTGATGTACTCGTAGCCGGGATAGGTGATCCAGCCGCGCGAGACCTGGCCGGCGGCAAAGGGGCCGTCGAGCTTCACGCCAAACCATTCGCCGAATTCGCGGTGATCCGTAAGAGCTCGCCAGACCCGTGACACTGGAGCTTTCAGTTCAATACGTTTTTCTATGTGATCTGTCATCATAAGCAACCTTTGAGTTGCATATTAACTCAGGTCTTAGCACAATGCAACCCTTTGGTTGCGTTTTAAGAATGAGAGCTTTTCTGACTTTCCGGAGCTGGCTTTCGGAGAGTCTTACTCCGTCTGCATTCCGCCGGTGAGGTCGGCGACGCGAGCGATTTCGTGCTCGCGGCACCACTCCTCCAGTTCGTTGACGATCTTTTCCGTAGCGCACGGATCCCAGTAACTTGCGGTTCCAATCTGCACGGCCGTTGCCCCGGCGAGCATGAATTCGACAACGTCAGCTGCCGTCGAAATTCCTCCCATGCCGATGACCGGAATCTTCACCGCGTGAGCGGCGTCGTAAACCATGCGCACCGCGATCGGCTTGATCGCCGGTCCGGACAGCCCCGCCGTTACGTTGGCGATGCGCGGCTTGCGCGTCACCGGATCAATGGCCATGGCTACGAACGTATTGACCAGCGACAGCGCGTCAGCTCCCGATTCCTGCGCCACGTAAGCCATTTGCGCGATGCTGGTCACGTTGGGCGACAGCTTCACAATCAGCGGCCTCGCTGCCACGCGCTTCGCAGTAGTGACCACCTCGTCGAGCGTGCGCGGATCACTGCCAAACTGCAGCCCGCCCTGCGCAGTGTTCGGGCAGGACACGTTCAATTCGTAGGCGGCGATGCCTTCGCCTTCGTTGAGAATCTGGATGGTGTGCTCGTAGTCTTCGCGCGTGTAGCCGAAAACGTTCGCGATCACCACGATGTTCTTGATCTGCCGCAAGCGCGGCAGCTTTTCTTCGAGAAAAGCCCGCGCTCCGATGTTCTGCAAGCCGATCGCGTTCAGCATGCCCGCTGCCGTCTCCCACAGGCGCGGCGGTGGATTGCCGATCATCGGCTCTTTCGACAGGCCCTTCACCACAAGCCCGCCGAGTTTCGCGAGATGAACCACGTCTTCAAACTCGACTCCATAGCCGAATG
>JASHPH010000176.1 GCA_030038255.1 Candidatus Sulfotelmatobacter sp. | reverse complement strand
GCAAGGTAGATAGCTGGGAAGACCATTCCAAGCAGAACATGCAGAAGTCTTGCTAATACCGCCTGAAAGGACATGGACATTGAGCACATAAATCCCTACCTTTCTTGCACGACACAGTTGTTCGTAGTTCTGCTGATGCCGTGTACGGGCCTCCACATGGCCGTACGCAGTACCTTGAGTTGCGCAGAAATGTTTCGCCTCAGGGAGTGGGCATTTCCTCCGCCTGCGGGAATGGGCTGCTCGGCGAGGCGATTTTTTTTACTCCTCGTTGAAATCAACGATCACCGACACACTTTCAGAGTTGCCGGTCCATCATCTTTCGTGCAGCGCGCTGGCTAAGAAGTCCATTCATGCTTGATACGACCAGTGCTGCAGCGTAGCCTGCTGGCCTATCCATCGGCGTCCGCATCGCCGTGTCTGTCACCGTTAATTGGGAGTCCGGGCCGTTATAGCCTTCACACGATAAGCAAATCCCACGCCGGTTTGACTGGTGGCGGCATCAATCACCACAGCCTCCAGCCCCTGCGATTAACAACCAAAAGCGCAGAAGCCAGACTGAGTTGGGCTTGATGTCACTTCATAGCCGGCTCGTCGGGGTTTCGCTGGCCATGGACGCCCCGATTTCGTTCGACGCGCGATCGGTCGGACCTTTTCTTCGAACCAATACGCTCCTGCTCAATACAACCCGCTTGTGCGGGCAAGGTTGCGCGGCTTTTACATAGCTTTACGATTCCCTCCGAGAGACGTTTGGGGATCGCTCATGTTTTTCCCGATACGAAGACGCTGCAGGTATAGAAACAAAGGGTATTGGGATGACGCTGCTCCGGCTCTGTTAGGGGGCATAGCAGACAGCACGTGAGGACTAGAGCTTGGAATCCATGCCGTCTTTGGAAATTACCGGTTCAGCTCTTTCTTCCAGAAGCAGGCGCCGAAGGGTGCGCAAATCGTTGAGCAAACGACGACTGACCTTGATGTGCTGTTCGAGTTTTTCTAGCGTATAAAGAACTACCCGAAGGGCCTCACGGCGGCGCGGCATCTGAGAATCGGCCTCTCTGGCGATGTCGGCCTGGGTGTCCTGCTTCGCTGTATCCAATTCCCGAGACAAAAGCGCGAGGTATTCCTGGGCGCTCTCGATATTGTCAAATGGCCGCTCGAACTCGTAGTCCAAGAAGAAAATACCCGACTTCCGGTCCGCTGTTGTAGCCAAGCGAACTCTATTCCCGATGATAGGCCGAGACGATGCCATGAGCAAGAAACCTGTCGACGCGTTTCGCTGCCATGCGGCTCAACGATGACATCTCCGAAAAGTTCTTCGGATTCTGGCTGACGCGGCCGCAAACACGGCCCTAGTTGCGTTACGATTATTGCAGAAGGTGCTTTATGCGCACCTGTGGTGTAGATGTGGTTGGGAACTGCCTTGAGTGCCCGGTGAGGAAGGAACAATTCTTTTGTAATTTTTCTGCCCACGCCCTTGAACGCCTCAACGAAATTAAAGCGACGGCGGCTTACCCGAAATTCTCCATGCTGTTCGTGGAAGGGCAGCAGTCGCGTGGTGTTTTTGTGCTCTGCGCCGGACAGGCCAAGCTTTCCGCCTCTTCTTTCGCTGGCAAAACCATCATCACGAAAATTTCTGAGCCAGGGGACGTTCTCGGGCTCAATGCGGTCATTGCTAACCGTCCGTACGAAGTTACTGCTGAAATGATGGTACCTGGACAGGCCAATTTCATTCCCCGCGATTCCTTGCTGCAATTCCGAAAGGACCACGAGGAAGTTGCCTTGCGCATCGCCGAGCAGTTGAGCCGTGACTACCGCGCCGCCTACGAGGAGATCCGCTTGCTTGGTCTGACCCGTTCGCCCTCGGAAAAGTTCGCCAAACTTCTGCTTTCCTGGTGGAACAAGAGCGCGCCGGACAGCCACGCTGCGGAGGTCAAGCTGACACTGCACCAGGAGGAAATTGCGGAGATCCTTGACACCACCCGAGAAACGGTCAGCCGCCTGTTCGCCAAGTTCGAGAAGAAGCGGTTGCTGCAGCTTAAAGGGAAGACCCTCGTGATCCGCAATCGGGTGGCCCTGGAAAAGATCGCGCCGCAATGGAATTCCTGAGGGTTCTTTCGCCTCCATACAGGCCGGAGACATCATGCTGAATGTGAGCAACCTTGAGCAGGAAATCAACCGACTGAAGCACCGGATGAATGCCGTGATCCTAGGGCATTACTACCAAGACTCAGAGATACAGGATGTGGCGGATTTTGTTGGCGATAGTCTGCAGCTCTCCCAAAAGGCAGCAGCCGTTTCGGCGGAGGTCATTGTTTTCTGCGGCGTCCTCTTCATGGCCGAGACTGCGAAGATTCTCAATCCGCAGAAGCTCGTATTGCTACCGGACATGGCAGCCGGTTGCTCACTGGCAGACGGCTGTCCGGCGGAGCTGTTCCGTCTATTTCGCGAGCGGCACCCGGATCACATCGTTGTCAGCTATATCAACTGCAGTGCGGAAGTAAAAGCGCTTAGCGATGTGATCTGCACGTCAAGCAATGCCGAAAACATCATCCGCCAGATACCGGCTGAGCAGCCGATCATTTTCGCTCCCGACCAACACCTCGGTCGATATCTGATCAAGAAAACCGGGCGTGACATGAAGCTCTGGCCTGGCAGTTGCATCGTCCATGAGCAATTCTCGGAGCGAAACCTGGTCAAGCTGAAAGAGCGGCATCCTGCTGCAATTGTGTTAGCCCATCCGGAGTGTGCCGAAGCCATCTTGCGCCATGCGGATTACGTCGGTTCAACCACCGGCATTCTCAAGTACGCGCAGACTAGTCCGGCAACAGAGTTCATTGTTGCCACCGAAAGTGGTCTCCTCCACCAGATGGAGAAAGCATGTCCGGGTAAGACATTCATCGTGCCGCCAGGCGAAAGCGGCTGCTCGTGCAGCGAGTGTCCGCACATGAAACGGAATACTATGGAGAAGTTGTATCTCTGCATGAGGGACCGCACCCCGGAAATCACCATCAACGAGGAGTTGCGGCTGAGGGCTCTACACCCTATCGAACGAATGCTCCAGATGAGTTAAGAGGTGCTCAATCCAACAATTGCCGCGTGGGAAGACTGAGGAGTTCCGCTGGGCCGACGTAGTGCTCAGAGTCAGTGCCATTGCAATTCGGCGGCGAAAGGGAGCTTAATATTGAGGAGAGCGTTCCGCAACAAGTTCAGCTTGAAGAGTTTCCGCGGCTACAAGCGAGGAGGCTTTGCATGAGGACGCTGACACACTTCAAGAGGCGCGGGGACAGTTTTTTTCACCTTGATGCTCAGCACGGCGTCTTCTGGCTTGTCGCCAGTTTCGTATTGGCAGCGCTGGTTGTGTTAGTGCTAGTGCCGTCGGCGAGGTGAGCGAGAGAGACCGCTGTTGTCCCCTTTACTCGAAGAGACGATTCATGTTTCGTTGGAGTCGTACCCATGTCGGCAATCCCCGCACAGCTGCCGTGGAGGCGTTTCGTTTCTGTTCTTCGTGATCTCGGCTATCGACCAATGAAATCACGCCGAGGATCGCTGAGGCAGTTCTTCTGTCCCACGCGCGAACCAAACCTAATTTCATTCCACGAGCCTCATTCGGGCGAGTCGCTGCACAAAGGGGCCTTGTCCGACTGTCTGCGCAGACTCCAGCTGAGCCCGGATGAGTTTGCTCAACTGCTTGGGAGGCATTACAAAATCTCGCCGTAGGGACCGTTGTTGGGACGACGGTCTGGGAACAGAACTCATGATGCGCGATCGTAATTCGCGATCGTGAAAGGAGGAATCATGCCGGGAGCAGGTAAGCCTAAAGGAATCTCACTTCATGTGGGATTGAATCGAGTTGACCCTGTCCACTATGTGGGCTGGAAAGGAGAACTGGTGGCATGCGAGAACGATGCTCGTGACATGGAAACAATCGCTCGCGGCCAGGGCTTTGTTACCCACTCTGTGCTGACTAGATCTGCCATGTCCACTTCGCTTCTGGGCATAATCGAAAAGGCCGCCAAAGAACTGGTCGAAGGAGACATTTTCTTGCTCACCTATTCAGGTCACGGCGGCCAAATCAACGATGTCGACAACCTAGAACCTGACGGCTTGGATGAAACCTGGGTTCTATATGACCGCGAACTGGTCGATGACGAACTGTATGCTAAGTGGTCGCTTTTCCGCCCCGGGGTGCGTATCTGCGTACTGTCAGACAGCTCCCATAGCGGGATCATGACAAAGGAGACGTTCCTGAATCCTGGCCCTTACCTGCCGCGTCTCGAGGCTAGGGTGCGCGCGAGCACAGACGAAAACCTCAAGCCCAAGTTTTTGCCTCCTGAGGTGCAGGCGAAGATCTACAAGGAACGGGCGGCGCTCTACGACGACGTTCGCAGGAAGACCCCGCGCCGGGAGAAGGTCAACGTGGAGTGCAGCGTCATCCTGATCTCCGCTTGCCAGGATAATCAGGTGGCTGTGGATGGGAACAAGAACGGACTGTTTACCGAAACGCTGCTCAAAGTGTGGAATAACGGCAAGTTCAGTGGCGGCTACCACCATTTTCGCAATGAGGTTGCCGCCCAAATGCCGCCGACTCAGAGCCCGAAATACACAATCGTGGGACATCGCGAACGTGCTTTTGAACACCAGAGACCTTTCTCGATTGTTGTGACGAGTGCCGCCGTCGCGGCATGAACATAGCCCGTCGATTTCCTCCGGGGGCGTGACCGCCCCCGGAGATTCTGATCTGGCAGGGGCGAAAGGGGCGATTCGTGAGCGTCCACCGCGCCCAAATCGCACCTCTGTAGCCACGACTGGCTGACGAAAAGTGATACGTCGAATGGAAAAATCGCAACACATGCCCTAGTGATCTTGGTCACTGCGGCCCTGCCGGTTCGTGGTGAGATAAATGTGCTTGCCCTAAACAACACGCGACGCTAAGGAAAAAAATGTGAATGTTCTTGTTGGTAGTCTCTGGGCGCAAGAAGAGGGCCAGGACATCGCCGAGTACGCGGTGATGTTGGCGGTGATCCTGGTGATTGTCGTGGGTACTCGGAGATTTCATCAAACTTCTTGAGAAAATGCTAGTGCGTCACTTTCGCAGACGATAACAATTCAAGACAGCCCACTACCCAGATACGGTGCCGCATAGCTAGGCTAGCGTTGGTCGTATAATGTACCTGTGGAGGATGTTGTGGCCTCCGCATCTCGCCTTCTTGCATTCAAGAATTTCTGCACCGATCCCCTTGAATTTGTTGCCCTGAGGCCCCGGAACAGGCGACTTCATCGCATGCTGCTACGGACAAGTGGAGCGATTCTTATCCTGTCTCTGGGCATAAGCGAGGTACGTTCATCTTGGATCCAATCTAGGATCCTTACGGCCATTTCTCACCGAATGACGTTCTCGGTATTGCCCGGGCGCAACGAATCCATCCGGTATACACGAAGCGGCCCGTATGACGAGCGCCTCGGATATTCGCGCATTCCGCAATTTGTGCAGCGAACCGAGTCTCGAGGCTACGAGATTGAAGCGCAGGCACGCCCCTCAAGGATGTACGTGGCGCTTGCAGATTTAGGTGTCTATCCCATCTATCGCGAGAAGGATGATGCAGGGCTCGAGATCCTGGACAGGGACGACCGGCCTTTGTACGAATTTCACAACCCACAACAGGACTATGCCGAGTACTCTGAAATTCCCCGGCTCGTAGTCGATACCCTTCTGTTTACTGAGAATCGGGCGATGCTTGACCCGCGCCATCCCAGCCGCAATCCGGCGATTGAATGGCAGCGGCTGTCCCACGCGGTATTCGATTACGGTCTCCACGCAGTCAATCGGCGTCATGCGGTGATCGGTGGCAGCACGTTGGCGACACAACTGGAGAAGATACGGCACTCGGCCAAAGGCAGGACGCACTCGGCCGGCGAAAAAGCTCAGCAGATGCTTTCTGCATCGTTGCGTGCGTACCAGGATGGTCCGCATACGCTGGCGGCGCAGCAGCGGGTGATTCGTGACTATTTGAATTCACTACCGCTCGCAGCGACGCTAGGGCATGGCGAGGTCACTGGCCTTGGTGATGGGCTGGATATCTGGTACAGCGCGGACTTCCGTTCCGCCAATATGCTGTTGCGGGCCCCAACAAACAGCCTCGACGCCGCGCAGAGGCAAGAGCAAGCCCGAAGCTATCGCGAAGTGCTCTCTCTTCTGCTCGCGACGCGTGCACCTTCTCGCTACCTTGTGCATCAGCCGGACGCGCTGGCAGAGCAGACAGAGCGCTATCTGCGACTCCTATCGAAGGAAGGGGTTATTTCGATGGAATTGCGTGACCTTGCTCTGCGCGAACGCCTCAGGTTGCGGCCCCGGCGGCCGGGTGGCGCAGTAGACTTCGTCGACCGGAAGGCACGAGGCCTGGTGCGTACACCGCTGCTTCCACTTCTGGGATTACAAAATACGTATACGCTCGACCGATTGGACTTGTCCGTCCGCACTACGCTTGATGGCGCGGCGCAGCAGAGTGTCACACAGGTTCTTCGCAGATTGACGGATCCCGGCGAACCCCTCACCGCGAATTTCCGGCAGCATCGCCTGCTCGCCCAAAGCGATCCGCGCGCCGTGATCTACGGATTCACGCTCTATGAGCGTGGTCCTGGCCTGAACCTGCTGCGGGTACAAACAGATAACTACAATCAGCCCTTGAACATCAATGAAGGCACGAAGCTCGAGCTTGGCTCTACCGCTAAGCTTCGTACCTTAGTCAACTATCTGCAGATTGTGGAACAACTGCATGAGCAATACGCGCATGTTCCAGCGCAAGAACTCAGCGTGCTGACGCCGCCCACGGATGACCATTTGACCAACTGGGGCGTCAACTATCTGTCGACTGCGAGTGACAAGAGGTTGCCGTCGATGCTCAAGGCCGCCCTCCAACGTCAGTATTCGGCAAGCCGGGCGGAGGGATTCTTCACTGCCGGAGGCTTACACCACTTCAGGAATTTCGAATCCAGCGACGACCATCGGCTTGTCAGCGTGCGCGAGGCATTTGAGCGTTCCGTCAATCTGGTTTTCATTCGCTTGATGAGAGATATCGAGCACTACTACATGTACCGAACTGCAGGTCAGTCGGCTGACGCACTGCAGAATCCAACCGGTCCGGAACGCCACCAATACCTCGCCCGCTTCGCCGATGGTGAAGGTCGGGTGTTCCTGAGGAGGTTCTACCGTAAGTATTCGGGTCTGAGTCCTGACGATGCTCTCGACGGGTTGGTCCGCGGGCGCAATCGGTCACCACTTCGTGTAGCGGTCATCTACCGCTCGGTCAGGCCAGAAGCGAGTCTGGCAGAGTTCACGACTTTTCTCCGTACGCATCTTCGTGTGCCGGTTTCGTCCCACCGGCGGTTCGCAGTCCTGTATCAGAAGTACGCCTCTGAAAAATTCAACCTCGCAGATCGAGGGTATCTGGCTCGCGTCCATCCGCTGGAACTTTGGCTCGTCGGCTACCTAGTGAAGCATCCGAAAGCGACCGTAGCGGAAGTTGTGAATGCAAGTGCCGACCAACGCCAGCAGAGTTACGCGTGGCTGTTCCGAACCCGACACAAGAGTGCGCAAGACCTGCGGATCCGAATTCTCATGGAAGAGGATGCGTTCAAAGAGATCTGGCGAGCGTGGAGCCGGGTTGGATATCCATTCGAGCGATTGGTGCCGTCTTATGCCACCGCTATCGGCGTCTCGGGCGACACCCCTGCAGCATTGGCCGAACTGATGGGAATCATCGTGAACGGTGGGATGCGCTATCCGCATACTGCTATCAGCCGGTTGCGCTTTGCTCAGAACACGCCGATGGAGACCGTGATGCGGCGACAGCCGGGGATTGGTCAACGAGTGCTGTCTGCCGACGTCGCGACAATCGTCCGTCAAGAGCTGATCCGAGTGGTCGAGAAGGGAACAGCGCGACGGGCCTGTTGTGGTGTCGTGACGACTAACGGCTCGGTTTCGCCGCTCGGCGGCAAGACCGGCACCGGCGATAACCGAATTAAGAGTTTTGGTCCCGGTGGGCGTCTGCTCGACTCACGCGTTGTGAATCGAACAGCAGTGTTTGCATTCATGATCGGCGATCGCTTCTTCGGAACTGTGATGGTATTCGTCCCGGGAGAAGCCGCTAGGAACTACGAATTCACCAGTTCGCTTCCGGTGCAGGTCTTCAAGGATTTGGAACCGGCGTTAAGGCCACTGTTGGACCGCTGAGGGCATTCGCCTCCATGGAATAAACAGTTCGACGCCGAGAGTGGTTGCAATCACTGCTCGGCACTGCGAAACGGAACGGCCTGTGGAGCGGGACGTCATTGAGGATCGGCCTTTTGGAGGCCGAGATGTCAAGCATTGCTTTACATCGAAGGTCAGCGAGACATCCACTGCAGACTGGATCGGAGCCCGCAACCCTGCCCACGCTGTTTGGCGCAGGCTACGGACTGTACAGGATTCGGAGAAGTTCGTTTGTTCTTTCTTTCGTGGGACACACACTGGCGATCACAGTGTTCTTGCTTTCGGCCAGGTTCTTGGTGGCCCATCGCCACGAAATTCGCCAGCAGGTCATCGGCATCGTGACGGACGTCAGCCCTTACATCTTGCCTCCATCAGCCTCCAAAGCCGGCGGGGGAGGCGGAGGGGGCGACCGCGACAAGCTGCAAGCCTCCAAAGGAATCTTGCCGCGCTTCTCTCGTGAGCAACTGGCTCCTCCGGTGGTGGTGATTCGCAACGAGAACCCCAAGTTGCCGGTCGAACCGACCGTGGTAGTCCCGCCCGAAATCCACCTGCCAATGCCGCAGACCGGGCCGCTCGGCGACCCTCTTTCTTCGATTCTGGGTCCGCCTTCGAATGGCACAGGCTCCGGAGGCGGTATTGGGTCGGGGAGTGGGGGCGGGGTTGGCTCGGGCACTGGGCCAGGCGTCGGTCCGGGATGGGGAGGGGGAATCGGCGGTGGAGTGTACCATATCGGCGGCGGGGTCACAGCTCCGCATTTAATCTATGGCCCGGAACCTGAATTCTCCGAGGAAGCGCGCAAGGCCAAGTATCAAGGTACGGTTTTGCTTCAGGTCGTGGTGGGACCCGACGGAAGGACACATGACATTCGCGTGGCCCAGTCCTTAGGGATGGGTCTTGATGAGAAGGCCATCGAGGCAATTCGAGAGTGGAAGTTCGAGCCCAGCCGCAAGGATGGGGTTCCCGTAGCTGTGCTGGTCGATATCGAGGTAAATTTCCATCTCTACTAACGAGAACCATAGGGCAGATTTGGCAACACAACCTCATTTTCAGTGAACATTGTCCCAGGAGTGTTCACTGCAGCTCTTGCGAAAGACGGCAGAACCTGCAACTGGATCGAACGCCCTCTTGGGAGCCAATAAGACGACTGACCAGGTGTCGACCCTTGTGGTGGAACTGCTCAATCTTCGCGGTACACTCGCGGTACGCTATGTTCAGTTCCTTACGGTTCTTACAGGGCCTTGGTGAGCGACCCGAGCCTTGTAAATACAACGTGGACCTGTACGCCGGGATACTTTCACGGCGGTAGCACAGGTTCAAATCCCGTCGGGGACGCCAACAAACTAAACGGCTTATGGGTATTGAAGTTCAGCGTTTTCTTATGCCGATCCGTTGGGCAACTCTCTGCAGGGCGCCAGCAACTAACAAATTAGTTGACGTTTCCCGCCCTGCCACGTCCAAATACTTGTGGCAGTTGTGGAGCAACGGAGGACCAATTTGGCTCGTAAGCGGTCGGCGACTTTGACGGAAGCCGAGTTGCGCATCATGAACGTGCTGTGGGAACGCAACTCAGCGACCGTGCACGAGGTGCTGCAGGCGATGCCTCCCAAGCCGGCTTTAGCCTACAACTCGGTCCTCACCATCATTCGGATCCTCGAAAAAAAGGGGTACGTGAAGCACGCCAAAGATGGGCGCGCTCACGTCTACATCCCTATAGTCGATCGCGAGTCGGCCACGCGCTCCGAAGTGCATCGGCTGGTGAGCCGCTTCTTCGGCAACTCCCACGAGCTGCTCGTGCTCAACATTCTCGAGGACAAGAGCATCGACGCGGAAGAAATCGCGCGCCTGCGGCAGCTGCTGGAAAAAAGCCCGGAAGGGAGTAAAGACGGCCGATGACTGGGACATTCGAACTGCAGGCCATTGCCGAGGCGTCCGCGATCCGGATTGTGGACTGCCTGGCGGGCGGCACGCTTATTGGTTTCTTCGCCAGTGCAGTATTGAAGGTGTCGCCGCGACGGAGCTCCGGTCTGCGATTTGCCGTGTGGTTTTCGGCATTGCTGGCGATCGCGGCCTTGCCGCTGTTGAGCACCATCATCCACTGGCAGAGCCCGGGAGTTGATTCAGCGGGGGTGAGCCGGCCTGCGCTGACTTTGCCAGGATCCTGGGCAGCTTATACGTTCGTCGCGTGGCTGCTCATCGCGACCGTGGGTCTGTTGCGCCTGGCCGTCAGCCTTTGGCAAATGCACGCCCTGCGCAACAGTTGCGTGGTGATCGATCCGGCAGACATGCAAGCACACCTGCGCGCAACGCTCAATGGCAATCGGGGAGTGAGATCAGTCGCGCTTTGCACCTCCGACCGGGTCCATGTGCCGATGGCACTCGGGCTGATCGCGCCTGCGGTCGTAATTCCGCGGTGGTTGATGGCTGAACTCTCGCAAGAGGAACTGAATCTGATCGTGCTGCATGAAGTGGCACACTTGCGGCGCTGGGACGACTGGACGAACCTGGCACAGAAGATTATCCGGGCCATATTCTTCTTCCATCCAGCTGTGTGGTGGATCGAGAAACAATTGTCGCTGGAGCGCGAGATGGCATGTGACGATGCTGTTCTGGCAACGAACGCTGCTCCTCGCGCTTATGCGGAGTGTCTGGCTAACCTCGCGGAAAAGAGCCTGGTCCGGCGCACGCTGCAACTGGCGCAGGCAGGCCTGGGACCTGCTCGGCAGACGTTTCAGCGCGTGGCACAGATTCTGGATGCGAATCAGCCGCTGGGCACGAGGCAGGGGTGGAAATGGGCACTGGCCTTGGTGGCGGCGTTGGCCGTGTCGAGCGCCGTGCTGGCATCGAAAGAGCCGCAGTTGGTCGCCTTCCAGAGTGCAGCGGTTGTACCTGCCAATCCAGCAGGCGCTGCCGTAGACAGGGGCGTGGTTCCGGCTTCAAGCGCCGTGGTGATGGGCACGGGAAGGCATGAGGCGAGGAATCACTCGCAGGTACGTTCGCCGCACGTCGTGCAGGCGAAGAACGTCGTTCCTGCAAGAAACTACGCGAACTTGCATGAAGCCCGCGGGCACGCTGAGCAATTCCAGAACGTGTTCGTTCTTCAGGCTGTGATCGATGCACCTGGCATGGTTAACGCTACAAGCGCGGCCGCATCGGCCGTTGCTGCGCCTTCGACGCAAACGATTCTTCTCGTTGTCCAGCAGAAGGGTGGTAATGCACGTCAGCCGGTGTATGAGATCCAGTGGTGGCGGCTGACCGTTCTCCGCTCCACTGCTCGCTCAACGAGCGGGGAAATTCCCAAGAAAACTTAAGCCTGGGGACAAAGGAAGGAGACAGAGGTTCGGCAGTACAAACTAAGGAATTAGTTGTTAAATCTTCACAAAGGATGTTTGAGAAATGAATCTGAAAATGTGGGTCCAAAAAAACAATCGCAACAAGTGGATGCGGCGGCTGGCCGTGCCCGTACTGGCACTGGCCATTGCCGCTTCGTTCACCATCTATGATTTCGCCAAACCTGCGGCGGCGAGGGCCTCGGCAGCCGCGCCCGCTGCGGCGCCGCTCGATACCGACAGCGTCAGCGCGCTGCTCGCACTCGACCGCGCCATGGAAACTGTTGCCGCCCGCGTCACGCCGGCGGTGGTCAACGTCACGGTAACCTCGCGCACCAAGCCCGAGATGACGGAGCAGATGCCGCCTGACATTCAGCGGTTCTTCGGAGAGTCGCCCTTCGGCCAGTTCCGCTTCTTTGGGCCGGGGATGCACTCGCAGCCGGAGATTGAGCATGGTAGTGGCAGTGGGGTCGTGATCTCTCCTGACGGATACATCGTCACCAACAATCACGTTGTCGACGGAGCTGTCGACATTCGCGTCAGCACGAGCAACCGGCGCGTCCTCAAGGCCAAGCTGGTCGGCCGAGATCCGCTGACCGACCTAGCCGTGCTGAAGGTTGACGCCACCGATCTGGCGAGCGTGCCGTGGGGAGATTCGCGCGAAGTCCGGCCGGGTCAGACCGTGCTGGCCTTCGGCAATCCTTACGGATTCCGCTTCACCGTCACTCGCGGCATTGTGAGCGCAGTCAATCGGCCGAATCCTGATGCCAGTGATCGCCGCAAGCCGGGTGAGTTCATCCAGACGGATGCTGCCATCAATCCCGGCAACTCCGGTGGCGCGCTCGTGGATGCTCGCGGCGAACTGATCGGCATCAACACGTTTCTGGTTTCTCCGTCCGGAACATTTTCTGGAATGGGCTTTGCCATCCCGTCACAGATCGCGAAGCCGACGGTCGACACGCTGATTCGCTACGGCAAAGTTGAGCACGGCCGCATCGGCATTTCGGTTGTTGACGTGACGCCCGAAAATGCGAAGTTCTTCGATGAGTCGAACGCGGTTGGCGCCGTCGTGAGCCAGGTCGAGGCGGATTCGCCGGGCGCGAAGGCCGGCCTCGAGGTCGGCGATGTCATCACCTCAGTCGATGGGCAGAAAGTGAACGACGCGGGCGAACTGCAGGTGCTGGTCGGACAAAAAGCCCCGGGCACGAAGGTCGCCCTTGAAGTCCTGCGCAACGGCAAGAGCATGAACTTTACCGTCACGCTTGAAGCCGTCGGCAGCCGCAGCGGTGAAGGCACGGGCGACGGCGACGGTCATGGCAAGGCTCGTTGGGTCCTCGGCCTGAGCGACCTAACGCCTGACATGCGCGATCAGCTGCAGGCGCCGCGTGACATTCACGGTGCCGTGATCGAGCGCGTCCAGCCGGGAAGCGCGGCCGACAATGCCGGATTGCAACAGGGAGACATCATCCTGGAAGTGAACCGGCACAAGGTCCGGAGCGCGGCCGACGTGCAACAGGCCCTCGCCAGCGTTCCGCAGGGAGAAGATGCCCTGCTGCTGGTGTGGTCCAACGGCGGAAACACCTTCCGCGTGCTGCACTCTACGGAAGGAGCGTAATTAATTATGAGGTGGGGTGCCCCACCCTTGCGTTCTGTGCAAGGGTGGGAACCTCCGGTGTGTACCGCTTGGGGCTTCAGCTTGAGCATTCAGGTCCATGCTGCCCACCCTTTCGCACAAAACGCGAAAGGATGGGGCACCCCGAGTTACAACCTCCTCCCGGAGCGAAAGGCTGGGCCACCCGTCCAAATCAAAGGCTGGGCCACCCGCCCGTTGAGGGCTTCGAAATATGCTTGCTTGCGGTCCCGAGCGGCGATTGCTTCATCCAGGTCGTCGCCAACTGGATCCCACGGACGGGTGCCGTCAGCCAGCGAATACCGCAGGAAATAGGGACCGGTGAGATCGGCGGGGCGGCGCCCCTTACCGAGATTGACCTTTTTGTAGCGCCGGGCTTTGCCTTTGCCGACCTGGCGATAGAGTGTGACTGCCATTCTGCCTCCAGTACTTTGTTACTGCGCCGGAAGCAACATGATTGAAATTTGGTAGTCAGTTGGTAGTCACGTGCTGTAAATAGCAGAAATTAAAGGACTGGCGGAGAGGGAGAGATTCTATTACCGCCATTTCTTGCAAGTCACGGTGAAACCTGAACATAGCGATAATATCCTGTGTTTATGCTGGTTTCAAGCGCATTCTCGCTTTCGGGTCCGTTGCCTACGGCGACCTCTCGTGACCTACATTGACCATCAAAACGGTATCACTGGTATCACTTCCAACGGTGGAGAACGCAGGTCTCTCCGCGCGCATTCGTGTACGTCGTAAATTCGTGCGATCGATGAATGCCTCCAACTCCATGGCGAACACCAAAGCGAACTCTCCGTTTTGAGGCGACTGATGGCGCTCCGCGAGAGCACGGGTGCCGTTACTGTGGCGTGTTTAATGCGGGCTCGTTCGGCTGGCTGCTGTAACAGGTGAACATTACGAGGGCGGTCATTGGCTTGGAAGCTCTGCGGTCTATGTTGTCACTCGGCGGGGTATTTCAGCCAGAATCCGCTTGAACTCCTCGCGTTGGGTTGCTGGCAACACGTTGCTCTGATCTTGGGAAAGCTGCCTATCCGGCAAGGCTCCGCTCGCGTAGGATCGGCATTCACTGGGCGGTTCGGCGATGTTTTTGCAGCTTACGACGGATGTCAGGCCAAAATTCCTTCACCACGATGGCGATTGTGTCATAGCCGACCTGCGTGCCCCAAACGCTGAGCGCGGTGGACGCGGTTCGGTCTGCCTGTGGGTGGTAGCTATAGGTGGAAATAACAGCCGCCACGCCACTGCCGACAATCTCGGAGAAGTTAATTTGCTTGCGTGCGGAGTCGCTTCGGGTGACAAAAATGCGGCTTACTGCGTAACCAGTGCGGCTGCAGAACCCTCCCCTACCCAATTGATAGTAGCGAGGGTCCTGCCGCAGCAATGCTGGGAAGACAGCCCCGGTCATATAGCTCTCAAGCGTGCCGTCTGCAAAAGCCGCGCCGTACCGCTTGCCGTAACCCTGCGCTCCCTGTCCGTAGCCGGGTTCGCTATTCTCGGCCTGGCTGATGCCGGAAAGCAATGCATACCACGGAATTTCTACGTAGTCGAACGAGGAACGAGTGACAACGGCAAATTTCTGTTTGGTCGTCAACGGGGGCACTTGGGTCTCCACCGTCAGGAAATTCGGCAACGTGTAGAACAAGCGATCCTTCGATGTTCCCGTCTCTTGTTGTCTCCTTATGTCCTGATCTTCTTTGCTTTGCTCAGTCTGCTTGGCTTGCGGTTTTGAATTTGCATCGCCCTGTGCTTCAGGAGCAGTCTTTTGCTGTGCAGCAGCAGTTAAGGACAGCATGGCTGCGAGCACCAGCAACGCAAGCAGTGAACGACCCTTGATTGCAACTAAAGTGATCGGGCTGCCAAATCTGTCAGCGGGCATCCGCCTCCATTCAATAGCCAGCATACCGCACTCTAACTGAGCGATCATGGTGAGGATCGCAGCCAGACGGAATCGACGGAATACCAGAAGACGGGCAACGCAAGAATGCTCGCCGCGAGAAACGCCCAAATCGTCGTGTGCAGCAGCTTGATGGCAGTTAGCATGTAGCCTGAATGATCGTTGCAGGAGAACCAATCAACGAGCAGTGACGGCAGTAACCCGACACATCTGAACTGGCATAATTGCTCCATCGTGGTCTCCGTTTCGCAAGCTCCAACTGATGCTGTGCGACGTATCCAACGAGTTCAATCGATCACGATTGCCTGGATGAGCCTCGAGACTGCGGTATCCCTATTCGCTGCCTGGCGAGCAAGGAGTCCCGCGCTACTTGCGTTTGGTGGAGACAGTGCCATTGAACTCCTCTCAGCGGTTGTCGTGCTGTGGCGGTTCCACGCAAATGTTGACCAAGAGCGGGCCGAACGTCGAGCAGCCCGAATCGCAGGACTGTTGCTGTTTGCCCTCGCTGCGTGTGTCGATCGCCGGGGAACACATACCCAGTGGGTGCCCCTGGGAATACCAGCGATTGTTCTCCAGGGATCAGAGTGCCGGTCTGGTTGTTTTGCTCATAGACTGGTGTCCGGAAACGAAGCCAGCTGGTTCGCATCGCCCTGTATCCCAAGAACAAAAATCGCTATTCGGAGAACTACTTCCTTTCCTTCGAGCGGCAACTCGGCGACAACACCGTGTTGAGCGCCAGCTACATCGGCGGCCAGGGTCACCATCTGCTCGTGCTGCTTCCAGCAAATCCAGGAAACCCAGCGTTGTGTCTGAGTCTTATCCAAATGAACGCAACACCGACCTGCGGCCCTTTTGGCGAGAATCTTGTGTATACACTCCCCAACGGAACGACAAAGGTCTACGGCACCCGCCAGCCATTCGGGAATGCCTTCGGAAGCGACGTATATTTCGACGCGATGGGCAACTCCGCCTACAACTCGCTGCAGGTGACGGTGAAACATACGAGCGGCCGGCTGACGATGCTGGGAAGCTACACTTACGGAAAATCGCTGGATCAGTCCTCGAATCTGGGCGAGCTTGTTGATCCCTACAATTACGGTCTCACTCGAGACATTTCATCGTTCGATATGCCGCACAATTTGGTCGTGAGCTATCGCTATGACCTTCCCTTCGAGAAGCTCTTCCGCAACACGAGTCGCCTGACCGAAGGTTGGGCCGTTTCGGGAATCACGCGCTTTGCCACCGGGGTTCCGGTGACACTCGTCAATCCCAACGATACCTTCCTCGTGGGCAGCGGGAATAACGGCGTCAACAACTCCGCCATTGACCAACTGAACGTGGCTCCCGGCCCGCTCGACCTCAATCATGATCCGAGAAATGATCAGCCTTATTTCAATCAGCGCTGTTCAGCCTGCCTGCGTTGGGTACCATCGGAGATGCACCACGCCGTTTCTTCCACGGGCCTGGCATGCAGGACTGGGACATGGCCCTACTGAAAACGACGAAGTTGACCGAGACCAAGTCCCTGGAATTCCGCTTTGAGGTTTTCAACGCGTTCAATCACACCCAGTTTTTTGGGCCGACGACGGTAGACGGCAACTTCAACGATCCGACCTTCGGCCACGTCATCAATGCAGATGCTCCACGCATTTGTCAGGCGGCACTCAAGTTGCATTTTTGACAAAGGTTATCGTGAAGCCGAAAGATAGCCTCACCGCCAAAAAATACAATTCTCCATCGGCCGAAAGGGAGTAATCTTAGGCAAGAATATCTAAGTGAAGTGCTCTGAGCAGCCGCTTTGCAGGTTGGTGGCTCATGGCCAGATTTCTTGACTGTCATTGCGAAAGAAAGAAGAAGAGCATCTTTTTGTCCGCAGGCCTTCTTCCGCATTTGTTATGGATCTCCGCCTTACTGCTGGCTGGTTCAGAATTGGAGGCACGATCCGCAGCAGAAACGTCGCAGCACCCGCAACAGGAATCGAAGATCGAACGACTGGCCTCACCGACCATACCTCCCGTCGCGGTCCCGAGATCAAAAAGGAAGGATTCTAAGTATGACCTTGATCGGATCGGGCAGCGCAATAGCGGAACGAACACTACGGTAAGCAACCTCGAAAGAGATCGTCAGGTAGGAGCCTCGCTGGCGCGTGACATCGAATCACACGTCAGACTGGTTAATGATCCGGCGATCACCGAATATGTGAACCGCCTCGGCCAGAAAATCGCCAGTCACTCCGACGCACAAATACCCTTCACAATCAAAGTGATTGAGTCCGATGAAATCAATGCATTCGTTCTGCCTGGAGGATACCTTTACGTGAATTCCGGACTGGTCATGGCAAGTGACAACGAAGGCGAACTCGCGGGCATTCTTGCCCACGAGATTGCTCATGTCGCGGCGCGTCACGCCAGGCGCATCCAAAGGCGCCGACTGATCTGGAGCGTTGTGGCCCGGTGCAGCGGCCCTGGTGGCTTCGCGGCGCAGTTGGCCGGCTTCCTGTTTTCCATGAAGGCGACGCGAGATGCCGAACGAGAGGCGGATTTATTAGGAATGGAGTATCAATATGCTGCCGGTTACGATCCGCTTGCGTTCGTGGACTTCTTTGAAAGACTGCGAGGAAGAGAGGAAGAGAACCACAGTCTGATTGCCCGTGCGTTTCGAACTCATCCGACGACCGAAGAGCGGATCCGACAGGCGGAGAGAGAAATCTCGACGCTACTGCCAGCCAAAGACCAGTACATCGTTGACACCAGCGAATTTGAAGAGACGAAGTCACAACTCGGCGTGCTTACCGCTGGGCGACACAAATCCGCCGATACTCTTCCCATGCTCCGCCGAGTCGGAGCACAGGACGGCGGTTCTGTCGAGCTTCAAGACCTCCCGTGAATCGGTCGTAATCCGATGGCATGGTACCGGTTACAAGCAAAGGATCTCTTGAATGCACGTTGCGCTGCGAAATGGCCCCCTTACTTTTCACATTTTTCTGTTCCTGTATAGGATTTCACGACGACGGATTTCTTCCATTCTTCGATCTGTTCCCGTGCGTCTGTGACGAGTTTTGCGAAACGCCGGGCCAACTCGTGGATCCGCTGAGACTGCCTTCTTTCAATCGCTTCGTTCGGAATCAGCTCCGTACCAACCCCAATGGCTGTAGCTCCTGACAAGATGAAACTGGCAGCCGTATGTTGATTCACGCCTCCTGCCGCGACCAACGGGATCTGCGGCAAGGACGTTGTCAGCGCCTTGATGTACTTGTCTCCACCGACCTGCGCACAGGGGAAGACTTTGACGAAGTCGGCGCCTGCGCTCCATGCCGTGACCACCTCAGTCGGAGTCAGTGCGCCCGGCAGAACTGCGATGTTCTCTTTGGCGGCGAACTCCACGATTGCGGCATTAAAGGAGGGGGCCGTCAAGAACCCCGCTCCTGCATCGACACACCGTCGCGCCGTCTCGGTATCGAGCACGGTACCCGCGCCAACGAGGATTTTAGGATGGGAACGGACGAGGTGGGAAATCAACGCTTCCGCTCCCGCCACAGTCAACGTGATTTCCACAATCGGAATGCCGCCGCGCATGATCGCCTCTGCGGCGAAATGCGCATCGTCACCGGAAGACACCTTTACTGCTGGGATGATTGCGATCTCCTTAATTAGGGCACAGACTTCGTTTCTCTGCATTTGCCTTCGACTCCTTCCCTGGGATCAATACTCCAGCCTCGGCAGCTACTTCGAGGCCTTAAAGCGCTTCATTGCTTTCCACTGTCGGCAACTGGTCGCCGCTGCGCGCGATCCACACGTACAAGGTCGGTAACAAAAAGATGCTCATGAGGAGATCAGAGATCAGGCCGCCGACAATGACAATGGCAAAGGGACGCTGGGAATCCGAGCCAATACCATGCGAGAGAGCGGCCGGCAGCAACCCCAGGGTTGCGACCAGCATGGTCATCATGATTGGCCGGAGCCGAAGAACCGCACCCTCCACGGCAGCTTCCTCGATATCGTACCCGCGTGCGCGGAGCTGATTGATGTATTCCAGCATGATGACGCCAGTTTGCACGGACACACCAAACAGCGCCAAGAAACCGACCCCGGAAGAAACACTGAAATTTGTACCGGTGATTAACAGCGCCAACAGTCCCCCGATCCGGGCCATCGCCACATTGGTAAGGATCAAGAGCGCCCATTTCACGGACTTGAACATGGCGTAGAGGATGATGTAGATGAGAAGAATCGTGAGCGGCAGGACGATTAACAGCCGTCGCTCCGCTCGCTTCTCGCTCTCGTATTCGCCTGCCCAATCAACGCTGTAGCCGACGGGCAACTTGACCGCGGCGTTCACTTTTTGGATTGCCTCTTCCACCGTGCCACCGAGATCCCTGCCCCGCACGCTGAATTTGACGGCCACATATCGTGAGTTTGCTTCGCGGTAAATCTCTGAGCCTCCGTCCATTACGTTCACTTTGGTCAACTGGGCCAACGACACTCGTTCTCCCGTGGGCGCGAGTAATCGAATCTTTTCGACCGCCTCCTTGGTGTCTCGATTTGGCGGCAAATAACGCAGAACGAGGTCGTAACGCTGCTCACCAATCAGTACCTGGGTAAGGGCGTTACCACCAACTGCGGTTTGAATCGCATCCTGCACGTCGGAAACGTTGATCCCATACCGGGCAGCCTGATCGCGGTCTACAACAAAGTTAAGGTTGGGCTGGCCTACAACGCGGAACACGCCGAGGTCCTCTATTCCGCGAACGTTTCGCATCACCGCCACGATCTGGTCAGCTTTCGCTTCAAGGGTTCTCAGGTCGTCGCCATAAATCTTCACCGCCAGTTGACCCTTGACGCCGCTCACTGCTTCTTCCACGTTGTCGGAAATCGGCTGCGAAAAATTCCATATGACCCCGGGAATCTTCTCGAGTTCTCGGTCCATGGCAGCGATCAGCCGTTCCTTGTCTTGATGAAATACAGGACGCCACCTTTCCTTGGGCAGAAGGTCCACGAAGTACTCGGTGTTGAAAAAGCCGGTGGAGTCTGTGCCGTCGTCTGGCCGCCCAACCTGCGAGACCACCTGCGGAACCTCGGGGAAAGAAGCCAGGATCTC
>JASHPH010000175.1 GCA_030038255.1 Candidatus Sulfotelmatobacter sp. | reverse complement strand
GCCCGCACCGCCATCATCCGCCTGTCCTTGTTCTTTTTCGTCGCGATGCTGATCTGCTGGCTCAACGCGGCGCTGCGCTCCGTGCAGGAAAATTTACGGCGTTCGGAACTGAACTTCCGCTCCCTGATAACGAACGCCCCCTACGGCATTTGCCGCTGCGACGATACTGGGAAGATCCTCGACGCCAATCCGGCGTTTCTCGAAATGCTGGGCTACGACACAGTCGGGGAAATGATCGGCCTGCGCATTCAGGGCCTGTACTCCGAGGCCGACCACTGGTTCGAGCTGGCTGATTTTCTGCGCACGTCATCTCCGTTCAAGGGGCTGACCGCCGAGTGGAAGCGCAAGAACGGCACTACGACGGTCGTTCGCGTATCCGGCCGATCGGTGAGCAACGGCCAGGGCAATGGTGTCGTCTTTGAGCTGTTTGCCGAAGACGTCACTGAGCGCCGCGCCCTTGAGCAGCAGCTGCGCCAGTCGCAAAAAATGGAGGCGGTCGGCCGCCTGGCCGGCGGTATCGCGCACGACTTCAACAACCTGCTCATGGTCATCTCCGGCTACTCCGAGTTCCTGCTCGAGCGCCTCAGCGGAGCTCCGGAATTGCGCGCGCCGGCTCAGGAAATTTCAAGCGCCGCCGAACGCGCCAGCTCGCTCACCCGCCAGCTTCTCGCCTTCAGCCGCAAGCAGATGCTCGCACCGAAGATCATGAACCTGAACAGCATCCTCACCGAGAACATCAAGATGCTGACCCGCATGATTGGCGAGGACATCGACCTGGTCATGGTCCCCAATCCCGCGCTCTGGCTCGTTCGCGCCGATGCCGGCCAGATCGAGCAGGTCATCATGAACCTCGCCGTCAACGCCCGCGACGCCATGCCCTCCGGCGGAAAGCTCACCATCGAGACGAGCAACGTCACGCTCGACGCTGACTATGCCCGCTTCCACGCCCCGCTCCAGCCCGGCGACTACGTCATGATTGCCATCAGCGACACCGGCGCCGGCATGGATTCCGAAACCCAGTCGCACATCTTCGAACCTTTCTTCACCACCAAGGGAACCAAGGGCACCGGCCTTGGCCTCTCGACCGTCTATGGAATCGTCAAGCAGAGCGGCGGATACATCTGGGTGTACAGCGAGGTGGGCAAGGGAACCACGTTCAAAATCTATTTGCCGCGCGTCGTCGCCATGGGCGAAGCCGCGCAGGTCGCGGCTCCCATCAAGATCCAGCGCGTTGAGCCGGGCACGGAAACCATTCTCCTGGTCGAAGACGAGGCCAACCTGCGCTACCTCGCCCGCCAGTTCCTCGAAAAGCAAGGCTACAAAGTCATCGAGGCTGCCGACGGCGCCGTCGCCATGCAGATCGCCGTCGCGCACGAGGGCATCATTCATCTGCTGCTCACTGATGTCATCATGCCCGGCATGAACGGCCGCGAACTGGCGCAGCGCATCTCGGAAATTCGCCCGAACGTGAGAGTGCTCTACATGTCCGGCTACACTGAAAACGTCGTGGGACACAACGGCATGCTCGATGCCGGTGTCCGCCTGCTTCAGAAACCTTTCAACCTTCGCGACCTGAGAATCATTGTCCGCGAAGTGCTCGATGCAACCCCAACTCCCCCGGAGGTCGCCATGCCCGTGCAGTCCGTAGAACCACGCCCCGCAGCACCGCCGCGCCCGAGCGCACCAACCCGCGCCCAGCGCTTCCAGCTTCATTTGCCGTTGCGCTATCGCCGTCTCGGCGAAAAAAGCTGGCACGACGGCAAAACCGAAAACATCAGCCGCTCCGGAATGCTCTTCCAGGCGGACGAACCGCTGCAACCGAGCGTGCAGCTGGAGATCAATCTCGTCCTTCCCGCGGAGATCGCCGGCCTTTCGGCGACGGAAGTCGTCTGCCGCGGCGAAGTCGTGCGCACCGTCGAGCCTCACGGAGAGCATATGAGTCCAGCCCTCGCCGCGCGCATTCTGCAGTATCACTTCCAGCACGGGCCGCTGCCCAGAGCCTAATACGCGTGGAATCAGAGGTGGTGCCCCATCCTTGTCCCGTCTTTTTGCGACAGGATGGGACACTCCGCCCGCTTGCCGCGCAATGCCATCGTGCTAACGATGAGCGCCCGCCCTGGGATTCTGAGTGCTAACGCCTGTGGGTATTGAAAA
The DNA here is from genome assembly GCA_030038255.1 of Candidatus Sulfotelmatobacter sp. GTDB lineage: Bacteria > Acidobacteriota > Terriglobia > Terriglobales > Acidobacteriaceae > Sulfotelmatobacter. Next base: position 987 of record JASHPH010000175.1, on the reverse strand, counting down.
AGTAGGTTGGAAAAGGTGTTCTTTCCCTCGCTCTGGGCAACGCGTGAGGTGATTTTTTCTGTTGCGAGAAGACACTAAGTGGTCGCAGGCAGGATGGATTGTGGGCCTTGGCTGAGGAAGCGAACTAACCGTTTGATATTCTGCGCAGCTGCTGCCAGGAAGAACTGCTCTCGCACAAATTTCATTCTCCGCAAGCGCAACCGGCGCAATCCGATTTGATTTTTGAGTTGCGAGAACAAGGCCTCTACCTTCTGTCTTTGCCACTGTGCCTTGGCAAACTCGGGCGTGTTCGCTAACTCCCGTGCGCGCTGCCGGGCTGGTTCGTGCTGATGAATGACAAGGCAACGGAAGGCAGCATTGGTGCACTGTGGTCTTAGCGAGCACGCCCCACACCGTTTGCGCGTTCCGATGTAAGTCCAAGCGCGATTCCGATGACTTAGGCCACCGTAGTTCAGCGGCTGGCCGGCGGGACAGATGTAGCGATTGTTTTCCGGTTGGTAAGTAAAAACGCTCGGGACCGTAGAACGGGTTGTTCTTGCGGTGGATACTGTCGCGAGTCCGCATGTAGGGAGTGATGTTCCGATCTGCCAGCCATTGCAAGAACTCCCAACCGCTCAAAGCCTCCGCAGCCTTACACAGATCATCGTGAGCCAAATACATCTTAGTCGCACCGCGAAAAGGCCCGTTTGAACACGTGACTTGGTACTCAATCACGTCTTGGTCGAACCAAACGACCTCGAACTCTATTCCTCGCATGATTGCAAATTGTAAAGGATGATTGACGAAACCAAGGCGATTACAGTGCGCCGGGCTAAACCGGCATGAAGCAGAGGAGGAAGAAGCCTCACGAGAAAGGACTAGCGATCCACTCGGCCCCGAGTTTTGCACTGGGCATCGCGAGGTGCACGGCGAAGCGTAAACAGGGGAATAGGCGGGGTGGGTATTCAGCTCCGAAAACTGTAAACCCGGACGCCGACGACTTTGTAA
>JASHPH010000174.1 GCA_030038255.1 Candidatus Sulfotelmatobacter sp. | reverse complement strand
GAAACTCGCGGCAATAAGGACAGGCCTCCGCGCCCGCAGAGCCGAGAAAAGGCACCAGTTGGCGCATGTTGACGCCGATAAGTTCAGTGGGTGAGGCGCCGATGAAGGCTGCCAAGGACCGGTTTATCCGAACGAGGTTGCTATGCTCGTCGTGCACGACGATGAAATCCGTGATGGCGTCGAATACCTCAATCCACTGCTTGCGCGACTGCTCGATGCGGGTGAGCAGGCCGGAATTTTCCATGGTCACGGAAGCGTGTCCCGCGAGCGCGGCCAACAGGTTACGGTCGGCGGGGGTGAGACTGCGGCCACGGTTGGCGAGGCAGAGAGCGCCCAGCAACTCGCCCGCGCTGGTTTTCAAGCCGACAATGATGGCGTCTTCCCATGCGAGCGCGCTCGCCAGTTCGCGGCCGACGAGTTCGCCGGCAGGGGCATCGGTGACGGCGGATGGGTTTGCGCTGGCCAGACCATACAGGGCTATTTCCAACCCGCGCAGCGAGGCGCCCGAGGGTGAAGAGCCGGACCACTGTGCAAAGACGCACTCCAGCCGGCCGCCGCGCGCGATAGCCAGGACTCCGGCGCGGGCCCTCAGCATGCTCATGGCATGAAGTGTGAACCTCCGCGCAAAATCAGGCAGGCGCATCGAGGGCTGCAACTCGAGCGCCAAGCTCATCAGATTTTCAGCGCGCTCGCGGTGCTGTTCGGAGGTGACCGCAAAACGGCCAGCCTCGAATGCGGCACCACCCAGCGCCGCAGCGACCGCGGCCTGCGACGCCATCTCCTCGGTGAAGAACTGGGGGTTATTGTCGTGGAACAGAGTGAGCAGACCGGGCGTGTCTCCGCCGAGAACGACGGGGATGATCAGCGCGGCACGCGCAGGGTAGCCCCAGACCTTTGCCGCGTCTGGGCGATGCAGTGCCGGCAAAATTTGGGGCTCCAAGGCACGCAGGACGTGAAATGCAGCCGGGTTGAGATCCGGAGTAAGGCGCGGCATGTGCGGCGCGCCCGAGCTTTGTGCGGCGTAGCCTACCGCGTGTAATGCGCCCTCCTCCGCCGTCTCCCAGTAACATGCCACACTGACACCGAATCGCTGGCGCATCGCGCGACAAAAAAGATCGATCCGTTCCAGGAGGATGGGCAGTCGTGAGAGCTGGGTCGCCAAGTCCAGCAGAAAATTCTGGAATGCGGCTTCGGGGGGAGCCGCCTCGGAGGAGTGAGACTGATGACTGGCACGCATGAGGGTAAGGGGCCTGCGCGCTCTCTCGGCTTATGAATTGGCGGCCAATCGAAAAGCTAGCCGGCCGGGCGACGACCCAAGCACCGCCCCCGGTAGGAGTCAGACTATTCCCGAATCTCATTTTGAGTCAATCCGGACGCCCAGTGGGGTGTTGAATAACGCAATCTCAACATGAGACGTCCTTCTGCTTGGTCTCCCGAAAGCCCCTGCGCAGCCGGACGGCGAGACCGCGAAGACCTGAGGAAGAGCTCGCCTTATCGTGAAGTGTAAAGCGAGAAGAAACTCGCGATATTGAGCAGGGATTTCCGTGAGAGAGTGGTTCCGCCGATCTAATTTTGAAGAGGGCACCAATCTGGAAAACAGGTTGCAGAGGTTGAACCAGAAAACCAGACGTGCAAACCAAGCGGGGAGACAGCGTCCCGAATTGTGGAGGCTGTCGCTGGCCGAAAATCGTCTGGTTCCCGGGCGGCAGAGGACGGGCAAATCGATTCTTCCGGCAGAGTTGGCGAGAGCGGAGAAACGCGTGGCCTGCTTTGCGGCGAAGGCTAAGATTTCCAGCAACGGAGTGCACACCCGGCTCCGTCTAAGGTATGGTGGTACGGAGTGCTCCGGCGAGGGTCGCGCCGGTTTGCCCATATCAATCAAACTTTGGGATGCGGCAGGAGGTCTGGCAGGAGAGGAATATGCAATTCATGCCTAGGAATCTGAGAGCCGCAGGCGTGTGCGTGCTCGCCGTGACGGGTGCGCCTTGGATGTTCGCGACATCACGTGGTTTCGCAAGTTCGCAGACGCCGAGTGCACAGACCGCGCAGAAACCCCTGGTCCACGTGCTGGGCACCATCAAATCGATCAAGGGCAGTACCTTGGTGATTGATTCCGATGACGGGGGCGAGTTGACAGCAGTCGTAAAACAGGGCGCGCGGATGCTGAACGTGGAGCCGGGCGAGAAGGACCTCTCGCATGCGACGAAGATCGAGATTGCGGATCTGCAGGCAGGCGACCGGGTGCGCATTCGCGGACAAAATTCGCCGGACGGGAAATCCGTTGTGGCTCTGGAAGTGATCGCGATCAAACATCTGGACATCCAGGCCAAACAGGAACGGGAACGCGCCGATTGGCAGAAACGCGGCATCGGCGGGCTTGTGAAGGAGGCGGACCCGGCCACGAATACGATCGCTCTCACGGTCAGTTCGCTCGGCGGCGCACGTACGGTGACAATTCATACGACACCAGGTTCCGTGTTGCGCCGCTATGCTGCAGGTTCGGTTCAGTTTGACGATGCCAAGCCGGCACCGCTCAGCGAAATCAAGGCGGGGGACCAGCTTCGGGCGCGGGGCGACCGCAGCGCCGACGGGACCGAGTTCACCGCCGAGGAAATTGTTTCGGGGACGTTTCGCAACATTGCGGGCACCATCAGTTCCGTGGATGCCGCCAGCGGGCGAATGGTGGTGATGGATTTGCTATCGAACAAATCGGTGACGCTGGTGATCTCGAGCAAGTCGCAGCTTCGCAAGCTGCCGCCGGAGGTGGCCATGGGGCTTGCTGCGCGCATGCGCAGCGCGGCGGCAGACGGCGGAACGCAAAGCGGGGCAAACCCGCCTGGCACCGGGCCAGGCGGGACAGCATCACAGCAGGCGCCTGCGCCAAGCACGGGGGGAACCAGTAATGCCAGCGGAGGGCCTGGAGGAGCTCCAGGTGGAGGGCAGCGCAGCCCACGAGGCGATTTCCAGCAGATGGTAAACCGTTTGCCGCAGGTGACGCTGGCGGATCTACCCAAGGGCGAAGCCATCATCTGTGTGGCCACGGGCGGGGCGGCATCGGAAGAGGTGACCGCGATCACACTGCTCGGCGGAGTAGAGCCGTTGCTTACCGCATCTCCACGCAGCAGCCAGGCGCTTACGCTCTCCCCATGGGCAATCGGAGGAGGCGGAGCGGAAGCCGGCGAATCGAATCCGTGATTTCGTGTTGCCCGGGCAGAAAATTCTCAGTCGAAGCAATTCATCGCGGAGTTGGTGGTCAGCATTTTTGGTTCCGACTTATATTTATCCAGGAGAAGGAATGTCATTCAGCCGCAGCCGTAATCTTCATTTCCTTGTAGTTTGCATAATTCTTGTGTCACTCCGGCCAACGGTCACGCACGCACAGAACGCCGGGGGTTCGATTCGAGGCCAAGTGACGGATCCCAAGGGCTCGGCTGTTACGACGGCGCACGTGACGGTCACGCCGCCGAGCGGGAAGCCCATCGTGGCGGACACCACGCACGACGGCAACTTCGAGGTGAAAAACCTACCGCCTGGAAAGTACGGGGTCACCATCACAGCCAAAGGGTTCGCTCCCTTCGAGGTATTGGATCTCGATGTCGCGGCGGGACAAGTGCAAAAGCTCGACGTGTCGCTCACGCTAGAAATCCAAAAGGAGCAGGTGGTGGTGGAGAGCAACACGCCCACGGTGGATGTCAACCCGGAAACCAACGCGGGCGCCATCGTGATGACGGAAAAGGATCTCGACGCTCTGTCCGACGATCCGGACGAGCTGGAGAACGACCTGCAAGCGCTCGCGGGACCCTCGGCCGGACCGAATGGCGGGCAGATCTACATCGACGGATTCACAGCGGGGCAGTTGCCGCCTAAGTCGGCGATCCGCGAAATCCGAATCAACCAGAATCCGTTCTCTTCAGAGTACGACCAGCTCGGCTACGGCCGCATTGAGATTTTCACGAAGCCGGGGATGGACCAGTTCCACGGGGATATCACTCTTCAGGGCAACGACTCAGCTTTCAATTCGAAGAGTCCTTTTGCCACGACGGTGCCGCCCTACGATTCGATTCTGCTCTTCGGGAACGTCGGAGGGCCATTGAGCAAGAAAGCGTCGTTCAACTTCTCCTTTCAATATCGAGACATAAACGACGCGAACATCGTATACGCCCAAATTTTAGACGCCAGCAACACCGCCACGGCGTTCAGCCAGTCGATTCCATCCCCGCGGACCCGGGTGAACATAGGCCCGCGGTTCGACTACCAAGTGACGCCATCCAACACGCTCACGGTGCGCTACCAGTACTATCGCGACGATCTCTCCAATCAGCTCACCAACGCGTTTTACCTTCCCTCACAAGCGTATGACTCACTCAACGTCGAGCACACGCTGCAAGTGGGCGACACGCAGGTGATCGGGAAGAATATCGTCAACGAAACGCGCTTCCAGTGGCTGCACCAGCCCTTTACCGAGATGCCGGTGACTTTGGGCGGCACATTGGCGGTCTCCGGACTGTTCGGCTGCGGGGGAACGACCAACCTGACCAGCGACGCGCCGGTGCCCCCGACGATCGTTGTTTTCGGAGCATTCCAGTGCGGGGGAAGCAGCGCCGGGATCATCACGCAGCTAACGAATCACTACGAGCTGCAGAACTACACGCAGATTGTGACCAAGAAGCACACTATCAAGTTCGGAGCGCGGCTGCGCGAGGTGACCGACAGCGACCGAGCCACGTCCGGATTCAACGGCACGTATTACTTCGCCTCGCTGGCCGCTTATGCGAGCGCACTGGCAGGCACAGGCACGCCCACGCAATTCGCGATTACACAAGGAAATCCATCGAGCGAAGATTCGCTGTTCGACGGCGGCTTCTATGTGGGCGACGACTGGAAGGTGCACCAGAACATCACGGTCAGCGCCGGCCTGCGACTCGAAACGCAGACCGGCATTTCCGACCACCTGGACTGGGCGCCACGGCTGGCTCTGGCCTGGGGAATCGGGCACGGGAAGACGGCGCCGAAGACGGTTCTTCGCGCGGGCAGCGGGATTTTTTACAATCGCTTCACCGAAAACCTTATTCTCCAAGCGCGCCGACTGAATGGGATTAACCAGTTGGAGTGTATATACGACTCGCCCACGTTTTTCCCGAACATTCCGGCGGTCACGACGCCCGGGACATGTCCCGGCGCAGCCAGCACGATGCTGCCGACTGCCTACCGCCTGGCGCCGAATCTGCGTGCCCCGGGAGTTCTTCAAACAGCCGTGGTACTGGAGAGACAGCTTACAAAGGTCGCGAACACGTCGATCACGTACTTGGATTCGCGGGGGTTCGACCAGCTCTATACGAACAACATCAACACGCCGGTTTGCGGACCCTATCCGGACCCGTGTCCGGCCCCGTTTGTCCCGGGCACGGGGCCGATCTATCCATTTGGCGCCGCGGCGGGCAATATTTACGAGTATCAGTCGGAGGGAGTGTTCCGGCAGAACCAGCTTTTTGTGCAGTTCAACATTCGCGCGGGAACGAAACTCACTCTGTTCAGCAATTACGTGCTGAACTATGCGCACAGCGACACTTCCGGAGCAACGAACTTTCCCTCGAACCCGTACGACCTCCAGGAGGATTACGGACGCGCGTCGTTCGATTACCGCAACCGATTCTTCATGGGCGGAAGCATTGGTCTCCCGCACGCGATCCGTATCTATCCTTTCGTGGTCGCCAGTTCGGGGCAACCCTATAGCATCACGCTGAGCCAAGACCTGATTGGCAGCTCACAATTCAACCAGCGACCGTCATACGCCGGCCCGGATTCGCTGCCGCAGGACGTGGTGGTTACCCCGTTCGGTTCGTTCGATACGATTCCGCAGCCCGGTGAAAAGATCGTGCCGATCAACTCCCTGGTCGGCCCCGCTCGATTCACCATGAATCTGCGCGTGAGCAAGACGTGGGGATTTGGGGAGCTGCCTGAACGTGCGGGGGGCGGAGTTTCGGGAGGCGGAGGGGGAGGCGGAGGAGGGCACACTCCAGGAGCTCACGGTGGCCCACCGGGAGGAGGGGGAGGAGGGTTCGGCGGGTTCGGTGGTGGTCCGGTCACGAATAAACGCTACAACCTGACGTTAAGCGTGAACGCGCGCAATGCATTCAACTACCAAAACCTTGCCACGCCGACAGCCGTGCTCAATCCGCCGAGCGCAACGTCGCCAGAGGCGACCGCATCGCCGTTCTTCGGACGTTCCAATCAGCTCGCGCAGGGGCCCTATTCGTCGCTGGCCGCAAGCCGACTCATTTACCTCCAGCTTGGATTCACTTTCTAGCTGCATCTGGGCCGGTTCGAGCGAGCAGCGCACGAAGTCATTTCTCCCGCGGAGGCGAACGTAAAACTGTAAAGAGCAAGTGTCAGCTCCGCTCTCCGGCGTATAAACCTATTACAGAACATGAGTTATATTCTTTGTAAATTTGCTCGTCGCGTAGTGGAATGCTGCCGTTTAAGGCTTTATACAGACAACTTTCCAGTTGCCAGACGCATCTATCCGCTCGATAATCGGGGTTGTTGCCTCCCCAGCCCAATAGAAGTGAGCAGTGAAACCAACTGAAGGGGAGGATTCATGCGTCAGCGAGGATTTGGTGTAATTCTGGCAGTTCTTCTGGCATTCACGCTTGCGACCTGCACCAGCTCGAGCAACTCCAACTCACCGTCCAGCCAAGCGCCCAGCAGCCCAGGGAACAACGCGGTTCCGGTGTCGGTCACAATTCACGACACACCGCCGGCCGGGGTGACGATACTCAAATTCGAGATCCTAGTTACCGCCGCCACGCTCCAGCCTTCCGACGCGTCGCAATCGCCTGTCAACATGCTTCCCCAACCGCAGGACGTGGAACTCATCCATCTCCAGTCTGAGTCCGCAGTGCTGGCGAATTTGAACGTACCGTCGGGAATGTATTCAGGACTCTCCGCCACGTTTGCGAATCCGCTGATGACCATCTACAACCAGAGCGCACAAACCTACACTGTGGGCGCGCAGTCATGCGCTCCTATGCAGGTCTGCGAAGTGGTCCCCACGTTGAATCAGATGTCGGTCTCGTTCACCGCGTCGCCGTTCCCGATCACCCTGACGGCAAATTCGCCGGTAGTACTAGACATGGATTTCAATGTGAATGCATCGGTACAGAACGACCTCTCGGTGACGCCGACGGTCAGCGTGAACCAGCTTCCGGCGCCGCCGAGCACTCCAGTGGAGCACATGCGCCTGATTGGAATGGTGACGGGCGTGACATCGCCAACCTTTATGCTGCAGTCGAGTTTCGACGGGTCCATCTCCACGATCACTACCGACAGCAACACGGTGTACCAGTTCGGACAGTCCTGCCCGGCGGACAACTTCGGTTGCATCGCCACGGGCCAATTGCTGAGTGTCAAGGTGGATGTGATGTCAGGCGGCACGCTCGAGGCCACGGAAGTGCGACTGCTTCAGATGCCCGGCCTGCCGACGTTCCTGGGAACAGTCCTCTCCGTTAATGCCGCGCAGAACCAATTCCAGTTCGGGCTCTGCTTTTCACAAGGACCGGCCTCATTTAACCAGCAATTCCAGAACGCGGCATCCGCCGTTGCCGTTACCGTCCAGCTTTCTTCGTCCACTGCCTTTTCCATTGACTCAGACGACCTCACGCTGCCCGCAGGGTTGAGCTTCGCCAGTGTTTCGGACCTAGTGGCCGGACAGACGGTCTTATTCCAGCCCATGCTGCCGCTCACTGTCTCCGGCACTCCGCCGAATATTACGGTGACTGTCGGAGCGACCAGCCTGGAGTTGGAGCCGTCGCAAATCACGGCCCCGATATCCGCGGTGAACGCGTCGGCATCGCCGGCCAACTTCATCCTGAGCCCGCTGCCGATGTTCTACACCAACGCCGGGATCACTCAGATTCAGGTGGACGCGGTGACGGGAACCAACTTCCAGAACTTCAGCGGGGTCAGCTCCCTTTCGACGGGCCAAACCGTATCTGTTGCAGGCCTGGTATTCAACACGGCCACGCAACCCACGGTGATCGCAGACGAAATCAGGCTGCATCAAGGGAACCAGTAGCACAGGCCACATAACGTCGCAGGAAATCCGACAGGGGCACGAGCTGACTACAAGAAACAGTCCGTGCCCCTGCGCTCACCCTTTCTCGACGCAGTCGTTTCATGGTATGGCAATGTCTCTTAGGTTTTACCCCTCTGTGCAGGTGCACATTGGCCTGACCTGAAGCCCCCTGCTATTATGGATCGCATGCGACTGGCCGGGTGCGCCGCATCTTGCTGCCACTCCTAGCTCGGGAATTTGGCTCGCAATCAAACTCATGAACCTTCGGAACATCGCCATCATTGCGCATGTGGACCACGGGAAAACAACGCTGGTGGACGCAATGTTGCGCCAGTCAGGCATTTTTCGCGCCAACCAGGCTCTTGTGGACCGGGTGATGGACTCGAACGAACTGGAACGCGAGCGCGGCATCACCATCCTGGCGAAGAATACGGCCCTTTTTTTCCGCGATACGAAAATCAACATCGTGGATACCCCGGGCCACAGCGATTTTGGCGGGGAAGTGGAACGGGCCCTGCGCATGGTGGACGGCGTGCTGCTGCTCGTGGATGCGAGCGAAGGTCCGCTGCCGCAAACGCGCTACGTGCTGCAAAAAGCGCTGGCCGCGGGGCTCCCACCGATTGTGGTATTGAACAAAATCGACCGCAGCGACGCGCGCCCTGCGGCCGTACTCGATGAAATCTATAGCCTGTTCATCGATCTGGATGCAACGGAGGACCAGCTCGACTTTCCCGTGCTGTATTCCAATGCAAAGGCGGGCATGGCGCACCGGGTGATGGGCGACGCTTCGCGCGACCTAATGCCTTTGTTTGAGGCGATTGTATCGGCCATCCCCGAACCTGCGGGCGATCCAGAAGGAATCCTGCAGGTGCAGGTGACCAATCTCGATTACAGTGACTTTCTGGGCCGGCTGGCAATCGCGCGCGTGTTCAATGGCACGCTGCGCCGCGGCGCCGAGGTGGGAATCAGCAAACTGTCCGGGGCGGTGGTGCCGGCGCGGCTCACGAAGCTGTTCACGTTCCGCGGGCTGGAACGCGATGAGACCGACAAAGTCGAATGCGGCGACATGGTGGCGATTGCAGGGGTTGAAGACATCCAGATCGGCGAGAGCATCACATCGGTCGAATCACCGGCTCCGCTGGAGCCGCTCACTGTGGACGAACCAACGCTGGCCATGATGTTCACGGTGAACACCGGGCCGCTCTGCGGCCGCGAGGGAACTCTGGTGACATCCCGCGATCTGCGCAGCCGGCTTGAGAAGGAACTGCTTACCAACGTCTCGATCCGCGTAGAAGACAGCGAAACCACCGACTCGTTTCGCGTGCTGGGCCGCGGGGAACTGCAACTGGCTATCCTGATTGAAACGATGCGCCGCGAGGGATACGAATTGATGGTCGGTAAACCAGAGATCGTAGTGCGCGCAGAAGGCGGGCGCAAACTGGAGCCGGAAGAGCTGCTCGTCGTGGACTGTCCGGAAGCGTTCATCGGGATTTTGATGGAAAACCTGGGCGGGCGCCGGGGCGAAATGGTGAAAATGGTGAACCACGGATCGGGCCGGGTGCGTATGGAGTTCCGCATCCCCGCGCGCGGACTGATTGGCCTGCGCAGCCAGCTCTTGACCGATACGCGCGGCACGGCGCTGATTCACTCCATCTTCAACGGATGGATCGAATACAGCGGCGAGATGGCGTTGCGTCCGACCGGCGCGCTGGTGGCCGATCGGGAGGGGAGATCCACAGCATTCGCGCTATGGAACCTCCAAGAACGCGGGGAGTTGTTTATCGGCCCGGGGGTAGACGTGTATGAAGGCATGATCGTCGGAGAGAATGCGCGCGAAGCCGACATGGACGTGAACATCACTAAAGAAAAGAAGCAAACGAACATGCGCGCCTCGACGGCGGACGAGGCGATTCGCCTAATTCCGCATCGGGAACTGAATTTGGAGCAGGCAATAGAGTTCATCGCTGACGACGAATTCGTTGAAATCACTCCGAAATCGATCCGGCTCCGCAAGAAAGTGCTGGACGCCAAAAAGCGCCCACGACGATGGCAGCAAATCCGAGCAAGCCATGAAGTGAAGGCCGGCTAGGGCTATGGCTGCTTCTGAAGTTAATCCTGATAACGCGCCCCCGAGGCAGGAACGAACAGAGCTTTTCGCGCCCGGTTGGCACACCGCTGTAGTGGTAGTTATCCTGCTCTTGCTGACGGGAATCGCAGCGTGGAGAGCAGCCACTTCCCCGTTGACGGGGCTGAGTTCACGCGACCGGATCGCCAACTACGCGACAGTGTTCGTGTGGGAATGGCTGACGGTGGCGTTTATCGCCTGGGGCGTGCGGAAACGCGGACACAGGCTCGCGGACTTGACCGGCGGGAGGTGGAAATCTGCGGGCACGTTCGGGCGCGAACTGGGAATCAGCATCCTGTTTCTTCTGGGCGCCGCGGTAATCCTGGGAGTGCTTCGCTGGGCAGTACGCGACACAACCAGCGCGGGACTGCGCAATTTGTTGCCCGACGGGCCGGCAGAAATGTCGGTGTGGGTGGCGCTCTCGGCTACCGCGGGATTTTGCGAAGAAACTATTTTCCGCGGCTACCTGCAAAAGCAATTCGCAAGGTTGACGGGCAGTGAGGACGCGGCACTCGTGCTCCAAGCCGTCGTTTTCGGCGCGTGCCATGGCTATCAGGGGGTGAAGTCCGCGTTTGTCATCGGCGTTTATGGATGCCTGTTCGGACTGCTGGCCAATTACATGCACAATCTGCGTCCCGGCATGATGGCCCACTTCCTGCAGGACAGCATGGCCGGAGTGGCAGGACGCGCTTTGTTGCGGCACCTTCCCACGGGGTAGAATCGCTGGCGCACGCGTTGCGATGCTGAGTCCTGCACAGGACGCAGCGTCCTGGAGTCGCCCGGCCGCAGATTTCCTGCCCTCGCTGGACGCGAGCAGTGGCGGGAATGAAAAGCGGAGCCAGCAAACCATGGCCAAAATCTTCGTCGGCTTGATGACAGTGCTCTGTGCAGCAGCGGCGGGTGCACAGCAGGCGCCGTCTCCGACAGCCTCGGCAACAACGCAGCAGACGGAAACGGACGCCTACACGCGATATGAATTGCTGGCGCCGGATAGCGCAAGCTTCGCGATTCGCTACCAGGTGACAGCCACGACCGTAGGAGGGAGGTATTACTTCAATCCGATCCGCAAGGGGAGCGTGGCGAGCGATGAATCCGTGATTGACGCGATGACCGGCGAGAAGTTGCGATTTGAATTAGTGAGCGGCGCGGAGGCGGTGAAAGATCCGTTGCTGAAGGGCGAAGATGAGACACTGGATTACATCAAGGTGTATCTGGCGCGGCCGGTGCCGGCGGAAGGCCAGGCGCGACTGCTAATCCTGAAAACATATAAAGACCCCAAGAGCTATTACCGCGAGGGTGACACGATTGTTTTCAAGCGATCCCTTGGAGTTCCCAGGAACAGCGTGGTGCTTCCATCCGGATATGAGCTGGTGAGCTGCAACATCCCCTCACAAGTTCTGGCAGAGCCCGACGGAAGGCTTGCCATCAGCTTCATGAACCTTACGGGCGTCCCGGCCCCTCTCGAGGTAAAGGGCAGAGCAGGCGCGCAGACAGGCGCGGCAGCCGTGCCACGAGCGCCGGGGCCGGCAAAGAGCTGGGAGGCGCCGTTTGAAGGCGAAAGCGAACGGGCCCGGCTGTCTGAGCGGGCGCGGCAGGATCGCGATATCGTCTATTTCCTGCACCAGCCGGAGACGCACGCGTTTGACCTGTATCACGACTATACGGAATCGCGACCGGGCGCCGACAAGTACTTGAATATCGTGCGCAGTGGGAGCACCGTTTCCGAACCATCCGCCTATGTGCTGGACACAGGCGAAAAGCTGGAGACGAAGTTGATGAGCGGAGCGGAACTTGCCGCCGCAAAGTGGGATACCGGTGAACAGGTGGATCCGGCGGCGCAGGTGGTGGTGGTGCCCTTCGCTGCCGTGAAAACGGCCCAGTCCCTTCGCTTGCGAATATCAGAGACGTACACGGCCCCCGCCGGCTACCGGCTGGAGGGCGACGAATTGGTGTTCGACCGCAGCCTGGGGCGCGCAAGCAATGCGGTCGTGCTGCCGGAGGGATGGTACCTGCTCGATAGCTCGATTCCTGCGAAGGTATCGCAGATGCCGGATGGGCGCATACGGCTGGACTTCTGGAATGGACGGCCGGACTCGATCGATGTGCTGATCAAGGCGAAGCGACGGCCGGCGAATCGACCGAAGTAAGAATTGCGGGTTTGTGGGATTTGGCGGGGCCGACGGGACTCGAACCCGCGACCTCATGCGTGACAGGCATGCGTTCTAACCAGCTGAACTACGGCCCCGCGCGTGTCGTGAAGACCACTGATGGTGGGCGGTCACCGATTTGAACGGTGGACCTTCCCGGTGTAAGCGGGATGCTCTAACCGCTGAGCTAACCGCCCCACTTTTGAATCGTACCGGAAGCGATGAGGAGCGTCAACGACGCAGCCGGCCGAAGGGTCTCCACAGGCGGAGCGCGATTTCGCCGGCGTCCCGACCGTGGAGCAGAGCAGTTCTCTCTCGCGCAGGCATTCTCCGAGGCAGAACAATCGCAGCAGCGCGCGCGGGCGAAAGAATAGCCATCGTGAACGCCGGTTGACTCCCGCCGTACACGACGGTTAAAGTAAAAATGGGCGCGCAATGACTCACTCGAGAAGCGCGCACCGAGGGGGAGCCGGCGGGGAATGCTGCTGCCACGCGATTTCATCACCTATATGGCCCGGGAAACGGTGCGCCACCTAGTGGAAGGGGAGATGATCGAAACCCCCAAGCAGGCGGATCTGGCCGCGCGTGTGCGCACGGCGATGGACGAGGAGCTCTCGGTCGAGGACCGATTGAATGAAGAGGTGCGGCAGATTTTGACGCAGTATGCCGACGAGATGAAGAAGACGGGAGCGTCGTATCAGGAGATGTACAAAAAGGTGAAGGGCCAGCTCGCACGCGACCGCAAGCTGATCCTCAGGTGATGCGACTGAGCCGGGAAAAAGTCGTGCGCCTGTCTCACGCCGTGATCGAACATTTTGTCGCCAGCGACGATGTGGAGTTCATCGAAGACCGCGAAACGATCCGCCAGAAGATCGTCGCACTGCTGACCGGTTTTCTCCGCGAAGAAGAAAAGATGGACACGGACGTCAGGAAGAAGATCTCATCTCAAAAGAAAGATATCCCGGAGGGAAGCGCGGAGTGGGATATCCTCTACCGAAAGTATTATGCCGAAGAGATGAAGCGGCTGGGCGTGACCGCCGAGCGGTAAACCAAGACCGAAGCTGAGCACCGTAAGAATCCGACCCCTGGGATTGGACCCGCCCTTTCCCTGCCAGCACCCGCCGAGCAACGGTGGTTGACTCCTCGCCTCAGTGGTGTTACGAATCTAGCATCAGTTTCCGGCCGGGTTTGCCCGCGCCCGCGGAGACGGGGTGGATTGTGTCCACAATCCTGGTAGCCGACGACAACAGCAACATCCAGAAGATGGTCGGTATCGCTCTGAAAGATCAGGGCGTCGAAGTCGTGGCCGTGGGCAACGGCGAGGCTGCAGTACGAAAGCTGGCTGAGTCAGTCCCGGATTTGATCCTGGCGGATATCTTCATGCCCGTTCGGAACGGGTACGAAGTATGCGAATACGTGAAGAAGGACGACCGTTTCGCGCATGTCCCCGTAGTGTTGCTGGTAGGCGCGTTCGACCCATTGGACGAGCGCGAGGTGGAACGCGTGCGCGCCGATGCCGTACTGAAAAAGCCCTTTGTGCCGCCGGAGCCGCTGATTGAACTGGTGAAATCGCTCCTGGGGAAAGCGGCAGCTGCGGCGGCGCCGGCGGCAGAAGCCGGACCCGGGGGGGAAGACATCGAGCGAACTCAGGACCTGGGTTTGGCAGCGCATTCGCCAACCGGCACTCTGCGGATGCCGGCTCCGGCGGAACCGCCGCCGACGGAAAGAACGCAGCGGTTGGAGCCCGAGCCTTCCGGCCGTCCTAGCTCCGGCACCGTGGAAGTGCCACGCCCGACGATGGCTGGTCGAAGCGGGACGGTGGAGGTTCCCCGGCCGGATGTCTCTCCGCCGGATCGCACGCAGCGTCTTGGCCCAGAAGGCGCA
This sequence comes from Candidatus Sulfotelmatobacter sp., assembly GCA_030038255.1. Taxonomy (GTDB): domain Bacteria; phylum Acidobacteriota; class Terriglobia; order Terriglobales; family Acidobacteriaceae; genus Sulfotelmatobacter. The sequence continues at coordinate 9,102 of JASHPH010000174.1, read as the reverse complement.
CACGCAACGCCGGCGGGAGCAGAAGGGTTCAAGCTGGATTTGAACGAGTCGGCACCTCCCCCGGTCATGGAGGAAACCGCCAAGCTGAGCGCCTCGGACATTTCAAACATCCTAAAAAGGGATAGCGCACTCACGACGCCGGAGCATGTGGAGGAAGAAGAGTTCGCCGTGCCACCCTCGGTGGTGGATTTCCACGGCGAGGAAAGCCCTCTGGCCTTCGAGGACATGCTGAAACCGACAGAGGAAGAAGAGGCAGGAGAGGAGCAGGAGGCCGGGGATCTGGAAGATACAGAGGAGGAGGAAGAGCAGGACGAAGCTGAGATTCGGTTCGGAGGGATTCGCGAAGAAGCGAAAACACCAGACCCAGAAATGCCGCCAATCCCCGTTGACTTTGGGCACTCCGAGCCAATGGAGCTGATCACCGAAGAGCACACGGAGTCCAGCGAGCACAGCATCGGACCGGCGGAGGATCTGGTGTCGAGCTCGTCTGGGTGGGCCGCATCGACGGCCCGCGGCGAGACGCCTGCGGGCGCGCCGGAACCCGGCCTTGAGCATGAGGGAACGGAGGGTTTCTTGACGCCGCCGACGCCCGCGCCTGCAGTCATGCGCGGGATTGCCAGCGGGGAAACTGGGCCCGCCCCTGAGTTTGCGGTTACCGCGCCGACGGAAGAGGGGGGAGCCGGCACGAGTGAATTCGAGGAAACTTCAGAACTGCCGAAGCATATCCTGCAGGAGGAAGTGAAGCGCGCGCAGGAAATCGCGGCGCGCGTTTCCGCACAGAACCAGCAGTTCCTTGCGAAAGAGGAAAATGCAGAGGCAGCCGCAGGCCCTCCGCTGACCGGACCCGCGATCGATCACACGATCAGCGCTGTGGACACGATTCTGGCGCGGCATCGAGCGCAAGTGGCCGCAGCGGAAGTGGGCCCAGCGACCGGAGCTGTCCAGGCTGCACCTGCCGCTCCGCCGCAGGTCGAGCGGCCGCAAGAGGTCGCGCCCGTTGCAACCGCGCCTGCAGAACCTGTGCGGGCGATCCCGCCAACCATCAGAGTCCCGCGCCCAGCTGATCCGGAAATGGTTGAATCGATATCCGAGCGTGTACTCGCACAACTCGACCCCTACATCATCGAGAAAATCACGAAAGAAATCGTACGGCCAATCATCGAAGCGATGATCAAGAAAGAGCTCGAAAAGCTGGAGTAAACCTCCCACTGCAAGGCGAGCAAACAAACACCGCACCGAATGCGGCGTTTCCAATCAAGTACCCTCGCGCTCTATCCAAACGAAGTCGCGCCGTGCCTTAACCCTCAGCATACCGGCAGTTGCCAGCGCTGGATGGAGGGGCGAACCCGAGCCTGCCCGCGGAACCTGCTTGCCCAACCACTCCGGCCTAACGGCCTGAGCAGATCCACTGCGCAGACGGGTCCGCCCCGCTCCAGGGGGTGGAACTACTGGCGTTCGGTAAAGTGGCCGCGACGGTTCTGCTGCCAGCACTGTTCGCTGGAGGACGTGCAGAAGGGCTTTTCTTTGCCGTAGCTGACGGTCTGGATGCGCGCGGATTGGACTCCGAGCCGCGCGAGGGTCTGCTCGACGGCCGCGGCGCGCTTGGCGCCCAGCGCAAGGTTGTATTCTTCGGAGCCCCGCTCGTCACAGTGGCCTTCCACAACGACCTTGACGTCGCGATACCGGTTAAGGAATTTGGCATCGGTCTCGAGATAGGTCATTGCGTCTGGACGAATGCTGAAGCGGTCGTAGTCGAAATAAGCGTCTTTTACCGTCTCGGCAAACAGCTGCTCTTCAGATTCGCCGGGATTGGAGGAGGATGCGACTGGAGAATTTACAGTGACGCGAGCCGAAGCCGTGCCCTCTCCGCCGGCGCCTTTGGCCACGAGCAGGTAGGTCGTGGAATCGGCAGGGTAGATGGTGCGAGTGCCCGTGGCCGGCACGGTGCCAAGGCCCTGGATGTTGATGTCATTGGCGTTGGTGGTCTGCCAGGAAAGTAGAGTGGACTGGCCGTGCTGAATGTACCCCGGATCGGCCGAAATCGCCGCCGTGGGGGCGGGCGTGGGCGCTGGCACGTTAGGCTGAGCTTTAGCAACTTCGTGGTGGCACGCGGTGCTGAATACGACGACCAAGAAAGCAATCCATAGAGAGAGCCATTCCTTCTTCGCGTATTTCATCTTTTCCTCCGAAAGAAGAATTTAGAATAAAGAGCAAACTTGAAATGAGCGCCCACAGGGCGCCAGAAGCACGGATGGGATGGCAAAGCCTAAATTGAGGACTGGGGTGAGCTCAGCAGCGGAGAGAAATGCTCAGTGCTGGATCGGAACAGAGCCCGGGGGCGAAACGGCGGCCATCCGCGGCGCATGGGGATCCAAATGAGCCAATCGCGAAAAGGACTTCAAATTCCAGCGAAGTGAAACCAATGGCTAGAACCAAGAGCAAGAGGGCGCGCTGGGCACGCAGGGCACTGGCAGGACCGTAAATAGCAGTGTAAGGACCAGCGCCCACCGGCAGAAACGCGACCACCGAAACGCATAGGCTGAGCAGGATGGCCAGACAGATCAGGCCGCGTTGCAACATACATTTTACTATCCCTATTGCGCGCACATGTGTCAAGCGGCTGATCCGTCAGGATTGAATATGAGGACACCGATTTGGGAGAACGCTAATTCATCGGGCTGGGATATGTTCTCAAGGCAGAAACAGCGTAGGTTTGACGCGGCGCTGTGGCGGCTCGTATAGTCGTACGCTTACTCAAATGAGCCGCGAGATTCCAAAGGCATATGAACCGCAGGAAATCGAGCTGCGGTGGGCTCGCGAGTGGTTCGAGCGAAAGCTTTACGTGGCCGGGCCGGAGAGCTCCTCCCCAACATTCTCCATTGTGATCCCGCCGCCGAACGTGACCGGTTCCATCCACATCGGCCACATGCTGGAGCACACCCAGATTGACATCCTGGTGCGATGGCATCGTATGCGCGGATTTCGCACACTCTGGCTGCCGGGAATGGACCACGCGGGAATTGCTACCCAGGTTGTTGTGGAACGCGAACTGGCCAAGCAGGGATTGAAGCGGGTTGACATGGGACGAGAGGAATTCGAGCGGCGCGTTTGGGAATGGAAGGCGCAGAGCGGTGGAACGATCAAGAACCAGATGATTCGGCTGGGCGTGTCGTGCGATTGGTCGCGCGAGCGTTTCACGCTAGACCCGCCCATGTACCGAGCCGTACTGGAAGCCTTTTTGCGGCTGTACCGCCAGGAATTAATTTACCGGGGGCGGTACATCGTCAACTGGTGCCCGCGTTGCATGACGGCTCTGAGCGATCTGGAAACCGAACACGAGGAGCGCCACGGCAAGTTGTGGCTGATCCGCTACCCGGTGGAGGGGTCCACGGAGTTCGTGGTTGTGGCCACGACGCGTCCGGAAACGATGCTGGGGGACAGCGGAGTCGCGGTGCATCCGGAGGACGACCGCTACCGGCATCTGGTCGGGAAAACTCTGGTGCTGCCGCTGATGAATCGAAGGATTCCTCTGGTAGCAGACCCGCTGGTTGATCCCCAATTCGGGACGGGCGCGGTGAAAGTCACTCCCGCGCATGACCCCAACGATTTTGAAATCGGCCGGCGGCATAGTCTGGCCGAGATCGAAGTGATTTCGGAAGATGGAAAGATGAATTCGGCTGCTGGAACGTTTGCAGGATTGGACCGCCAGGAGGCTCGTCGCCGGGTCGTGGCGGATCTTGAAAAACAGGGGCTGATCGAACGCATCGACGAGCACACGTACTCAGTGGGTGTGTGCCAGCGATGCAAGACTGTGGTCGAACCGCGGATTTCCACGCAGTGGTTTTGCAAGATGAAACCGCTGGCGGAACCGGCGCTGGCCGTCGTGCGTGAAAACAGGATCGTGACCGTGCCAGACAATCAGCGGAAGATACTGATCAACTGGCTGGAAGGGATCCGAGACTGGTGCATTTCGAGACAGCTCTGGTGGGGACACCGGATACCCATATGGCACTGCGGGGATTGCGGGGCGATGAGTCCGGCGCGCGATTCGCGCGTGGAGGTGGTTGGCGGCCGGGCGCAGGCGGCGAGTCCGCCCCTTGCCTGCGACAAATGCGGCGGCAAGCGGCTGGAGCAGGACCCGGATGTGCTGGACACCTGGTTCAGTTCGGCGTTGTGGCCCTTTTCCACGCTGGGATGGCCGGACGAAACCGAGGATTTACGGGATTTTTATCCGACCAGCTTGCTCATCAGCGGATACGACATTCTGTTTTTCTGGGATGCGCGCATGATCATGATGGCGCTGAAGCTCGCGCCACGCGGACCAACGGCAGAACGCATACCCTTCCGTCAGCTCTATCTTCATTCGCTGGTGCGCGACCCCCATGGCGTGAAGATGTCGAAAACGCGTGGAAACGTGGTGGATCCGTTGGAATTGATTGAGAAGCATGGAACCGACGCGCTTCGGTTCGCACTTGCGATCATGGCCGCGCCGGGAACAGATATCTCCCTCAGTGAAGAGCGGATTCTGAGCTGCCGGGCGTTTGCGAACAAAATTTGGAACGCGGCGCGATTCCTGTTTGTCAATCTGGAGAAGCTGGAGGCGGCGGGCATTTCATTTGAAGAGGTGGCCGGGCTGGAGGTCCGGCGGCGCACGACGCGCGCGGCCGGGGGCTTGGACCTGGCGGAGCGTTGGATCTTTTCGCGGATGGCTACAGCCATCGAGCAAACCGACCGCGCACTGGCGGAGTACAGGTTTCATGAGGCGGCGCACTCTGTGTATCACTTCTTCTGGGGAGATATTTGCGACTGGTATATCGAATGGATGAAGCCGCGGCTGGAGGGTGGCAATCGCGAAGATACCGTGGCGACCTGGCGCAACCTGTACGCCGTCCTCGGGACCGCGTTGCGTATGCTGCATCCATTCATGCCCTTTGTGACCGAGGAATTGTGGATGCGGCTGCCGGGGGGCGAGGCGCAATCGATTTCGCTGGTAAGTTATCCGAAAGCCGAAAAAGAGTGGCTGGACACGGAGGCCGAGAAGGAAATGATGCTGCTGCAAGAGATCATCGCTGCAGCCCGTAACATCCGTGCAGAAATGAAATTGGATCCGAAGCGGCGTGTGGCAGCAGAGTTGGCTCCGGCAGATGGGGTCTCGCGGTCGTTGTTGGAGAGGCATTCGGATGCGCTGCTGCGGTTGGGGAATCTAAGCTCGGTGGTGTTAGCTGAACCTGGCAGACACCCTGATCCTGGACGGGGGGCGGTGCGCTCAACGGCCGAGTTTGAACTGTTGATTCCGTTTGAAGAGGCCGTGGACCGTGCGGCCGAGGCCGCGAAGGTGCGCAAAGAACTGGAGCGGATCGAGAGAGATATCGAGGCAAAAATGGCGCGCCTGAGCGATTCGGCATTCCGGAGCAAGGCTCCCGATAAAGTGGTCAAGGCCGAGGAAATAGCGCTCGGGGAACGAAAAGCTGAGCAACAAAAATTGCGCGTCCGGCTGGGCCAACTGGAGGGCTAGGCCAGCGCCCGCAAGGAAGATGCCGCCACCAAGCATTGGGACCTCCGCCACCATGGACTGGAATTCGCCGGAAATTGCGTTTTTTGTGCAGGCGGCGCTGGATGAGGATATCGGCGCGGGCGACCTGACGGCGCGGGCGATTGTACCCGGCGATCTGCGGATGCGCGCTCAGATCGTCGCGCGGCGCCAAGTGGTTGTCGCGGGCTTGCCGCTTGCGGAGCGGGTGTTTCGTGCACTGGACGGGGCGGCGCGGATGGAAACGCGAATCGCGGAGGGCGGCGAGGGCGCGGCGGATGCCGTGCTGGCCAAGTTGGATTGCGGCGCACGAGCGTTGCTGACGGGCGAGCGTACAGCACTCAACCTGCTGTGCCATCTGTCAGGAGTGGCGACACTGACGCGCAGTTTTGTGCGCGCAGCGTCAGGGTCGAATACCAAGATTCGCGACACGCGAAAAACGCTCCCTCTGCTCAGGCGCCTGGAAAAATATGCGGTGAGGATGGGCGGTGGCGTGAACCACCGCATGGGACTGTATGATGCCGTCCTCATCAAGGAAAACCACATCGCCGCTGCAGGCAGCGTTCGCGAAACGCTGCGCCGCGCGCGGGCGTTTTTTCGCGGCTCCGGCGATATGCCGGAGATGACGGCGTACGACTCATTTGCGCCTTTTGCCGCACAGTGGGACGAGGCAGTCCCGATCCAGGTTGAAGTCAGAAACGAAGCGGAGACGCGCGAAGCGCTCGCGGAGGGCGTAGATTGCCTGCTGCTTGATAATTTGAGGCCGGATGAGGCGGCTCGCCTGGTTGGTCTGGCTAGGGGACTGCGACCCGGATGCGTGCTGGAGATATCCGGCGGAGTGACGCTGGAAAACGTGGAGGCCTACGCCGCGGCAGGAGCGGATTACATCGCGGTGGGTGCGCTGACGCACTCAGCGCCGGCAGCGGATTTGAGCCTGCTTGTCGAATCGGGGCCGCGCCTGTAAGCTCGCACACGCCATGGGCAATACCTCCGCCGCACGGACGCTTCCGGAAACCACCGACCGAAAAATCCTGGAATTGCTGCAACTATTGTCCGCGAACCCGATGATCGTCGTGAGCGGGACGCGGATGGCGAAACAGATTGGCGTGAGCCGACACACAGTCCGGCACTGGGTGAACAAACTGCGGTCGCTCGGCGTGGACGTGAAAGGCCACGCGCGAACGGGCTATCATCTCCAAAAGGCCGCAGACGTGCTGATGCCTGGGGTCTTGCGGCGACGCCTGGAAGGTACCGCCTTCGGAAAACACATCCATCATTTCTTCACGATTGATTCGACGAACGATGCGGCGCTGGATATGGCCCACGATGGTGCGCCGAACGGGACGCTAGTGCTGGCCGAGCAGCAAACGGCAGGCCGCGGACGCGTGGGGCGCATGTGGCATTCGGAAAAATCGAATGGGATTTATATGAGCGTGGTGCTGCGTCCGGTCCTCACACCCGTGGAGGCCCAGCTGATTACACTTGTTGCCGGGCTCGCGGCGCGAGACGCAGTCGCGGAGCAGACCGGCATGGAGCCTGATCTGCGATGGCCGAATGACTTGCTGCTTGGGGGAAAGAAGTTCGGCGGCATATTGACCGAAATGCATGCCGAGCCGGACCGCGTGCATTATGTGGTGGTCGGGATCGGTGTGAATGTGAACCACGAATCGCTGCCCTCGGACCTGCGGGCGATTGCCACGTCACTGCGAATCGAAACGGGACGTACGCATTCGCGCGGCGATCTGGTCGTGCGAGTACTGCGCTGGCTGGACCAATACTACACTCAGTATTTGCGGCAGGGCGGGGACGCAGTGCTGCGGCGGTTCTCCGAGGTGTCTAGTTTCTGCGAGGGGAAACGCGTGCGCGTGGCCACGGCCAAGGAAACTTTTCTGGCCACAACAGCAGGCCTGGAGCCCAACGGCGTGCTACGGGTGACGCGTGAAAACGGCAAAACAGAGCCGGTGCTGACGGGAGATGTGCGCGAGGCCTGAGCAATGCTGCTGACGATTGACATCGGAAATACGAATACGGTGCTGGGTGTGTATAAGGGCGAAAAATTGGCCGCTCACTGGCGGCTGACCACGGCCCGGAGCCAAACGGTGGACGAATACGGCATCCTGGCTCGTAACCTGTTCCAAAACGCGGGACTGGAGCAGGGGGAACTGGAGGGAATCATCATCAGCTCTGTAGTCCCCCCGCTCAATTCCACGCTGGCGGAAATGTCCGAGAAATATTTTGGGACCAAAGCGCTGTTCGTCGAGCCCGGAGTACGCACCGGAGTATCCGTCTTCTACGACAATCCATCGGAAGTGGGAGCGGATCGGGTGGTAAACGCAGTGGCAGCGCATGCGAAATACGGTGGACCGTGCGTGGTTGTGGACTTTGGGACCGCGATCACTTTCGATGCGATATCCGAGAAGGGCGAGTATCTTGGCGGAGTGATTGTGCCAGGCGTGGGGATAGCCGCGGAGGCGCTATTTGCCCGCACCGCGCGGCTGCCGCGCGTGGAAATTAAAGATCCGGGGAAAATCATCGGGACCAACACGGTAGCATCGATGCAGGCGGGACTGTTCTACGGGTACGTGGATCTGGTGGACGGGGTTGTGGCAAGGATGAAGCAGCAGCTCGGCAGCGGGACGCGTGTGGTGGCTACGGGAGGACAGGCGCCGCTTGTGGCGAAAGGATCGAAACACATCGAAGCAGTGGATGAGCATCTAACTCTCGACGGGTTGCGGATTATCTGGGAGAGGAATCGGGACGCGGGCGCGTCAGGGCGGAAGGGCGGCGGCCAGGGCGGAGGAAAGCGTCTGAAGAAGTAGCAGCAGGGCCGCTCATTTCCTTGGAGTAGTCCGGTCGCGCCGCGAGCGCCACAAATACCAGGCAGCGACACTCCGGTAAGGCTTCCACGCTTCGGAAAGCTCGAGCATTTTTTTCTCTGAAGGCATCCGGCGCAGCCGATAAGCCCGGCGGATGGCGTGCTGAATCCCGAGATCGTCCACGGGCAACACGTCCGGGCGGCCGAGCGAAATGAGCATGAAAATCTCGGCTGTCCATCTGCCGATTCCCTTCACCGCGGTCAGGCGCTCCATGATCATCTGGTCGTTCATTCGGCCGAGGCGAGCGAGTGGGAGCTCACCGGAGGCGGCCCGAGCGGCAATGTCGCGGATGTAGCGTATCTTTTGGCGTGAAAGACCGACGGAGCGGAGTTTGCGGCTGGGAGTGGCAAGGATCTGCTCGGGCCCTGGAAACCTCGCGTGGCGATCTTCGCTGTCGCAGCCAAAGAGAGCGCAAAATCGTGCCTCCACCGTACGAGCCGCATGCCAGGAAATCTGCTGAGCAATGATCGCCATCACCAATGCGCGGAAGCGGTTGGGCTGAACCCGCTCATGCAACCGGCAGGGCCCGACCTGCGCGATGATGCGGCGCAAAACGGGATCGACGCGTTTCAGATGCCTGATTGCCGCGCTATGGGCCATGAATTGTAGAAAGTACTCTTGCAGTCGGCGCGATGCAAACCGCACAAAGCGTCTGGCCAGGATGCCGGGCGAAAATCGGGCTAGAATTGCGAGCGT
>JASHPH010000173.1 GCA_030038255.1 Candidatus Sulfotelmatobacter sp. | reverse complement strand
GTGGCGTACTTTTTCTCAAACGCCGCAACTTGAGCAAGTCTTCTCCCGCACGAGCTCTTTCACGGCTCGCGCTCACAGTAACCTCCAGCCGAAAGGAGGCTCCCCCATGGCAGGGACCCGCAAGAAAAAGAAAACGCTTGCCAGCAGCGAAGCACCCAATGATGTCTTAGAACAAATCGCCCGGCGCGCGTATGAACTCTATGTGTGGCGCGGTCGGGAGGACGGCCACGACCTCGATGACTGGCTCCAGGCCGAAGCGGAGATCATGGGCGAGACCGCAAAAGCGGCGTAAGCCTAATTTCGCCCGATGATGAGGCAAGCCTCAGAGGATTAACGGGCTCACGGAAGGCGATTTTACTCTCGCGGCCAAGATCGACGAGATCTAACCGACAGGAACGTCAATCCGCGGTGGCTTGGGCTGCGCCGAGCGTTCATGCATCGGCGAAAAAGACCGATTGTCTGTGATGGCGGTGTGCTGTCGCAACATGGTCACAGTCGACTGTATTCGTGGTCACCGGGATAGTGACCGTGATCACTGAAACCTCGCTCCCGAGCGCGTATAAGCAGAACAATCGCTTACAGTACGATTTCCGAGAGTTGCTACTCGCCGGCACTCCCTGGGGAATAGACGGTCAAATAACTGGATACCCGTGAGCGGTCACGGGCGCAACCTTCCACCTTAGTCAATCAAGAGTGCGGAGGATTTCCATGCTCGCCAAATGCGCCAATCCAGCCTGTTCCGCTAGATTCCGTTATTTTCACGAAGGAAGGTTATTCGTATTCGAGCCCAAGCCTGACGCGCCCCTGCGCGGACCGCCGTCGGATCCGAACTACGTGGGCAGATCGCACAGTCCCCAATACTTCTGGTTGTGCTCCTCGTGCTGTTCAGCGATGACCGTACAGCCCGATGGAGATCACGGAGTCACTGTGGTGCGCACGCAAGGAGTGCCACGGAAGGTCTTCGTGATGGCAGATCGCACGCCGGTGGCTGCCTGAATAGGCCGGTCCCGGGTGCGAGGTTTTAAGGTCCGTGAGGTGGGTATGAAAAGGGAAAACGAGAACACACTCCAGGTTCTTATGAATGAGCTGAAGTTTGTGCAAAAGGGCGGATACCGCGCACCGCTCGTATGGAGGGCTCCACTAGTCTTCGAAGACTCGCCAACCTGCCCCAAAGAACGATGCTCCGCCTGCCCGGAGACTAACTGTGTGCTGATGAATTTTGTTCCGACGAAATGTCGCTTCGAAACTGTTCCATGTCGTCACATTCCTTTGAATGGGATGGGCGAGACGCTGGACAGCCTGTACAGGACAGGAACCAACGAGGAAATTGAGCAGACGCTCGAAGGCTGGTTGCTGGAGACCATCCAGCAACTGGAAGGGCCGTCCGAGCGGCTCGAAGAGCCATCCGAGCAGCGGTGGCTTCAGGAAGCCGCGTAGGAGCATGAGCGGAATTCAGACGCAAACGGAACACCCATGGTTCCTCAGGGGGTTCGGCTCGCGGTCCGAACCCCGACTGGAGAACCGTCCAACCCGAGACGGCATGGTCGGAGAGACCCATTACAGCTGGTGTTGTTGCAACTCGCCGCACCGGCGAGTGCCAATTATCAAGAACGCTGTCACGGAGGTGGAACGTGCCCTTTGTCGAGGAGCAAACCCGTCTTTCTATCAAAAACATACTGCTAGCAACGGTGTTCATGGAGCCATCGGAAGCGATACTGTCCTACGCGGTCGGGTTCGCACGCCGCTATGGCTCAAAAATATCCTTGACAGGCGCGGCCTCGCCCGGAGCGATCTGCGAGGTCATCGGGAAATGGCAAGTCGACTTGGTGGTGATCGGAACGCAAGCTCAGGAGGTGAGGAAGTCAGACCTGGACGTGGCGGTTGGGGAAATTCTCCGCACCGTACCATGTCCCATCTTAATCATAGGCCCGCGGGTCACCGCGGTGGAATTGGCGAAGGAAGAGTTTGAGCAAATCGTGTATGTAACTGACTACACTCTTAGTTCTTTGGACGGCTTGCCGTACACACTCGCTTTATCTCAGGATCACGGCGCGCGACTCAGATTCGTGCATGTCTCCGAAGGACCGACAATGGGTCCTTTCCATTTTGGGAACTCCAGGATTGTGGCTTTTCGAAAACGGCTCGAAAGCCTGATCCACTCGGCAGAGGGTCGGCCGCGGGAGTCGGAGTTTGCCGTTCAAGAGGGTGATCGCGTTGAGGGGTTGGTTACGATTGCCGCCAACCTGCACGCCAGCTTGATTGTAATGAGTGCTCGGGGAGTTTCCGGGAGAGCAGCTCCGGCTTTGGTATGGCCAATTGCCACTCAAGTGGTGTGCCGTGCCCATTGTCCGGTGCTCATAGCGCGCGGAGGTCCGCATCTGTCGGGAGACACACGATGAATGACCTTCCCGTGGCGAGGAAGCGGACGGCTATCTAAGCCGGGCAAAAGGGGTCGAGTAAAGAGTTAAGCGATGTCCCAGTTTCGCAAAGACGTCTTCACGGGACGATGGGTGATCGTGGCCGAAACAGAGGCGGTCCGGCCCGGCGATCTCCGCTTCAAGAAATTCACCCGGGAAACCACGTTTTGTCCCTTCTGTGAAACACATGAAGCCTCGACGCCGCCCGAAATCTTTGCCATCCGATGCAGCGGCTTACCAGCGAATGCGCGATAGGCCGAGTCCGTCACCGCGCGGCGCTCGACCTGTGTGATTTCGGAGGGGACGCTGATGATCGCCCGGGGATGAACCAGCGTTCGGCGTTGATGAGCCTTTTGAATGAAGTAAGTCAGCATCTTCTCGGTGACCTTGAAGTCGGCGATTACCCCGTCCCTTAGGGGCTTGATCACCCGGATCTTGGCCGGTGTGCGGCCTACGATTTTTCCGGTCCTGCCAGCGCGATTCGTGAAGCCTTCCACACGGAGATCCACAACCTCTCCGTGAACGGCAAGCCCCATATCGCCAATTCGAGTGATCCGAGCATCCCGGCAGCTCTTGCGCCCGCAATTCACGGTGTCGTCTCGATGAACGACTTTCGGCCCCATCCGGCCATGAAGCCGCGGCCCGCTTCTGGACGCGAAAGGAACATTTACACGGTAGCGACTGGGCAGCTGGTGGTGCCGGGAGATCTGGCAACCATTTACAACATGAATCCGCTCTATGCCCGGGGAGTTTCTGGCCAGGGCCAGACGATTGTGGTGGTGGAAGACACCGATCTCTACACGACGGCCGACTGGTATACCTTCCGACAGACCTTTGGCCTTGCACAGAAATTTCCGCAAGGTACCCTAACGCAAATCCATCCGCAGCCGTCCAACAACCCGTTCAATGGGGGCACTTGCGCAGATCCGGGCGTAAACGGGGACGATCCCGAAGCAGCGCTCGATACCGAATGGGCGAGTGCGGCAGCGCCCAGTGCGGCGATCGCCCTGGCCTCATGCGCGGATACAAACACGAACTGGGGCCCCCTCATCGCGATTCAAAACCTCCTGACCGGGCCTGGTCGGCCGCCAGCGATCATCAGCATGAGTTACGCGGCACAGGAAACTTATTTGGGTTCGACCTTCAATGCCTACGTGAACCAGCTTTATCAGCTTGCCGTTCTGGAGGGTGTTAGCGTATTCGTGGGGTCGGGTGACGGTGGCGCAGACGTGACGGATATGTTCTTACCCGCGGCGGAGTACGGCATCAACGTCAACGGTCTGGCTAGCACGCCGTACAATGTTGCGGTAGGCGGCACGGACTTTGCGGACTCCTTCTTCGGCACAAACTCCACCTACTGGAGTGCCACGAATGGTCCTTACTACAGCCATGCCCTCTCGTATGTTCCCGAAATTCCGTGGAACGATTCCTGCGCCAGCTTGCTCATCGCTGAGTTCGAAGGCTTCAGCCAGACTTATGGAACCAGCGGCTTCTGCAACAGCACCCTCGGCGAAGCGTACTTCCTAGATGACGTGGCTGGAGGCGGCGGCCCGAGCGCCTGCGCGTTTGGAACCACGGCCATATGGGACGTAGTCGGCGGCACTTGCTCGGGCTACCGAAAACCCCTTTATCAGTACCTGGTGTATGGTAACCCGCGAGACGGCGTGCGCGATTTGCCGGACGTCAGTCTGTTTGCAAGCGACGGAATTTGGGGGTACCCCTATGTACTTTGTTATTCCGATCAACAATTCTACCCAACTTGGGGAGCACCCTGCGTAGGTGCGCCCGTGAACTGGTCTAGCGGCGGCGGAACGTCGTACGGTGCGCCGATCATGGCTGGCATTCAGGCGATGATCAATCAGACGACCGAAAAGTACCAAGGGAATCCCAACTTCGTTTACTACCTGTTGGCTGCTTTCGAGTACGGATTCACGGGAAACAGCTCGTGTGACTCGACTCTGGGCAATCAGGTCGATCAGCATTGCATTTTCTATGATGTGACGCTGGGCGACATCGACGTGAACTGCTTGCCGCTGCTCGACAGTAATGGCAACCCGATCGGATCGTTCAACTGCTACTACGACGGAGCG